>JACQWL010000263.1 GCA_016209255.1 Verrucomicrobiota bacterium
CCAAATAGGTTGGTTTCCAAGAGGGCCACCACGGCTGCGCGCAGCACCATTGTTTCCGAGCGGCAGTTATTGGCTGCGGCTTGATGCTCCCATTACAGATCGTACGGCCTCCAGTGCTCCGGATCCGTGCGGAGAAACACCTGTCGCAGACGGCTGAGTTGATCCGCCGGCATTGGCGGGGCGCAGACCGCCGCAATGTTGGCCCGGAGGTGGTCGATGCTGAGCGTGCCGGCGAGGACCGACGCGATTGCCGGATGCGCGACGGCGAAACGGTAGCCGGCCGCTGCGAGGGTGGGCGCGTGGCCGTCCAGCAGCCAGTCGAGGGGATTCTCGGCGGGCAAATCGGATGCGCCGGGCTCGCCGCGCGCGCGCGCCGCCTGCAGCAGTCGCGCCAGGTGCGCCGGTGCGCGCAAGGCGCGACCGACCGCGACCATCGCGATCGCACCGAGGCCGTGGTACGCACACGCCGGGAGCGCCGTTGTCTCGGCCCAAGGGCTCAGCAACGGGTACGCCACGAGCGCCATCGCAAATCGACCGGTCGGTGCGGCCCGGGGCACCATCTCGTGGCGCGGATCCGCGACGATGGTCTCGGCCACGCCGAGGAAACGGTATTTCCCCTCGGCGCGGAGGGCTTCGAGTTCGGCGCCGAGAGCGGCCATCACGGGCTCGAGCCAATGTGGCCGCAGCCCGTGCAGCTGCAGGATGTCGATCGTTTCGACGTGGAGACGTCGCAGGCTGCACTCCACCGACAGGCGAAGTTCGGCGGGTGTGATGGGAACGCCGCCATCATGCATCGGGAAGAATTTCGTGGCGACAATGTACCGCTTGCGGGGCACGCCGGCGAGCGCTCCGCCCAGCATGGCCTCCGCTTCGAGGTACATCGGCGCCGTGTCGATGTAGTTGACGCCCAGATCCAGCGCCGTGCGGACCAGAAGCGTGGCTTGCGCCTGGGTCTGGTTGCGTTTTTGCCCGAAACGCGTGCCGGTGCCGAAGCCCAGGACGGAAACGTTAAGACCGGTGCGGCCGAGAGGGCGGTAGTGCATGCGGGTGCGGCTGGTCCGCAAGTACGGCGAGTCCGGCCGTATCGAGTAACTCTCAAACAAGTGGCCTTTCCGTGGTGCCACCATATCTGACTCATCCTCGCGTCCGCTTCGGCAACGCTATCCTCCTCATCCGCTCTCCATGTTGCAGTTTTCTGTTCTTCCCATGAAACCCTCGATATCCGCCCTGCTTCTTGCCCTGCCTCTGGTGTCGTTGGCTTCAGAGCCGGCGCCAGCTTGGGCCGGTCGCGCGCCGAATGGGGATCGCGTGCGCATCGCGATCGCACCGCCGGAAAACCGGCGCTTCGAACACCTCGCGTGGCCCAAGGCCGTGCGCACCGCCGACGGCACGATCGTGCTCGGTTACCTCGCCGGCACCCACCACGGCAGCGAGAGCTGCCCGGCGGTCTCGGTCTCGAGCGACGGAGGCAAAACGTTTTCCGCGCCCAACGTCCTCAAGGAATTCGGTCCGGGCCAGGAATACGGCAACAGCGGCAACATGGCGCTCGGGATCGCCCATGACGGCGCGGTGCTCCTGCTCGCCCACGGTCACAGCGCCAACTCGAATCACATCTATGGCTGGCGCTCGACCGATGGCGGCCGGACGTGGAAACCCGTCGACACCTCCGCCCTCGGTCCAAACAAGACCGGATCGTCCACCGGCACCATCGTGCAATTGCCGGGAAAAAAGCTCATGGTGACGGGCCACTATCGCGCGGGTTCGAAGCCCAATACGGTTGGCATCTGGCAGTCGGTGTCGGAGGACGACGGACGGACGTGGGGTGAGCCGGCCATGGTCAACAATCTCAACGCCGGCGAGCCCGTGCTGGTGCGCTCGGGCGACCGCCTGCTGGTTTTCATTCGCGGACGTGGCCCTGCCAATGCGCGGCAGTTCATCTCCGTGTCGGACGACTGGGGAAGGACCTGGAAAACGGATCTGTTGAACCTCACGGCGTTGAACCCGCACGCGACCAGCCTCGCACATCCCTTTGCGATGGTGAACCCGCACCGCGCCGACGAGCTGATCGCCGTGACCTTTGAGCGTCCGCTGCCTGGTACGGCGCAGCTCTGGCGGGGGGACGCGCGGACCCTCGTCTTCAAGCACGATCGCACGTTGGTCGAACTCCCGAAGATCGCGGGCGACCAGAACACCGATTTCGGTTACGCGTGGCTGCTCCCGATGGAGGGCCGGCGGGCACTGGTGTTCTATTATCACGGCATGGGTCGCGGTCCGTGTCCGATCTGGGTCGTGGAGACGCAGATCTAACGAGGCGCGGCCTCCTCTCAAGAAACAGCCACTGCTCAAGGGTGGGCCAGGCGCTCCGCGCGCGGCCTTCCGGGTGGAACGAGCGACCTACCGGGAGAAAGGCCGCGCGCGGAGCGCACGGCCCACCTCGGATCGCGACAACGCTGTTTCCTACCGTCGGTGCCAAAACTTGTCTTGGTGGAGCGTTCGTAGGTACAGTTCGCTGCGCGGACCGATCGAACCTTCCAGGCGCCAAAGGCGCGTCATGTTTCAGCCCACGCCAACGGCCCGGGTTTGCGACTTGTCATCTAATGGATGACAAAAACGCAGGATTAATCAGCATGGTTCAATTGGCCAACTGGCCCGTGAGCCATGCCACCGGCACGCGCACCAGGCACGTTGACATGCGGCCCTGGATCACACGTGGGTCGTCGGACTGGCGCACGGCGATCCACACCTCATTGCCACGGAAAAGCACCGCCGGGTAGTCGGTGTTGCGCGAGGGATCATGAACGAGAACCCGGCGGCGCGCGTGGGGCCAGGAGCGCCCGCCGTCGGTGCTGATGCCCGCGAGCAACGTGTGGCGGTGGCCGTTCATCGGGGCCCGGGCGTCATAATTGGGCGTCCAGACGAGCAGCAGACCGTCAGAGTCCGGCAGTCGTGAAAGGTGCGCCGGCGCGCTCGGGCTCGACACCTCGAGGGTGCGCGGCGAGGTCCAGGTTTCGCCGCGATCGAATGATTCGCTGCCGAACTGCGTGCCCATGGCAGTGCGCATCGTCATGAGCAGCGATCGGTCGGCGCGCTCGGCCACCCCGGGCTCGTTGCAGCCCGATTCCATGAAGCGAGCATCGGGCCACGAGACCTTGGGTGTCTCGATCGCGGCGCCCGTTTGCCACGTCTCGCCGCGATCATCGGACCACGCGACCCAAATCTTGCGGTAGTGCGAATCGAAATCATCGCCGCCGTGGCACGGCGCGATCAGCCGCCCGTCCGAAAGAATCGAGAAGCGATCATGGCAGCCGGTCTTGTAGCCGCCCTCGGCGACGACCACCGGTTCGGACCACGTCTCGCCGTCGTCGCGTGAAGAGACGAACCTCCGCGACGCCAGGCGGGGGCTTTCGCGATGGCTGTAGAGCATCCCGAGGCGACCGTCAGGCAGCCGGCGCAATGCGGGCGACATCGCGTTGAGTCCGTCGGCCGGCGCCGGCACCAGCACGCGCTCTGCGGTGACGCGCCGGCCCTGGGAATCAAGCCGCACGGCGACGATTTCACCGAAATCGTTGTCGCGTTCGATCGCCGAACCGCCGCCGTAGCGGACAATGCGTTCGTCCCGCAATCGGGCATAGCCTGGGTCGTTCGGGCCCGTGTGGCGCCCGTAGGCCAGCAACACGGTGCCGTCGCGCAACTCCACGAAACTTGCTTCACTGCGCCGCGAGTGCGCGGCGTCGGCGGGCGCCACCGGCTCCAGCGGAAAAGCATACTGTGGAGTGGAAGGCATTCGGCGAACAACCCGGCGCGGCGTCACTTCACCTCGATCCGCTCGACCGTGTGGTTGTCGATCCAATCCCAGTCGAGTTCCACGCCGAGACCGGGGCCGGTCGGGGCGTGCAGGCAGCCGTCCGCATCGATGTCGAGCGGACGACCCTTGAGCCCGAAGCGGTAGATTGGGTGGATGACCTCGGCATAGCCGCCATTTTTCGCGGCGAGATTGCAGTGGAGGTTGGCCACGTCGAGCAGCGGCGTCGCCATGGTGTGCACTTCGAGTTGCATGCCCTGGGCGGCGGAAAACTCGAACGCCTTCATCAGGCCGGTGATGCCGGCCTTGAGGTAAACGTCGCCGCGCGCGATGTCATAGGCCCGCACGCGAACCTGCTCGGCGAGTTCGTCGAGCGTCACGGTTTCACCGCCGAGAATCGGAGTCTTCAGTTCGTCGGCCAGGCGGCGCAGGTTTCCCGTCTGGCGATCGGGAATCGGTTCCTCGAACCACGTGAAGTTCAACTCATCGAGGACGCGGCCGACCCTGAGCGCGTCGTCGAAGTGGTAGAGCGCGTTCAGATCCTGCATCAGCGGATAGTCGGGGCCGACGGCCTCGCGGGTCGCGCGGATGCAGGGGATGTCGCGCTGCGGATCGTTCCAGAAGTGGCATTTGAATCCCTGGAAGCCGAGGGCCTTCATTTCGCGCGCCTCCTCGTAGGCACGCTCCGGCGTGGGATGAAACGACCAGCCGGTGCAATAGCCGGGCACCCGGTCGCGCGCGCGGCCCAGCAGATCGCAAATCGGTGCGTTCCGGACTTGGCCGAGGATGTCCCACAACGCGACATCGATCATGCCCGACATCGCGTCGCTGAGCGCGTAAAGATCGCGATTGGCCCGACGGATCTTCAGCCAGAGGCGCTCGATCTCGAGCGGATTCTCGCCGCGGATTTTGGGCCAGAACACATCGCGCACGAGGCACGCGATGGCCCGACCATCACCCTGGTTGCCATAGCCCATGGTACGACCGTCGATGCCTTCGTCGGTGTGGACCGCGACGAGCGGGTAATGCCACGTGGCAGGTCGACCGGGCGGAATGCCCTCCGCTCCGTAGCGCGGCGCGGCATCGATGGCGATCTGGCGGATGGTGAGGCCGGAGATTTTCATGGGAGCGGGGCTGACCTGAAAATCGCCGGACAAGGCTCCGCCACCATCGAAGAGTAGGTGCGAAAAAACAAAACGGGTGAACCGCTAATGAGTTTCATCAATGGATGAAACTGGACAAGTCCCCTCCGGCTCATCGCCTCCGGAACAAGGTGAGGAGTCTGCTTATCGCAGACTGGGGGAGACCTGCGATGAGCAGGCACCCAATCTTCGGGCTGCGACGATGGGTCGCAGCACTCTTTCAAGGATTCATCCATTGATGAATCCCATTAGCGGTCAAAGAGGATTGACGCCATTCTGAACACCGTTGCGACAGGCCAGACGGATATTTCCCTTTAGAAGAGTTATTCACGATGTGGGATTTCCAGGCTGATATCCCTGTCGGCGGTCGGAAACCTGCAATCGTTCATTTGACGGAAGTGAAGGTCACGGGCCGGTGCGTCTCGCGGAGGGCGGTAAAAAAACTCACCGGCAGGACCATCATGTACTGCTGATCGTATTGCCGGCCATCCACGCGGGCGCCCGCCCAGTAACCGATGTACGCGGACCCCGCATCGAAATAAATTGAGGGATAGCAGACGCGGTCGTTGCCAAAACCCTGCCGGGGATTGCCGGGGTTCGGCGGAATCGTGATGATCTCCCGGTAGTCGCCCCAAGTCCTGCCGCCGTCAGAGCTGACGGTCGACGCCAGGGTGAGGCGTTGTCCGACGTGCGTATTCCGGTCCGTCACACTTTGCGAATTCCAGATCAGGACCAGGTCGTCGCTGCCCGGCAGCCGCGCGACGATCGCGGGGGATTCGGGCGAGAGCAACGGGCTGGGCGCCGGCTTGGTCCAAGTTTCCCCACGGTCGCGCGACTCGCTCCAGTATAGCCGGCCGGCCGAGGTGCGGCCGATCAAGTAGATTGAGCCATCCGCGCGTTCGGCGATCGCCACCTCGTGAAAATTGGATTTGTAGTTACCGATGTAGCCCGGGGCCAGATCGGTCACGGCCAGCCAGTCGAACGACAGATGCCACGTCCGGCCCTGATCATCGGAATACGCGACTCTGGTCTCGACGCGGTCGGACTTTCCTTCGAAGAAAGCGCGGTTGCTGTGCAGCGGTTGCAGGAGCCGGCCCGACGAGTGGACGAGAAGCCGGTCGTGCGCGCTGGTCCAGTATCCCGTGTCCGGCGAGATCAGGATCTCCTTGGACCAGGTCTTTCCTTCGTCTTGGGAATAGCGAAAAATCTTGTCTGCGTTGCGAATCGAGCGAATCCAGTTTGCCCGGTCCCATTGTTCGACCGGCTTGGCATTAATCCGCTGGTAGGTCGCGCCCAGCTCGCCGTTGGCCAGGCGTCGAACGGCCGCATGCGACGCATTGATCCCAGTGTTGCTCTCGAACATCACGGCCGGCGCGCTCCAGGTCCGGCCGCCGTCGCGGGAAAGAACCTGGGCGATCACCGTTCGCGCGTAATGCGGGTGCCATTGCGACATGTCCTTTTCGCCATAGCGCAGGTTGAACGCGTGCAGCAGGGTCCCGTCTTTCAGTTTGACCGTCGTGCCCTCGGATTGGAACGGGTGTTCGTCGCTGGCCGGGCCAACGACGACGCCGCGCAGGCCGCCGAGTTTCCAGGCGACCGGATCGAAGGTGGCGAAGAGAGGGTTCACGGCCAGAGCGAGGCACAGCGCCAGGAGTGCGTGATCGCGGCGCAGCAAAGCGTGGCTCAACGAAGCGGGATGGATAGCAAATGTTTTCATGACGGACGTCCTGTAACAACCACGCTGTGCTCTGGGCCGCATCCAGGCATAAAAACCCCGTAAAATTGTTGAGCGGCACAAGCCGATGGGCGAATGTAGGGGCGTCGCTTGCCGACGCCCGCCATGCGACGTGGAAA
>JACQWL010000264.1 GCA_016209255.1 Verrucomicrobiota bacterium
GCCGCAACAACGATCACCCTCCACCTTGCGCCATCGAAAGCCGGCGGGCACACCCCGAAGGCCCCGCACTTCTTCTCCGAGGACAACCTCGTCACTTACGACGGGCCGCAGACCGTGCGGTCCGACGGCCGCGGCGGGTTCGTGCTCACGCTGTCCGTCTCGCCCGACGGCCCGCCGGACACGAAGAAGCTCCTCGGCGTGGTCACGTCCGAGAACGGCTGGCTGGCCGGCGGCTCGCTCCGCGGGCTACGCGTCGCGGCGGAGTTCCAGCCAACGACGGTTGCTGCGAGGAGCGGAGCCGCTTCCGGCTCCGGCGGCGCGGGTAGCCGCGCCGCTACCGCCAAACCTGCGGCCGGCGGGCTGGCCGGCACCCTTCTGCTCGCGGCGATTGGCGGGCTCATCCTCAACCTGATGCCGTGCGTCTTTCCCGTCCTCGGGCTCAAGATCCTCGGGTTCGTCAACCAAGCCGGCCATCAGCGCAGCAAAGTCATCATCCACGGGCTGAACTTCACGCTGGGCGTGCTGCTCTCGTTCTGGACGCTCGCCGGCGTGCTCGTCGTGTTGCGGGCCGGCGGAAATCAACTCGGCTGGGGCTTTCAACTGCAGTCGCCGGTGTTCGTCTACGTGCTCACCGTGCTGATGCTCGCGTTCGGCATGAACATGAGCGGGGTCTTCGAGTTTGGGCTCCGGGCGACTGCGGTCGGGTCGGATTTGCAATCGAAGTCCGGCTACGCCGGGTCGTTCTTCACCGGGGTGCTCGCGACGGTCGTCGCCACGCCGTGCAGCGCGCCGTTCCTGGCCCCGGCGCTGGGCGCGGCCCTCGCGGTTCCGCCGGTCGAGTCGTTCGCGATTTTCACCGCCATCGCGCTCGGGCTCGCGCTGCCCTATCTGCTGCTCTCGATTTTTCCGCAGGCGGTGAAGGTGCTGCCGCGGCCCGGCGGGTGGATGGAAACGTTCAAGCAGTTCATGGCGTTTCCGCTCTACGCGACAGCGGTCTACCTCGTGTGGGTGCTCGCGGCGCAGACGGGCGAGGAAGGTTTTCGCAGCGTGCTCTTCAGCCTCGTGCTGGTCGCGATGGCGGTCTGGATGTATGGCCGCTGGACGGCTCCGGGCGCGTCGCCGGGCCGCGTGCGCTTCGGCGTCGCCAGCCTCGTCCTGGTCGGTGCGCTCGGGCTCTGGGTCGGCTGGCCGCGCTCCGCCGCCGCCCAGACGACGGGCCCGGACGCCGCGCCCGCGGTGGCCTGGGAGCCGTGGAGTCCGGAGGCCGTGGCGAAGCTCCACTCCGAGGGCCGGATCGTCTACGTCGATTTTACCGCCCGCTGGTGCGCGACCTGCCAGGCCAACAAGCGGCTCGTGTTTCATTCGGACGAAGTCCTGAAATATTTCGCGGAGAAAAAAATCGCCACGTTGCGCGGCGATTGGACGAACAAAGACCCGCGGATCACGGCCGAGCTCGCGAGCTACAATCGCTCGGCGGTGCCCTTTAACGTCATCTGGATGCCCGGCAAGGATGAGCCCGTCATTCTCCCGGAGCTTCTAACTGCCGGCACCGTGTTGGAAGCGCTGAAAAAGGGGTGACCCGGGCCAAATTTGCGCCACGCGGCGCAATTTGGGATGTCGCGGAGAGGCGCGGCAAGTTGTTGCACGTGTTTCAAGATCTTGGGACGAAGGCGGCGGGCTTGCCCCGGGCAGCGGGTTAATCACGCGGAGGCACGGAGTTCGCGGAGGATTAACACGACCAAAAAGAACCGCGTCGATTTTGCCGGTTCACGCCGTTTCGAAACCGACCTCTGGAATTCAATGCAGCCAGATCGTCTCGTCGTCGAACCGGCACTGGATACGCGTGCGACCATCCTCAGTCTGGTAGAGGAGGAATGCGCCGCCGGGTCCGGAAGAGGAGGGAATCAGGTCGGGCATGAATTGAACCGCGGAGTGCGCGGATAAGTGAGGAAATCTTGAGATTCGCGGTCATAGGTGTGATTTCGAGTTCGATTCTACCGGCGAAGGTGGGGCAATCGTGGTCCCAGCCAAAGCCATTCGGGAAAGTGGAAGCGGCGTCCCGCCGCTTGGCTGGATTCGCATGCGACGCACGGCCCGCTGCCAACTCCTCCACCACGCTCAACCGCCGCTCCACTGCCGCCACGATCCGCGTCTGCTCTGGGCCGGGCGGTCGGGATGAACCTGTTGAGTCCGGCCTGTTTTTTAATCCCATCGAATTCGATGGTGGATTTCCTGGGCTTGCTCATGGACGATAACGGCAGGTGATTCGTGGGGATGGTGGTAGGTTGGCCGTGCCAAACCCGTCGAAATCGAGCACGCGCTGGAGATCAAAGATCATGGCTGATCGCGGAAGAACTGACGTTCAAACTGCTGCCAGCGACTGGTGAGGCCGTGGCGTGTGAGGATGGACTGAAAGCGGGCGGCCTCGAAGGCACCGGCCTCGATGAATTGCAGCAGCCGGGCTTTGTCTTTGGCGCGACCGACTTCAAGAGCGATGGCGCAGAGATGCTCGGCGGTGAAGACGGAGTCATGGCCAATCGGGACCGAGGATTCGCGCCGCGCCGTTAATACGCAATGCGCGTTTGTGCGGCAAGAGAGCCGCACCCGCACGCCTCGCCCGACACGACTGCCGTGCGAACTGAAATACGCAAAACGTCCCATTTCGCACTGCGATCCGGACATGGAAGCCGAATTGTCGGCGCGCGCCGACAATTGGCAACGCACCGGCAGCACCGGCACGACCAACGCGGAACGCCGACGGTCCTACCTCCGGCGGCGCGACCACATGGCCGGGTCGAGCAAGGTCGCGGGCGGTTCGCCCCGCAGCGCCGCGAGCACGTGCTCCGCGGCCGCCACGTGACTGCGGCGGCGACCCTCGTCGGTGTAGGCGGCCATGTGCGGCGTCGCGACGACCTTGGGATGGCGCAGGAGCGGATGGTCGGAGGCGGCCGGCTCGGTTTCCCACACGTCGATGCCGGCACCGGCGAGTTGACCGCTTTCGAGCGCCGCCAGCACCGCGGCCTCGTCGATCAGCGGTCCGCGCGCCGTGTTGATCAACACCGCGCCGCGTGGCAGCCGCGCGAGTTGCTCGGCGCCGATGAGCCGGCGTGTCGCCGGGCTGAGCGGTGCGTGCAGCGACAGCACCTGGGTGCACGCCAGCAATTCCGGCAGACTGACGCAGGGTACCGCACCTGCCTCCGCAATTGCCGACGCCGGAACAAACGGATCGAAAGCGCGCACGCGCAGTCGAATCGCGCGGGCCATTTCGGTGACGCGCCGCGCGATGCGGCCGAAGCCGACGAGGCCGAGGGTCTTGTCGGCGAGATCGAAGCCCATCACCGTCGCGTCGAGCTGCCAGCGGCCGGCCTTGGAGTTGCGGTCGGCGGTCGCAATCCGGCGGGCGACGGCGAACATCAACGCCACCGCGAACTCGGCGGTCGACTCGGTCGGGGCCTCGGGCGTGTTGACCGCACAGACCCCCGCGGCACTTGCCGCGGGCACGTCGACGTTGTCGTAGCCGATGCCGGTGCGCGCGATGACCTTCAGGCGCGGTGCGCTCGCGAAAGCCGAGGCGTCGTAAAGCCGGCGCGAGCCGACGATCCCGGCGTCGGCGGCTTCGAACTCAAAACCTGGATTCGCGGCGTCCGCGGCCGGCACGCCGGGGCCGGAAAGCCACGCGCGGCCGCGGAGGAGTTCAAGCGCGTCGGCATGCAGGGGAACTTCGGTCCAGAGGAGCGGCAGGGATTCGGGCATGTTGAGTTTCCGTCGGGAGTTCGATGGTGCGGTCAGAGTGCGTTGATTCGAGCACGACGCGGCCCACGCGCAAGACCGGGATTGCCACAAGCGGCGTGCGACGTCGCCGGCCCCGACCATGCTGCGACGCATAAGACGTCGCGAATTCACGCCGTTTGCCCCGGCATCGACCGCTCATCTCCGGTTGAAATACAAGACGGCATTCCGCGATTCGCGCCCCGCGAGAATCAAGTCTGGACGCCCGTCACCATCGACATCGGCGGACTTCAAATCATACGCCTGCTGCCGGTTTCCCGTATCGATGTCGTGGGCCGTGAAGAATCCCCGCCCGTCGTTCTCGTACCACCGCACCACGAAGGCCGTGTAGGACGCAACCGCGACATCCCCATCGCCGTCCCCGTCGAAATCCCCGAGGAGGATGTCGCCGCGGCCGTCGCCGTTCATGTCCGCGAAGTCGAGGTAATGCGGCCGGCCGTCCGCCCCGGATTTTGTCACGATGTGTCGTGCCTCAGGACCGCGCCGGGAAAGTTGGAACCACGCGATGCTGTTCGGAAAAAAGGGCCCGGTGATGCTGCTTGAAATCACATCCGGCCGGCCATCGTGATCCACGTCGCCGGCGCACAGCCCGTGAATGCCGTTGAGTTCGCGATCGACGACATGCAGCGGCCACGCCCGGCGCTCCCATGCAAGCGCCTTGAGCGGGGCCGCCACTGCGAGGTCCGCGGCCAAGATCAACGCCGCCGGCGGGAGAAAGCGGGCCGCGCGTCGCGGCAGGCGGCCGAGGGGAGATTTCGGGTCCATGATTTCCATGCGTCAGTTGTGCCACTCAGCCAACGATTCAGTTGAGATGTAGGGGCGTCGCTTGCCGACGCTCGCGATACGACGTGGAAGCGGGCGTCGGCACGCGACACCCCTACACTCACCAATTAGTTTGCACCGGTCAACGGGTGAACGCGGTTCCACTGCATGGACACGGCTCGGACGCCTTACCGCCCGGTGTTCGCCGCGCGCTCCGCGTCCACCGGCGCAGGCGCGAACGAGCCCGCCGCAAAATCGATCTCGTAGACCATGCCTTCGTAGCCCACGACGTAGATCCGGCCTTTTTCATCGGTCGCAAACGAGGCGATGCCTTCCGGCGACGTGCCGATCTGCCGGATGGTTTTCAGCGTCCGGTTTTCCTGAGTCAGGCCCCAGATGAGCCGCGAGGTGTAGTCGCCGAACACATACACTCCGTGGAACGGCGACGCCTTGTCTCCGCGATAAACATAACCGCCGGTGACCGAGTTGCCGTATTTCCGTTTGTAGGCCGCCACCGGGTGAACGTAAACCATGCCTTCCTGCCGCCGGCGATTGGAGAACGGTTCGAAGCCTTCGTAGACATTCCAGCCGTGATTCTCGCCGCGGCGGACAATTGCGACCTCTTCAACCC
>JACQWL010000252.1 GCA_016209255.1 Verrucomicrobiota bacterium
ACGCCCCTACATCTCAACTGAATCGTTACGTCTACGGAGGTACCCTCGCCAGCTTTTCGCGCGAAATAATACAGCTCCGTCATCACCGGCCGAGGAGATTGCGGACGAGGAATGGCACGCCGAGCACGGCGATGCATGCCTGGTAGAGGGAGGTAATCCAGACGCTGAGGGTCAGCTCGGCTTGAAATGACCAGGCCATGAGGACGATTTGAAAAAGTCCGGGGTAGGAGAGAAGGGGACTGTAAATCGACCAGTCGCCAATCTTCTTGAAGGCGTAGGCGAAGAGCGCACCGATCAGGGCGAGGCCGAAAAAACCGAAATTGGCATAGGCTTCCGAAAGCAGCCCGAAGGCGACGGTGGTCTTGCCGGTGGATTCCTCATCCTGCAGCCCGTAGTAGATCGACAGCGTGTGGGTGCTGATATGGCCGACCGGTTTTTCGGGCCAGAAGAAGCGCGGTACGAACTGCCCGGGAATCTGGCCGTACGTCTTGCCCTCGAGGTAGGGTCGGCGGTCCGGCGTATAGGAAACCACGAGGCACAGGATGTGCATGAGCGACGTGCGTTGGAGGATTGCGTTGGTCTCTTTCGTTTTCCGCGAGATTTCGGGATCGAGGCTGTAGCCGATCCACTCGGAATAGAACGCGGGGATCTCGGTGAGTGTCGGCATCGGCGCGCGTCCCTCCCAATACTTCAGGCGCATCGCACTTTTCCCGTTATGCAGGGTGCCGGCGGCTATGATCGCCACGGCCATTGGCACGATCGGCAGCCGCTTGCTTCCGGTCACATAACCAAGGAATGTGAGTATCAAAATCGACATTCCGCCGATGAGAAACAGGGCCGTCCAGCTGAAGATCACCTGCAGCACAAGCAGGACCACGAAAACGGTTTTCTTTTGCGGGGGCAGCAGGCCCTGGCCCCACATGCGGCTGAGGATGAAGGACGTCATGATACCGACGCCGTAGCAGACGGCGCGCAGGACCCCCACGAGGTCGCGTGGAATCCAGTCGGTGAGCAGGACGACCGCCGTGTACGTGGTCGTAATGATCATCCCGTATTCCAGGTAGTCGGTGATGTTTTTCGCGATGACCTCCTCGGTCCACGCCGCGGTCGTCTTGGGCCGGGCTTTGGTCGCGAAGTAGGTGAGGTTGGCGACGGCCTGGAAGAACAGAACGCCGAGCGCCGTCGTCGTGATGTCTGCGTCGCTATATTGCGCCAGATGCTGGTGCCCGGTGAGTAGCGGAATTGCGTACGTATTGACGCCCGTGAGCATGAAGACCTCGAACACGGGTAACCGAAAGTCGCCCTGCCTGGCCCACCGGAGCGAGGGGAGCGTCGCGCCGACGAGAATGAGAAGTCCGAAATAGAGATGAAGCGGATCTTCGGCGTTGGAACTGACGGCGAAATAGCCAAGGGCGGCGGTCAGGGCCGCCATGCCCGCCGTGAAAAGCGGTCTGGA
The DNA here is from genome assembly GCA_016209255.1 of Verrucomicrobiota bacterium. Taxonomy (GTDB): domain Bacteria; phylum Verrucomicrobiota; class Verrucomicrobiia; order Opitutales; family Opitutaceae; genus ER46. The sequence goes on from JACQWL010000252.1 coordinate 1,457, forward strand.
GCCGCGCGAGCGTTGTCCGCGTGGGCGGACCGGCGCGGGATCGACGGCGGAGTGGTCGGTGTCAGGCTCTGTCATCGGACAACATGGCGCCGGGCGCGGCGAGGGAGCACGCGAATAACCGGCACTGTTCGCCGGTAAGGGACTCGGCCAGGAACAGCGCGCGGAACGACGTCTCTTGCCGCGGAGGCAGCGCGGCTGCCAGCCGGCCGTCGAGCGCGAGGTCAAACGCCTGGTGGAGGCTCGCTTGCGTGGCCTGTCTGCCGTGCGGCACAGGCCTGTCTGCCGTGCGGCACAGGCAGGCGGCCCGGTCTTCCCGCTCGCTGAAGGCGGCGATCCAGGCGCCCCCGAGGTCCCGAAGCAAGCGCTCGAGCACGCTGTCGCGAAACACCAGACCGAGAATCGGCCGGCCGGACAGGAAATAGGGGTAGGTCTTCGAAGGCGAATAAGCCGTGTCGCTCGAACCCGGCAGGAGCAGCACGTCGGCCTCGTGCTGAAGCCGCAGGCACTCGAGGTGGCCGAGCCGGTGCGGCACTTCGGTGACGAGGTCGGCGACACCGCAGCGTTCGGCGAGGGGAAGCACCGTCGCGGTGCCCTGACCGGGTGCGACGTAGCTCGTACCGAGGAAGTGAAAGCGGAGCCGGTTGCCGCGCGCGGGATTGCGCCCGCGAAACTGGCGCACGGCATCGAACAGCACGGTAAGCGCGTGCGGCATCACCGGGCCGGAGGCGCCCGTATAAACAAAATGCACTTCGCCGCCGGCACGGGCGAAGCGCGCCGCCGCCGGCGAACGCAGCGCGACGGCGAGATCGGCCGCACTGGCGCCGAACCGGATGACAGCGGACGGCATATGCTTCAGCGCCGAATGGCGCGCGCGCAGGTCGTCGATGTAACCCGGCGATACACTCATCACACCGGCTGCGCGGGCGAAGCTCCAGCCTTCGAGCAGCCAGGCGATGAAGCGAGCGTTCTTGTATTTCCAGCCTCCAGGCGGCGGACGCGAGCCCGGCCGCTCGTAGTAGTCGGTCCGCCACGGGTCCTGCACGTCGAGCACGTAGGGCACGCCAAACCACCACCGCCAGATCCGGCCAAGGGTGAAGGTGATGAATTGGGTGTTGGAAAAAAACACGAGATCGAAGCGTTCGCGGCGCAGCAGGCGTGCGCCGGCGACCAGCAGGTACGGCCAGGTGCGCAAGCCGAGGTTGCGCAGACCGAGGCGGCGAGTCCACCCCAACGACAGCGCGCGGCAGCCCACGACGCGGACATCGGCCGGCACGGTCTCCAACAGCGCCGGCTCGCGCGTGCCATCCTGCCAGCGCTCGTTGACGCACAGCACCACCGCCTCCCAACCGGCGGCACGATAGTAGGGCAGGCTCATGCGGACGCGCTGCATGTCCGGCGCGTTCACCGGCGGGAAGTGCGGGGAGACGATCAGGACGCGGCGCAACGGTTCGCTCATGCGCGGCTGGCCAGGGCCGTTGCGACGAGATCGAGCAGGCGCGGGCGCTCGCGTTCCCAGCAGTAGACGGTTTCGGCCAGGTGGCGTGCGGCCGCCTGGCGGGCGGCAAGCTGCGCGCGGTCGGCGAGCAGGCCGTCGAGCAGGGTGGCGAAGGCAGCCGTATCGTGGAGGGGGACGACGATGCCAGCCGCGGGATCATGCGCGAGCACCTCGCGCTGGCCAGCCGTGTCGCTGGCGACGATGGCGAGGCCGGCGCCGAGGTACTGGAGAATCTTGTTTGAAATCGTGAGATCGTGACTGACGATGGTCCGTTCTTCGAGGGCCAGTCCGATGTCGTGTTCGCCGATCACGGCTGGCAGTGCGGCTGGCGGAACGAGCGGGCGAACGGAGATCGCCGCGCGCTGCGCCACCGGCACGGCCGCGAGCAGCGCCTGGCGGTAGGCGTCCGCGCCGGCGCCCAGCAAGACCACCCGGCTCGGATGTTTCGTCAGGCTCCAAGCCGCGAGAAAGCGCTCGAGACCCCGGCCGGGACCGAGGGTTTGCGAAAACCAGAAAAAGGCGGGCGGGGCTTCTGTCTTGTGGGGAAGGAGCGTTGGCGGGAGCGGGAAAGAATTGGTGATGATCTCGGGGCGCCGGCCGCCGTAGCGGGAGTGGAGGGCCGCGGCGAGGGCGTGCGACGTCGTGGTCACATAAGCGGCGTCATGGAGGAGCGTGCGCTCGATGTCGCGGAGGAGCGGCAACGGGCGATGGCGGCGGTCGGAGGGGAGGAGATCTTCCGAATGCCAGTCCTCGAGGTCGGCGGCAACGCGGCGTTCGCCGAGCACCCGCGTGCCGGCCCAGTGGGCGATTTCGTTGTGAACGATGGTGAGGTCGGCCGGGAAAGAGCGCAGGCGGGCGAGCACGGGGGCGGCGGGGCCGAGGGCGTGGATGGTTTTCCAGGCCAGCACCGCGGCGGCCTCACGGGCGAGGCGTTGGACGAGCCGGGCGCGAAACGCCGCCGGCCCGCCGCCGGGGAGCGTATTGACGGCGACGAGACGAAAGGGGGCACCGCGCAACAACCCGGCATCGACGGGCACCGAGGGAGGATGGTTGCTGACGCCGAGAACGGTGACGTCGTAGGCGGCCTCGCCGAGACTGACGGCCTCCTTGAGCACGCGCGGATTGCGGCAGAGGTGGCCATTGGTGACGATCAAAATGCGGGCGGCCGGCATGCGCTCAGACGAATCGATTCCGCAGCCGCTTGGCCAGCCGCCAGCCGAGCAGCCGGGCGACGAGGTGGAAGCGGGGACCGGCCTCGAACTGGACCCGGCTGCCGCCAAGCTCCCGCATGCGCGCTTCCACGCGATGCCGGTCGTCTCGCCGGTGGGGATATGCCTCGAAGACGAGCCGCTGCAAATAATCGGCGGCCGCCGCGCGCGTCCGCGGACTGTCTTCGCGGGCGAGGAGATGCTGCACCGCAAGCTCGGCGGCGAGAAACGCCGATGCCCAAGCCCGGTCGGAGCGGGAACGGCTCAGGCTGCCGGGGAGCCGGGACCGATAGTAGGACAGGGCGGTCGCGCAGTAGCGGATCGTCCGGGCGGCGAGCGCGACGCGGGTGAAATACTCGCCATCGTCGTCGAGCGACAGGCGTTCATCCCATCCACCGGCGGCGGCGATCAGCGGCCGGGAGACGAGCCACGCGGCGGGGTGCACCATGGCGTGCAGCGTGAATTTCCGAATGAGGAAGTCCACGGGCAGGAGGTCCGTCGCGAGCGGCTCGGGGCGGAACACGGCCTCGGCTGGCGACGCGTGAAACCGCGCCCAAGTGCCCGAGAGCAGAGTGCCGGCATCACCCGGCGCCAGGCTGCCGAGTTGGGTGGCGATCTTGTCGGGCGCGAGCAGATCGTCGGCATCGAGAAACTGGACGAAGTCGCCGCGGGCGAGTCGCAGGCCGTGATTCCGCGCGGCGCTGGCGCCGCGGTTGGCTTGGGAAACGACCTGCACACCGCGCGGCCCGAACCGTCGGGCGATCGTCAGGCTGTCGTCGGTCGAACCGTCGTCGACAACCAGCACCTCAATCGCGGGATGTGTCTGGGCCAGGGCCGACTCCAAGGATTGGGCGAGCCACGGGGCGGCGTTGTGGCACGGGACGATGATGGAAACCAGAGGCGGATTCACAGGAGAGGTCGAAGCACGAAGCGACAAGTCCGGACCTGTGGGGTCATGGTTTCGTGGCGTTTCCTCAACTCTCGGGGCGTGCAGCCGGTGTCTTTTCGAGAACGAAGAGACTGGGTGATTCGACGAGGTAGCGGTATGCTCCTGCCGCGACCGCCCGAGCCAGCACCGCCCGCCACTCGGCGGTGAGCTCGCCACCGCCGGTCCGATCGCGGGGCTGGGCGGCAATCACCACGAAACGTTCGGGATTGTTTTCCGTCCAATATTCCGACCACACCCGGGTGGTGGGCTGGTCCACGTAGGCCGAGAGCGAGAATGCGTGATCGTTGATCGCGATCCGTTCGCCCGGCCGCAGCCGGGCCTGCAAGGGAGCGACCGCGAGGCGCACGTCCCCGCCGACCTGCCGGCTGATGCCCCGCAGTGCCGCCGTCGTGCCGCTCGCCAGGAGCGCGGCGCAGCCCAGCACGAGCCAGTTGCGGCGGGTGCTGCACCGCTCCGCGGCGAGCAGGCCAAGGGGGAAAAGCACAGGCAGAAAGGTGCGCGCATTGTGGAGCGCATCGAAGTCGCCGATACAGTGCAGGACGCCCATGCCGGTTGCGAAAGCGAATGCGGTCAGCGCCAGCGGGCGCGAACAGTCGGAGCGGGGACGGAGCCACGACCACGCGCAAAGGCTGGCCAGGCCGCCAAACGCGAGCGTGCCGAAAAGCAGCCCCAACGGCGTGTCGAAGCCGATGCGATCCCGGACGCCGCCGGCGATCAGGGCCGACGGGGCCGACCAGCCGAAATCGGCCAGCTCGCGGGGCAGGTCCGCGAGTCCGCGCGCCGCACCGCGACCCGCGCCGCTGGCATGGCCCGCCTTGAGCACGTTGAGGAGAAGCAATCCGCCGGACACGGCTGCCGCCGCCAACGCCGCCCCCAAGGTCTCCCAATGGCGGCGCGTTTTCACGAGATCGCGCCAGCGCCACGGAATCCAGAAAGCAAGCACGGCGGGCGCAATGACCCCGGCATACCGAATGGTCAGAGCGAGCACCGCACAAGCTGCCGCCCCCCAGATCGCGGCGCGGGCCGGCCAGTGTGCCAGACAGATCGCGAGAGCCAGCAGAGCGGCGGCGAACGGCAGCTCGGTCAACACGCCGAAGAACTGCACGGCCACGACGGGCGCGGCGCCAAGCGCGGCGAGGACGGGGAAGCGCAGCGGATGCGACGTCAACACTCGTGCGGCCAGCGCGAACAGCACGAGGAGTGCGCCGGCCGAAACCAGCACCAGCGATTCGAAAGCCGGCAGCCCGACTCGAGCCAGCAACGCACCGGCCAGCGGATAACCGAAGGGCCAGTGATTGCCGAAGCGGTCGGGCCAGGTGGTGGTGAATTGTTTGGCCAGCTCGCAGTAGTGGTAGCCGTCAAATGTCAGCCGCCGGCCGTCCCGGTACGTGAGCGCGGCCAGGGCCAGCGTCAGCGCAAAGGCGCCGGATATGGCGAGCCACGTCGTGCGGCGAACGTTCACGGATTCCACACGTGCCGCCAGGCGTGGCGGAAATAACCGCGTTTCGAGAGATCCACGTAGTGGTGCATGACGGCGGTCGGCTGGCGGCATTCAGTGTCGTCAGGCAACAGCCGATAGTCTGCGGCCGGCACACAATATGCGTCGCATCCGGCGAGCATCAGTGCCACGAGTGCCTGCTCTTGATAATAGCTGGTGCCCTCGGCGGCTTCCATTTCGACGCTCCACCGTTCGAGTCGGTCCCAGTCGATTTCCTCGCTGCGCAGTCCGCAGATGCCGACGTTCAGCCTCGCCGGCAACGATTGGCCGGCCAGGGCCGCCAGCAGGTTCGACGAGTAGCCGTACGCGTCTTGCACATCGGCCATGTGCACCGGCTGCGCGGGCCCGGCCAGCCACGCGAGCAGTGCGTCCGGCCGCCGGAAGAAAAGCATGTCGGAGTCGAGCACGAGCTGCCAGCCGTGCGCACCGACATGGACGTCGGTCAGCTTTCGCAGATTCGGGTAGACGGCGCGGCGCCGACGCAGGGTCGGGTAGCGGCACGCAGGAAGTTGCGCGTCGAGTCGCACCTCGATCTCCGCGCGGGGCAGGATCGCCGCGCCCGGGAAAAGCCGCCGGCACTCGGCCTGCAAGGGGGCGTCGAACGTGCCATCGTCGTAGACCGCGGCGCGCAACGGCTGGCCGGCGTGACGGCAAAGCGACCAGAAACAGAATGCCGTCTGAAACCAGAAACGGCGGCCGGTGAGAAAGCCGACGGTCGGAGCGTCGGGCGGCGGCTCCGCCACGGGGGGCAGCGTGGCCGCGGCGAGGCGCATCGCCCGCCGGCCGCGGGCGGTGATCCATTGCGCGACCGGTCCGCCTTCGCGGCGCGAACGGGCGAGGGTGGCGAGCGGCCGGTGCCACAACTGGTAGGCGGCGCGGCCGAGGCCCAATCGTGCAGCGGCCCGTTGCCAGGGCTTGGCCGGGGGATTCACGGCGGCGGCAGCGTGCGGAGGAGGGCGTCGAAGTCCGCGTCGTTCATCGTGCGGCTGCCGGCATAAGGACGGTTTTGAAGTTGCCGAAGCAGCCGGCCGGCGGCGACCGGGCCGAAGAGGCGGGCGAGAGCCTGGAACCCGCGACCGCCGAGACAACTCAGCTGCGGTTCAACGGCGAGTTTCCGCCAGACAGCGAGTGTGCGTGCGCAGAATTCCGGCGAAAAACCGCGCGGCAGCCGACGCCAGGCGCGGAACGCCTTTTCGCCGACGAGTTGCCGCGCCCGCCCGGCTTCCAGGGTGTCGGTCGGGCAAGTGCGCGCGAACGCCTCCATGATGGCGAGCGACGCGACTCCCAGCCGCTCCCAGTGATTCGTGAGGCGGGCGTCGGGGTGCTGGCCGATGATCGCGCGCGGGCCTGGCACGTGGACGACCCGGCCCGGGCGGGGCGCCGCGTTGTGATAAAACCAGATCTCTGCGACGGGATTGTAGAGAGGAGAGGGCGGGAAAAAAGCCGTGGCAACCACACTGCGCAGATACGCGGTGCGGAACATCGGACCGTGGGGCGGAGGCTGGATCGTGACGAAGAACTCGGCCGCGTCGGTGGTGGCCCGGCTGCTGGCCTGAGGGATGATGGTCAACGCGTCGTACTCCCCTGCAAGGAGGGTGGCGGAGCTGTCCGTATAGGACACATCGGCTTTTCCCCGCTCCATCGCGGCAACCTGGGCGGTGAGTTTGTCGGCCGTGACGAGATCGTCGGAATCAAGAAACAGCACATAGCGGCCGGTGGCGGCGGCGAGACCCGTGAGCCGTGCGTAGAGCAGTCCTTGGTTGGACTGGAGAATGAGTTTCGTTGGGACGAAGGCCAGGCGGTCCAGTGTGCCCGCGATGGGTGTCGGGGAGCCATCGTCGACAATGATCGTCTCAACCACGAGGTCCGCCGCGGCCCGGCGCACGCTTTCGAGCGTGTAGCGGATGATGTCTCCGCGCTGGTAGATGGGAATGACGATCGAAAGATCAGGCGCGCTCACGTAATGAAGGCGGTGGCGTGGGCGAGGGGCCGAACGGGCGGCGTGGCGAGCAGATCCAAGGCCGCGGCGGCCACCGCAGCCGGGGAGATCGCGGCCATGCATTGCATCGCGTGGGGACAGCCTTCGCGGCGCGCGCACGGGGCGCACTCGGGGAAGGCGGTGACGTTACGGTTGGCGGAGTAACCGAAGATCTCGACGGGCGCCCGTCCGCCCATGATGACGACGGCGGGACAGTCGACCGCACGGGCGAGGTGGGCAAGAAACCCCTCGAGCCCCACAAAGAGGTCGGAACCGGCGAGGATGGCGGCCGTTTCGCGCAGTGTGGTCCTGCCCCGGAGATCCAAGTCGACCGGCAGGGCCGGATCGGTCGCGGCCCCGAGTTGGATGAGCTTGGCGCGGGAACTGAGCTGGCGGGCCACGTCGGCGAAGCGGGCGGGGCCCCACTCCTTGGCCTCGTAGGGGATTGCGGCGGCGAGCCCCGAACTTTGCAGCGCAATCTGTCGTGAGAAACGCCGGCCGGCGGCGCGCTCATCGTCCGTCAGATGCAGATACGGGCGCAGGGCGACTTCGCCGTGCAGTCCGGCAAGCGCGCACATCTCGGCGATGATATGGCGGGCCGGCAACCGGTCGCGCTGATCGTCGCTTGGATCCCGGCTGACGTAGTAGGGTTGAATAACGCGCGCTCCAAGGCGACGGAGACCGGTGGCGAAATCGTCGTCGATGGGAAGGAGCCGCGAGGGATCGGGATTGCCGGCGAAGAGCTCCGGCCGCGCTGTCATCATTGCGAAGGGTCTGCCGCGCCGGGAGGCCTCGCGAAGCACAGCCGTGCAAAGAAGATCGTCGCCGAGACTGAGAGGACCGAAGAGAAGCGATCGGACGGGAATTCCCCAACTGATAAGGTTGCGCGTGAAGCGGAAGGCACGTACGATCCTGGACCGGCGGGCAACAGAGGAGCGAGCCGTCATCGGTCGGCGCCGGACGGCCGGGTGTCGATTTCAGCCTGGCCTTCAAACTGGCCGCGGGCACCGGCCCACCGCACCTTTTCGGCCGGCCCGCGCCAGGCGCGCAGCCGCACCCAGGCCCGCGCGACGCGCAATGGCACCGTGGCCGGGGCGATCCGTGGCCACGGAAACTGGCCATGCAAGGCCAGCACGCGCACCCACGTGCGCATGATGCCGCGGTTGAGGCGAGCGAGGTAGACCGCGTCGAGTCGGCCAGCCGGGATCAGATGCGTGAGCCGCAATTCGGGGAAATAGGCGACGTTGCCGCCGGCGTGAAGCGCGGTGAAGACAAGGTCGTTGTCGCCTCCGGAAGCCAGACAGGCGCCCGTGCGGTCGAGTGCGAGCCGGCGGGGATCGCGCGCGACGGCATCGGCATAGGCCAGCGCGTGCGAGCGCTTGATCGCGAGACCGGCCCCAACCGGCGCGAAGTCGGGCCACGGCGTACCCGGCCCCCCGCGGGCGAGACGGGGCTCCGGTCCAAGATCGCGCAGCGCGAGCAGACCGTGAAACTCGCGGGTCCATGCGGGCGGCGGTGTTTCCCATTCGGGAACGACCGGACCGCTGGCGGCGGCAAGGGCGGGTGCGGCGGCGAAGCGTTCGGCCACGGAGGCAAGATAAGTCGCTGCGAGGACGTTGTCGTCATCGACAAAAACCAGGATATCGCCGCCGGCGGCGCAGATGCCGGCAAGCCGGGCGGACGTGAGGCCGGGCTCCGGTTCGGTGACGAGACGTGCGCCGAGCGCGGAAAGGAGCGGTTCGCCGACGGTCGCGAGCGCCGGTTCGCTGCCGTTGTCGACAATCAGCAACTCCCAATGCGCGCGAGCCAGCGATTGGGCGGCGAGCCCGGCAAGGGTGCGGTGCAAGCGGCCGGGGTGGGGATTGCGCGTCGGGAGAATTACTGAAATCACGCGGTGGACGGCCGGCTGGCGGCAAAATTGACGAGGGCGTGATCGGTGTGCTCGCGGCGAGCGAGAGGCGTGAGTTCGAACCCGGCCGCCCGCAGGATGCGCTTCGGCTCGGAATCGCCGTCCCGGCTGTCCTCAAAGACAACCAGCTCGCAGCGGGGATGGTCCAGAGTGGCGGCGAGGCCGCGAAGCACCGCGGCTTCGGATCCTTCGACGTCGAGTTTGATCGCGGTCGGCGAAGGAACGGCGCCGCGGGCGACAAGGTCGTCACCTTTGGCGGTTGCGACCAAGACGGTGCCGGAGTAGCTGGTTTTTGACCAGGGGGCGAGTGTCGTCATACCGGAGTTGCCCGGGGGGCCGAGGTGAAGCGGAAGGACGCTCGCGGCATCGGAAAGGGCCAGCGAGGAAGTGACGAGGTGTGGCACGTTCCAGGCGCGGTGCTGCAGGAGCCGCGCGTGCTCCGTGGGGTTCGGCTCGAAGGCGACAACGGTCACCTCTCGATGAAGCCGCGCCGCCGTGATGGCGTGGAGGCCGAAGTTCGCGCCGATGTCCCATAGGACGGCTCCGGGGTGGAGACGGGGCTCGATGGCGGCGAGCACCTCCGATTCGTAGAAACCTTCCTCGAAGACGATGCCATCGATGTAGGCAAATGGATTGAGGGCGAAGATCGCTCCGAAACGGGCGCGCAGGTGAACGGTTTCCTGCGGGCGTCGGCAGGCGTGCCAAAGCCGGGTGAAGCCACGCACGCGCCGGCGCCGCAGGAACGACCAGAAGTAATCATGCCACGAAAGAGGAGGGGCGGGCGGCACGAAAAGGTTCGGCGGGCTATCGGGTTGCGAGGAGCCGGTACGCGCCGACCGGGCCGAACAGGCGCGAAAGCCAGCGCATTCTCCCTCCTCGATTAGCAATACTCCATTGACCGCAACTCTGGGCCAGCCGCGCCGCGCGCCGCGTGTTTTCCGTGTCGCGCCACGCATGAAACTGCCAGGCGAGATCGAGCAATGTTGGACCGAGTTCGCGGCGAATATCCCGCGGCCAGCGCCGGTTGAGATCCGCGAGGCAGTCGAGCAGGCCGGCGGCGATGTGCCGTGATTCGGCGGCATGGTAGGTGGAGTCACCGCGGAGCTGCCACGTCGTCAGGATGCGATCATGGTAGACATACGGCAGGCCGCTGGCGGCGACCCGCAGGAGCAGGTGCAAGTCCTCGTGAATTCGCAACGACTCCTCGAACCCGCCGAGTTCCCACAGGACGGTCCGAGGGTAGATGACAGCGTTGAAGGTGAGGAAGTGGTCGATGAAGTAGGCCACCCGCGGGCCGGCGACCGGCAGATCGCGAAAACGGTCCTCGCGCTCGACGTGACCGTCGGGCCGCCGCCGCTGGAAAGCGCAACAGACCGCACCGTCCGGGCGCACGTCTGGCAACAGCGTGGCGACGAACGCGGGGTCAAGTTCGTCGTCGATGTCGTGGAGATGAACGTAGTCGGCGGTAGTGGCGGCCAGAAGGCGGTTCCGGGCGTAGGCGGCGCCCCGGTTGTGCTCTTCGCGCAAGACCTGGCAACCGGCCGCCGCCAGCAGGTGGACCGTGTCGTCGGTCGAACCGTCATCGAAAAAAAGAACCTCGTCATACGGGCGCGACTGCGCGCGGACCATCGCGAGAAAGGGCGGGACGAACCTCGCCGCGTTATGGCACGGCACCAGCAGGGCGACACGCTTCATGTTCTAAGAGGATGAACGCAGGTTACGACTGACACGCTGGCTTGAGTGTCAGCATTGGGCATCCGCCTTACGATTCAGCGAGCGCTTGCTGAATGACTTCGAGGTAACGGTGGCCATGCTCGGAATCCGGTTCGAGATAGTTGCCCTCTGCCCACTCGTTCCATGATTTTATCATCACCATGCGACGCTCCGGTGGGAGATGGCGAACCGCCTCCATGCCGTCCTGCAAATGCTGTTTCCACAACTCCGGGGTGGAGTTGACGAGAATGAGAGCTTTGCGGCCGGCCCTCGCCGTGTTGTCCCAGTTGGGTACCACACAGGGAAAGTAATCGAAGCCCATGGGCGTTTTGCCGATGAAGTGCCGGATGGCTTCGCGGTATTCCAACACAATCGGAGCGTTACGGTTCTGCAGATCGAAATCCGGCTTCAGGCCGAGCCGATTCTGGATCCGCCACTTCATCCGGTTCACGAAATTATTCCTGCTGTAGTAAATCGCGGAAACATAGCGCAGGTGCGAAAACTCGGATCCGACTACACCATCGAAATCATGAGACCGGGGATCCCAGTCGAGTGGGCCGCGACTGGTCAACAAGTAGAGCCCCTTCAGGCCGCATTTTTCTGCCCGCCTCCGAAACGTGTCGGTAAAAAGCCCCAGGTCGGGAATGGCATGCGGCAGCAAAACCTGAAACACCGGCTTGTCGTCAATCCGGATATAGCGGTCATCTTCGAAGGCCGGACGAAGAAACTCGAAATGCATCTCGTAGTCTTTTTTTCCCGGATAGGTTTGTTCCACGAGGACGTTGGGGGTCGTGCTGCCAAACCAGATGCCTCTCCAGGTTTCATTTGCCCAGCATAGGCAGAACGGGAAATCGGGCCGGCCTGACCCAACCACCTCGTTGAAGGGCCGCTCCAGCAACCGGCGACCATCGCCAAACCAGTAGTGGTAATAGCAGAAGCCGCTGATGCCATATCTCCGGGCCAATTCGGCCTGCTGCTCCCGGACTTCCGGCACCCGCAGATCGTAATAACCGAGATCGGCAGGAAAGCGCGGCTGGCGGTGGCCCCGGAAGAGGGGCTGAGCCTTTGCCACGTTCGTCCACTCGGTGAATCCTTTACCCCACCATTCGTCGTTCTCGGGAATCGCGTGGTATTGCGGAAGGTAGTAGGCAATCAGCTTCGGCTTGGATTGGTGCATGCGGAACCTAGCCCTGACGGGCGAGCGCGGCATAAGCGCGAGCTTCGCCGCGCGCGAGGGCCGTCTGCACGTCGCGCTCATCGAGGGAAAGGGTGCGCAGGTAGCGCCAGCGGCGCAGACGGGCGAGGAGGCCGCGGGCAGGCGGGCGCACCGGACCGCGGAACGAATGCAGCAGCACGCTGGAGTAGCCATGGCCCTCGACGAGGCGGCGCAGGTAGTCGGCTCGCACGCGGCCTTTCGGGATCAGGTGGGTGATTTTCAGGCAGGTGAAGACACCGGTGCCATAGCCGGCGTCGATCGCGGTGAAGGCGATATCGAAATCCTCGCACGAGGTGAGTTTGTCGGTATGCCGCCCGAGACTGCGGCGGCGGGCGTCGTTCGAGGTGATCTCGACCCAGCGGCGCAGCACGACCGAGCGCACCGCCATGCCGGCGCCGCAGGGTGTCGCGGGGTAATCGTAGAGGGCGTTCGACCAGCGGTCGCGCTCGATGGCGTTGACGGCGAGGTAGGCGATGAACGGGGCGAGCTCCGGATCGGGCGGTTCTTCGTATTCGGGCACGTAGCCGCCTCCCCAAGCGCCGAGTTGCGGCCACTCGCGGGCAAGGCGATGGACGTGGGCGAGATAGTCGGGGGCGAGGAGATTGTCGTCATGCACCAAGATGCAAACTTCCCCGGTAGCTTCGCGCACCCCGCGAATCAGCGCGGGGGTGAAGCCTTGCTCGGTTTCGATCACGATGCGCACCTCGGGCAGACCCTGCAGGTTGAGCCAAGATGCCAGGGGCGGACGTGAATTGTTGTCGACCAGGATCAGTTCCCATTGTGTGGACGATAACGTTTGGCCCCGAAGGGCGTCCAAAGTGCGCTCGATGAAGTGGCGCCTCGGGTTGAAAGTGCAGAGAATAATCGAGAGTTTCATTTCCGCGGCTGGCTTCCTGGGCACGTGTGATTCACAGGGAAGCGGTGTCGACCCGCAGTGGATTTCGCGGACGGGCAAGCAGGCGTTCGATGGCGGTGGTCACCATGTCGGTGGAGATTTCAGTCATGCAGATCCGGTTGTAATCGCAGTGTGCGCGTTGCCAACAGGGCGAACACGCTGGAGTGCACGTGACATTGATATTGCAGGAATAGCCGGTGAGCGCCGGGGTCTCCCGACCACCGTAGACGATCGTTGCGGGACAATCCACGGCTCTGGCGAGATGCATGAGAAACCCGACAAGGCCTACGAATGCCCGCGCATGATAGAGCACCGCGGCTGTTTCCCGAAGCGATGTCCGGCCCCGCAGATCCGCTACTCCGCGGAGGGGCGGATCGTCGCGCGACCCGAGCTGCACGAACTGAATGGTTGAGGCGAAACGGTCGACAACTGCCTGCCAGCGCGCGGCGAGCCACTGCTTGTTTGGCATCGGCACATGCGCAGTGAGGGTGGAAGTCTGAATCGCAAGATGCCCCTGCCACCGTTGCGCGATGGCTGACTCGCGGTCGGCGATCCGCCAGTGGGGTCGCAACCGGACCTCTCCCGTCAGTCCTGCCCGGTGGCACATTTCGGCGATCACGTGGCGTGACGGCGGCTGGTCCCGATCGTGTTCGGAATCGTATCGCGAGTAGGCGAGATAACGGAACGGTCGGCGAAGTCGTAGCGCCAGGCGATGGTAGCGGGCGTCGTCAGGCAATATCCGGGTCTGAGCCGGGAAGCCGGCGAAGAGCTCCGGACATCGGGTGCGAACCCAAATCGGACCAGCCCGGCGATCCAGCCATTCGACGAGGGGCGCGGTGCAAAGCAGTTCGTCACCGAGACCGCCAAGAAACGCGAATGCCACCTCCGGCCGGCCGAGCCGGAAAACTTGGTGCACCCCCCACGTCCAGAGGCGAAGTTGATCGGCAATCATGCGCGAATTCGGGCGATGAAGGGGGCGTTGAGCCTAGCGGAGCTTGCCGCGCAGCCAACGGATGAACCGCGGCAGTGGCCGATCAACTGAGTAGACGGATTTGAGTCCGTGGCATCCCGCCGTGCGAAAGGCCGGCTCGAACGGGGACCCGTTCCGTCCCGGTTCGTCCCAAACGCGGCCAAGGTAGTACTCTTGGTGTGCGCGGGTGATGGGTTTGCCGTCCGTGAAACAACCATAAGCGTAGGACCAGCGCCGACAGGTTTCAATGCCCGCTCGCAGAATGCGGTCAGCGTAGGAGCGGAGAAGATCCTTCATCAATTCGCTGCCTGCCGGAACGATGAGGGGCGGGCGATGGGCGAGCAAATTGGGCGTGGCAACGTCGAAAAAACTGTAGTGAAAAATCGACAACGGCCGATCACCCACCGTGAGGCGTCCAGCGGGGTCACGTCCGAGCGGCCGCTCGGTAAGGTTCCAGTAGGCGGCGTTGTAGCCGGGATCGCGCAAAACGGCGATCGCGGGGAAATAGACCGCGGCGAGACTGAGAAACTGCTGATCGTGGCAGAATGTGGCGTCGAGCTTCCGCTCGCGTTTCAAGGCCGCGAGCCACCAAACAAGAAATCGTTCGGCCTCGGAGGACCGGCGCACCGCAAAAAAGCCCGCGTTGAATGCCCCGCTGCGCATGATGTCGTTATCCGTGCGCGGCGCTATATCGGCGAGTGGCGTGAGGACGTGCGGGGTGAGTGCCACCGGGGCGTCTCGCATCACCTCCAGCAGGGCATCCGGACGGGCGTGGCAAAGCATGTCGCTGTCCGCGTAGAGCAACAGATCGGCGTCGCATCGTTCAAGCAGGTGCAGGGCGAAGGCCGGTTTCAACAGACAGCACAAGCTGAGGGCGTCGTTGACAAACGCGTAGGAATCGAAATCTGGCAGGGCGAGTTCCGCGCCAAAGGTGACGTTAAAAGGTTCGGCTGCCGGGTCGAACAAGCCATCGCAACGATCGACGACCAAAACATGCCGGCCGGCTTCCGGGAACTCCGCGGCGATCGACTGCATCAGCACGCGCGCGAGGTGGATGCGGTTGCGCGTGACGATCGTGAATGCCAGCGTCTTCAATGGGTGCTGGGAAGTTCAGCTGCGCTTGCGCGCGACGAAAACAAAGGTATGAGCCGCATCCCGCCGGGCCGGCAGCAACGGAATCAGAGCGGTCTCGGCGACCAAGGCATCGGTTTGATTCACCACCGGCGCGACCGGGGGAAGTGACTTGGCCAGGAAACGGCGCAACGCGCTTTCGAGTCCGACCAGCAGACGAATGCATTTGAACTGGCCGATGGTCGCGCCGGCCCGGGCAAGGGTCTCGATTTCGTCATGCCTCGGGGCCAGGAGACGCGTTTGCTCCCACTCTTCGACCACGATGAAACACTCGGCAAGCCACTCGTTGAGTTCGGCGTAGGTCGGCTCGTGCAGATGGTAGGCGTTCGGCACCGGCGGATTTCCGCGAGTGTGTTGGAACACGTTAGGTGCGCTGATGACGAGCACGCCGCCCGGTTTGAGGCGCACACTGAGATCGCGAAGCAGGGCACGCGGATCGGGCACGTGCTCGATGGTTTCGAGGCTGACGGCGGCGTCGAAAAGCGGAGCAGCAACCGGCAGTGAATCGAGTGGACCGAGGTGGAACGAAACGTTGGGACGCGAGTGTTGGCCGCGGGCTTCGGCGATGGCCTCGGCCGAAACATCCACTCCGACCACGGTGTTGTCGCCGGCACCGAGGATGTAGCTCCCGTAGCCCACGCCGCAGGCGACATCCAGTACGCGCCCGGAGACGCGCTCGCGGGCGAACAGATAGCGTTGCAGGTGACTGAAACCGCTTTCCCGCCAGTATTGTCTTGCGACGCTGAGACGTTCGATGGCCATAAACGGGCGCGACTATGCGCTGGGTCGGCGGGCTTCGAGGGCGAGCAGGATATAGAACGATGGACCGGAGTTTGGATCGTCGAGGTCGGTGATGCGCAATTTTGGCCACCGTGAATCAATGCGGCGATGCAAGCTGGGCCGCGCGAACCGCAGCGCTTTTTGCAAGGCACTACCAGCGAGTCGACGCAGTCGCGTGCGGCCCCCGCCCAACATGGAAAGAGCGTCCAGCGTTAGGAATGCGTAAGCGCGAAATCCGGCGGTGAGTTTGGCGCTGCGTAGATTCACAAAGCCGGCATGGGCGACATCGCGGGCCAGGCCGGCGGCGGTCCAGCGTTGAAAATCGTAAGGCGTCCCGTGGTCGGGCCAAACCCCGTGGGTCGTAACCACAAAACGTCCGCCGGGTCGCAGCAGCCGAAGCGCCTCCCGAAAATAGCACGCTGGATTTGCCACATGCTCGGCTACCTGGGTCGACAAGACCAGATCGAACAGGCCGTCGCGCTCCGGCACGCGACTGTCGTCATCGACGACGTAGGCGAGCCCGGGCGACGGCACATAGTCGGCACGACGGTAGTCCGAATTGGGGAACAGCGACCGATAGGGCGACGGACCGGAACCGTAATCGAGCAGGCGGATGTCGGTGTCGGTGCGAAAGCGCCCGAGATAATTTCGCAAATCGCTCAGGACGAGATAGTGGTGGTCGCCGGGGGCAGGCTGCAAGCGGAGGCGCACATATTCTTGGTCGCCCCACTGTGACGCAAGATTCCCCCAGTCATTGGCTCCGGCGTTCACAGTTCGCAAAGGGGGGTGTACAAGTGGACGTTCAGTTGTGCAGTCTCCTGCTTGCGCGTTGTTCATCGCCGGCGGAGGATCCCGCGCGCACCAGGATGGCACCAAGTGACGCCGACACCGGGATCATGGGGTGTACTTCACAAACAGGCGGCCGGTGTAGTCCACCCGATGGAGGAAGGTGGGGTGCGGCAGGCTTGCGAGATAGCCGTCCAACGCTGCTCGCGCCCCCTGCCAGTGGCCGTAATCGTCGACGATCACCACGCCCCATTGCCGGAGTCGCCGGTAAAGATGAATCAGCTCGTGTTGTGTGGATTCGAACCAGTCGGTGTCGAGCCGCAACAATGCGATCTCGGAAGGCGCGGAGTCAGGAATGGTATTCTCGACTTTTCCGCTTACCAAGTGGAGTTGTTCAGCGGGATACCCGGTCGATCGGATATTTTGCCGCACGTCTTCGATGCTTGCATGGCACCAGATTTCGGAGCCTTTTTCCGCTTCTGCCAGCAGTGCGCTGGCAGCATCCCCGCTGAAACTCACATCCATCGAAGTTGGTTCTGTCATGCCCTCGAAGGTGTCAAAAAGATAGAGCGGACGGGTTGTATCGCCGAGGGCACGAAGTGTGAGTGCCGCCGCCATCATGCTCCCGCCCCGCCATACGCCGCACTCCACGACAGCACCGGGCACGCGATGCGCGACGATGTGTTTCACGGCAAGGATCATGGCGGCGATGCGCTCCGGACTGGTCATGGTGTAGGGTTGCACGGCACGGAGGATTTCACGCTCTGCCGGCGAGAAATCAGGAAACCCGGATTCGATAGGGTCGACGGCGGGCGAAGCTTGGCCCCGAAGTTTTCTGGCGAGAAACCGACGTCCGCGCTGCCAAAACTGTTTCATCCCCGGGAGGAGAAATGGAGGCTAACGGGTAGGGGCAACCAAGCGCATCAGACCTGATGACGGCAGGGTCCGGGGGACGCGGTTTGCTCGACGACGGACAGCGCGTCGCGGGTGCGCTCCAAGTAGGCGCGGCCCCATTTCTGGCACGGCTCGAGGTGACTGCCCTCGGCCCACTCGTTCCACGCATTGATGAACACAATCGGATTCGCGCCTTGCCGGGATTGGGCCCGGCGCAAGACTTCCTGGAGCCACGCCGCATATAACTCCGGGGTGCTGCCCGCCATGATGAGGGCGCCGGCGCGACGGCGCGGGCTGTTGTCCCACGAAGGCGTCACACAAGGGAAGCGGCGGTAGGACGGCTCGGGTTTGGCGAGCATCGCGTGGGCGAGATTGGCGTAGGCAAAGACGGTCGAATCGGCGTATTTTGGAGGGGACAAAAGCCGGAGCCCCTCGGCCCGATGGCGGATGCGCGGGCGATTCGCGAGCCGGCGTCCGAGCCATTGCAAATCGGGGGGGAGGATCGGCGTGGGTAGCGCGGCCCAATCGGGAGCGAATTCGACGGCCGCATCCAATCCGTGTTGCGGCGCGAGGCCGCGGTCGCGGTCGGTGCCTTCGACGTTGCAGAGGAACAATTCGCCCAGCCCGAGTTTTTGCGCCTCGTCCCGCCAGGTCGCAATGGTGCGCGAAGGATCGGGGAGCCAGAACAGCCGGTAGACAAGAAACAGCGGTTTCCCGTCGACACGGATGTAACGCGGATCGCGAAACGCGCGCGCCAGCCAGCGGATATGGGCGATATCGTCTTCGTGCGAGTAATTCTGTGCGAGCAGGACTTCGCGTTCCTGACCGTCCCAGCGCCGCGTCCAGTTTTCGTTCGCCCAGCAGAGGCAGAAAGGGAAATCCGGCTGCCCGGCCGTCAGGACCTCGTCGAACGGCCGCCCGAGCACGCGGCGCCCGTTGAACCAGTAGTGATAATAGCAGAAGCCGTGGAGGCCGTGTTCCCGGGCCAGTTCGGCCTGCGCGGCCCGCGTTTCCGAAAGCCGGAGGTCGTAGAAACCAAGTTCGCCGGGCAGATGAGGTTGGTAATGGCCGTGGAATAGGGGCTCCGCCTTGGTGACGTTGGTCCACTCCGTGAAACCTTTGCCCCACCACGCGTCGTTTTCCGGAACGGGGTGGAATTGCGGCAGGTAGAACGCAATCGCCCGAATTCCTGGCGTTGCGCTCATGGTCGGCGTGTAGAGCTCACGAAACGCGATTTGCGTTCGACAATCCAGCGCGGTTTGACCTCACGTGCCTCGATCGGCGTAACACGTCGTGTCGCCTTCGTAATTGGCGATGCGATTGCGCAGCAGGGCGATGGAGATTTTCCCTGACAACAGGCTCAACCGGCAAGCCGCCCACCACACCGCGCGATCGAGCCACGACCGGCGGGGGATCGAGGTGAACAGGAAACTGTGCCAGCGATGGTGCGAGTCGCGTGCGTGCTGGAT
>JACQWL010000269.1 GCA_016209255.1 Verrucomicrobiota bacterium
ATCGTCACCGTCACGCGCACCGGCAGGCGATCCTCGGACTTGAGTTTCTCGTACGTGCGATAGCCCGCCACGTTGGTGCTGCGGTCGGTGATGCTGGTGATGCCGATTTCGTTGTACCGGCGCAGCAACTGCACCAGCGAATCGAGATACCTGTCCTCCGGGACGTTCCGGCCGGGAAGGAATTTCGTCACCAACCCGCTGGAGTTGTCCATTACGCCCGTCGGCTCGCCGTCGCTGCCATGATAAATTTTTCCTCCCGCCGGCGGCTGGGTCTCCTTCGTGATACCGGCCGCCCGGAGCGCGGCGGAGTTCAACACCTGCCTCGTGCGATTGGCATACTGCCAGGTGAAGACGGCGGGTTGATCGGGGGCCGCCGCGTCGAGATCGGCCCGGCTGGGCAATCGCCGCTCCCGAATCCGGGTCACGTCGACCCGCGGCAACTGGATCCATCCTCCCGCGCGAGCCTCCTTCACCCGCTCGCGCACCCACGCCTGAATTTCGCCAATCGAATGGAGCTGCTTGAACGGCTGCAGGGCCTCGCCCCGCGCCGCTCCGGTGGCGTGAACGTGCGTCTCATTCAAACCCGGAATGACCATTCGCCCTTGCGCGTCGATGGTGCGGGTGCCCTCGCCCACCCACTTTCGAACCTCCTCGTTCGAGCCAACGGCAACGAAGACCCCGTCCTTGATTGCCACCGCGGAAACCCGCCGAAACGCGGGGTCGACTGTCAGCACCTTGCCATTGACCACCACAAGGTCGGCCGGACGGTCTGCGCAATGGGCGGTCGTGGCGGCAGAAATCAAACCGATCAGAATCCAGAGGGGATGGTTGTTGCGATGCATGGGAGAAGTGGGGTTGGCGATGCCGGGGCGGAAGTCGAGCGATTGAGGGAGTGCCCCGCATTGCCATTGATTATCCAAGGCACGGGCAGGGATGAGGGTTGTTACGCGGCCCGCGCAGCCAAAACAAGCCCCAACTCTCCCGGCGCCGTCAACGGGCGAGATATTTGAGTATACTTCGCGACAAGATCGTTTGCCGTCAAAATCGTCCCTGCGCTCACGCGCAGGGCTAAGACCGAGGTGTAGCCCACCGCGTGAGCGGCGGGACCGCCGGCGCATCCGCGAAGAATTCTGTCGCTGTGTATAGTTCCGGCTCCCGTTTGATTCTCCGCCGCCTTGAGACGTGCGTCACGCCGGTTCATGGAATCAGTTGGGAGTAGTTTGCGCGGACACCAATGGCAGTCGGTCCGTCTGATTTTTCAAACCCTTGCACATCGAAGCTCACCCATCCGGCAGCCGACGTAGCTGTGCCGAATTTCGGAGGGCCTCGAAATAGGAGCACACTCGCTCCGCCAGGTACGGCACCGAGCAAAGCACGCCGAGTTCGATGTTTGTTTTATGAGCGGCCTCGGTGAAATTGGCCGAGGTGATCAGGATTTTCCTTCGATCCACCACTACGACCTTGGCGTGCAGGCTTGCCCGCTGTCGGATCGTCCGTCGAAGGTGGCGGGGTGCGCAGCGTCAAGTTGTCGCGATGGAGGCGCGCGCGCAGTATCGCTACGAGACGCGGCTCATCCACCATTGGCGGCGGACCGGATGTATAGCGCCAGTGATCGAGACCGCCGATCACGACCGAGCCTTCGGGCTGATCCATCATCGCGCCGGCGCCAAAGGTCGTGAGGAGCTGGCTGGATCGGACTTCGCTTTTACTCATGGTTAATCAATCAGGTCCTTAGGGAAAAGGTCCACGCTTGGCTCCACATCGCGCATGGATCGATTGGCGCGAAACTTCAGATAGTCGTCCGGCTTCGATGCTAACTTTTCATCGAGGAACCCATGTAACAGCGGAGGCAGGTTTCTCTCTTCCGTGCCGTACTGGAGCTTTACCCCGGCATTGCGGTGCTGGTCGGCCAGTTTGAACCATGTATCGAGCAAGTCCACGCAACGGTCGCGCACGCGGGCACGCAGCGCCGCCTGTTCGGTGGCGGGAAGGCCGCTTCGGTGGGCCAGTGCGCGGTCGGCAAAGGCGTCGACCGCCGCGTTGAGCGCCGTCCGCTCCGTGAGTATGCCGGTGGCTCCCGCGGCAGCCGTAAGTGCCGGCACCGTATGCCGGGCGTAGGCGACCAAGGCGGCCGCCAGAGCCCGGTCCAACGCGCGCGGCGAAAACGGAGTTACGCTTGTGGCCTCCACGGCGCGATAGAACGTCGCGTGATAATAACCGAAGCGTTCATAGTGCGAACGATCGCGCGGCTTGTGGATGTTGAGCAAAGTTACCACGAGGCCGGGACGGTCCGGGTCGCGACCGACGCGGCTCGTAGCTTGGATGTATTCCGACGACATCTTCGGCTGCCCGAGCACTACCATCAGGCCGAGCCGGGTAATATCCAGACCCACCGAGATCATGTTTGTCGCCAGCGCGAGATCCACATGCTCGTCCTCCGCGTGCGCTTGCGCCAGCCGTCGCTTGGCTTCCGAGACTTGGTTGGTCGAGACACGGGACGTGAGCTCGAGCGGTTCGCCAATTTCGCGCCTGGCAAAAAGCGTATCGGCCGGTTCCCGGCGACGGCGGTTGCCATAGCGGCGGAGCTGGCTGGTCACTTCGTCTTCGACGATGCGCCGCGATCCACCAAGCTCGCGCAGGCTGTTGAAATAGCCGAGCAGCGTCGTGTAGGGATCCACCGGATTAGTCGGACTCTTGACGCCCGCCTCCTTGTAGAGCCGCTGTCCAGCCGCGAGCAATGCGAGCGCAGTCCGAAGCAAAACGACTTTGAGGCTGCGTCCCTGGGCCCCTACTCCCACGTAGAGCCGGGCCGGCACTTCCATCGATGGACGAGTGCGCGCGAAAAACGAAGCGCGTCGGTCCGGGCCTGCCGGCGGGAAAATCGTCGAACTGGCCCGACCGAAGAGTGCCTGAATCTGCGCCGCCGCCTGCCGCACCGTGGCCGTGCTGGCGATAATCTTGGGCCGCAGCGTCTGGCCATTGCCGAGATCGCGCTCGGCGAGATGCCCAATGGCGGTCTCATAAACTCCGGCGATGGTGCCAAGCGGTCCGGAAATCAGGTGCAACTCGTCCTGAATGATTAGCCCCGGCGGTGGCAGCGGGCCGCCCAGCGCGCTGCCACGTCCAGGTTCGGCGGTGTTGTAGAAACCGGCTTGGTCGAATCGCTCCACCAGCCCGAAGAGTTTACCTGTCTGCGCAATCCACGGTAGCGCCGCGAACTTGTCCACCGTGGCGATGAGGAAACACGGCAAGCGGCGGTAGGCGGTCTTGTCGGCACCGGGACCGGTATCGCCAGGGCCGCCCATACGATTCGGCGTCGCGGCCAAGCCCACCCACAGTCCGATCTTAAACGGCCAGTCGCCGAGCGATTTGTCGCCGGCCTTGGCGCGCTGCTGTCGTTCCAGTTCCAAGGCGCAAATCAGGGCGGTGGCCCGGCCAAGCTGATCGAGAGTGAGCAGTCGCAGCGTGTACCGCATGAGCACGTCCACCCCGGCTCCCCGGCGTCCCGGATTGCGCAGCCGGGGCGTCGGCTTGCGCCGCTGGCTTTCCGGTACGCTGCATTTCCCGCTGGCGCGCCTGCCGCGCCATGGCGCGGTTGGCGGTGCAAAACGCCTCGCGCACATCAGCAGTACCGAGAAGCTG
>JACQWL010000270.1 GCA_016209255.1 Verrucomicrobiota bacterium
CGTGTTGGCGAGAAGCATACGCGCACCCGTATTGGTCAGCTTCGCCCCGGTCGCGATGTGCCTCGCCCCGCTGGTGCGGAGCGGATAGGCGCTGAATCCAGCGTCTTTCCCCACCCGGCCGGTCGCCGTGCGGCCGTAGCCAAGCGGCACGACGACGGTGTAGTTCGAAAGTCCGGGCTGGATGTGAACCGGCCCGCGGATCGTGCGGCCGCCCACGGCGAGTTCGAACACCCGCGCGTTTTCCTTCCCGATGCTAAACTCGTTTTCCTCCTTGCGCACCACCTGGATCAGCGAGCCCTTCGGGTCGATGCCAAGTTCCTTCCCGAGCTTCGGACTGATCAGGATGGCATTGTCCCAGGAGATTTTCGTGATCGGGTCCGGGCACTCTTGCAGCCAGCCGTTGTTGGCGAAACGGCCGTCGTCCATCTTGTAGTCCGCGACGAAGCGAACCTCGAGGTGGTCTTTGTTGAAGACTTCCTTGCGGGGCGGGTTGCGGAACAAGGCCGCGACCCCCTGGCGGCTGAACGCCGGGGAAACTTTCGCATACGCCGTGCCGGGGAGCAGGCCGTCGTGCAGGAAACGGCGCATCGCCTTCCCGGCCTCCCCGCTGGCGTTCACGGCGACCGTGTCGAATACCAATGCGTAAGGATCGGTTTTCGCTTCACCGGCGAGCCGCGCAATCACTTCGATTTCGGTCAGGCCGCCGAAGAGCGGCATGATCATCGGCTGCACGGGCACCATCGTGCCCTCCACCGTGCGTGCATCGCCCCACGACTCGAGGTAGTGGGCGGCGGCCAGATGCGTGCCATTCGGCGAAACCGCGGACGTCTCGTCGACGAAATACCCGAGCCGGACGACGTTGCCCACCGCTTTCTGCAGCGCCGGCCAGCCGAGATCGGCGGGGGCGTTGTAGGCCGGATTGCCGCCGAGAATGACGAGCGTCTTGACCGCGCCTTCCTTGATCGCGTTCGCGAGGTCGGAAATGGAGGCCGCCGTCGACGGCAGTGCGGCGACGAGGTCCACCGTCCGGCCGAGGTTGCCGAGAAATTCGTTGATCCCGTAAACGACGGCGTGGACCTGCGCCGGGAGATGGGCTCCCGCCACGACGAGACACTCGCCGCGATGGCCGCGCAGATCCGCGGCACATTCCTCGATCCACTTCCGATCGATGTCCAAACCCTCGGCAAAGGGCCGCAGGAACTCCGGCCCACTCGGATCGATCGCGGCGGCGAGTTGCACGGCGAACGCCAGCATGTGGCTGCTCGCGAGGCGCAGCCGGTGGTCGGCCATGCTGCCCGTCAGGGTGAGCCCGCTCTCCGCGACGTAGAGGCGGTTCATCGGGTCGTCCTTCTTCGTCACCCGGCGGCCCCGCGCGAAACTGCGCGCGTAATAAAGGCTGCCCGCCTCCGCATGGAGGAAGTCGCAATCGATCGCCACGATCCGCTTCGCCTTTGCGAAGTGATGGAGCGGTTTCACGTTCGCCCCGAACGACGCCTGCGCGGCGGCGACCGGCGGCTCGTCCGACACGGGCTCGTACTCGGCCCAGAGGGCGCTGGAGAATTTTCGCCGGAGCGCGTTGACGAGCCGCGCGCGGGTCGGCGAGGACGATTCCTCGGCGAGAAACGCGAGGCCTGCGCCCTGCGTTTCCGCGTAGCTCTGGCCGATGCTGGCGAGCAGTTCGTTGACCGCCTGAGCCTTCAACACCGCCCCACCCTTTGTGTGCGCCGTGGCGCGATCCGGGTCGTAAAGATCGAGGACCGAGGCCTGCGCCAGCAGCGAAGCCGAGCCGCCGTGCGGCTCGTAGGTGGGATTGCCCTCGATCTTCGTCGGGCGGCCCTGGTGCGTCTCGGCCAGCAGCGGAATGGCCCATTTGCGCAACGGCATGGCGGTCGCGTAATACTGCGGCAGCCCGGGAATCACGCCCTCGACCGAGCGGCCAAAGGGCAGGATATTTTGCTCCGGCCGGCGGCACCCGGCGAGCCCGACGCCGCCGAGCGCAAACGACGCCGCCATGATCTTCATGAAGTGGCGGCGATCGACGCCATTCAGATCCGCGGCGCCTTCGGGAAACTCGCGCTCGAGCTGCGCCCTGAAGCCGGGGGTGCCCGCAAGTTCGTCGAGGCTGCGCCAGTATTTCGGACCGGTCGTCGCCGGCAGAGAAGACAGAGTGTCACCAGCGGTGGGCGCAGGCACGGCAGGCGGCGGAAAACCGGTCGTCGTCAGCAGAGAAGACAGAGTGTCACCAGCGGTGGGCGCAGGCGCGGCATGCGGCGGAAAACCGGTCTTCGCCGGCAGAGAAGACAGAGTGCCACCAGCGGTGGGTGCAGGCACGGCAGGCGGCGGAAAACCAGTCAGCTCGCGTTCGGCGGGAGCGCCGTTCGCCTGGCTCAGGCCAGGAGAGTGTTCAAATTTGCGTTTCATCGATGGCAGCCGGAGCAGCTTTGCGGGGGTTTCACGTTCCAGTCGTGCACGAACTTCGCGGCATCCGGCGCGCGGCCCTGCTCGGCGAGCGGCAGGGAGTTGAGATTGTAAATGTCCTTTGGGTCGCGGAGCCGGGCCGCGGGGTTGCGGTGGCACTCGATGCAAAAACCCATGCTGAGCGGCTGCATGTGGGCGACGGTGTCCATCTCGTTGACCTTGCCATGGCATTCGACGCAGGAGATGCCGCGATTCACATGGATCGCGTGGTTGAAGAACGCGTAGTCCGGCACCTGGTGAATCCACACCCACGGAACAGCCGTCCCTTTCTCGTAGCTCTCACGCACCGGCGCGAGCAGCGGGCTGTTCGCCTTCACCTGATTGTGGCAATTCATGCACGTCTGCGCCGTCGGCACTTCGGAGTGACCGGACTTTTCGACGCTGGAATGGCAGTAGCGGCAGTCGAGTCCGACTTCCTGGACGTGCTTGGTGTGGCTGAAGGGCACGGGCTGCACCGGCGCGTAGCCGATCCGCGTATATTTCGGCGTCATGTAATAGGTGACGCCCGCCGTGGCGATTCCGGCCAGTACCCCCAGATAAATGACGATCTGGAGCGGCAGCTTGTTCGCCGACTTCGGAAAAAGTTTCGACATGAGCGGGAGGTTTTCCGGCAGCCGCGTCGATTAAACTGTCTCAGCGCGGCGGGCCACCGCACGCGAATCCGGACGCACTGCCACCGGCGTTGCCGGTGCCCTCCCGGGGCTCACGCCCGCCGCGCCGCCGACCGCGGTCGCCGCCGACCGGGCGGGCAGTTTGGGCACGAAACTGGGAACTGCCGCCACTCCGAGCAGCTGGGCAAAGAATTGTTTTCGCGATGGGTTGTGGGTCACGGGACGGGAAAAGTAGGGAAAAACGCTTTCGAAAGAAGGGAGCGGAGTTTCGCTTGTAAACCAAAATTTCGGCGGGATTTTTCGCCTGACCACCAAATTAGGCTCCGCACGGGTCAGTAACGCCGCGGCTTATCGGCGGCCGCGCCACCGCTCAAAGGAACACGCCGTCGCGCATCGGGCGCGTGAAATCACAGCGCTGCGCGATCTCGGGGTTGTGCGTCACCAGGATCACCGCCTGGCCTTGATCCCGCGCCAGCCGGGTCAGCAGATCGAACACCACGGCGGAGTTCTTCACATCCAGATTTCCCGTCGGCTCGTCGGCCAGCAGAATGGTGGGCTGGTTCGCCAGCGCCCGCGCCACGGCGACCCGTTGCTGCTCGCCGCCCGAGAGCTGCGTGCCCAGCCGGTGGGTCTTGCCGCCGAGCCCGACTGCTTCGAGGAGATCATGCGCGCGCGCCTTCATCTCGGCGGGAGCGAGCCGCCCGAGTTTGCGCATCGGCATCATCACGTTCTCCAGCACCGTGAACTCGAGCATCAGGAAGTGAAATTGAAACACGAACCCGATGTGCTCGCCGCGCGCCGCGGTCCGCGCGACGTCATCGCGATTCGACATGACCCGGCCATTGATCTCGATCTCCCCCCCGTCCGGCTGATCGAGCAGCCCCAGAAGGTAGAGCAGCGTGCTCTTGCCGCAACCGGACGGCCCGACGATTGCATAGACCTTCCCCCGGCGCGCCTCGAATGACACGCCCTTTAAGACGTGCACGCGCCCCTCGCCCTCCCCGAGATAGCGCTGGAGGCCGTGGCATCGCAAAGCGACGCCAGAGGCCGGAGAAGGGAGAAGGGAGGAAGGGGAAGGCATAACATCAACTGAAGTCCTTGCGCCGAACCTCCATGAGACGGGCGATTCGTTTTGAGAGCCGCTTGGCATCCGCAATCAAAGATTCGGCGTCCGCTTCGCCAAGGAGCTTTACTCGCACTGCCAGCTCGGCCGCTTCTTTCCAAACTTCCAGATTTTCAAAGGTGTCGTCGTTCATGGTATTTTTATCGTTCAAGTCTTTCTCCGTTCTCCTTGCTCCCTTCTCCGCGCCACGCCGCCGCGCGCTACTGGGC
>JACQWL010000018.1 GCA_016209255.1 Verrucomicrobiota bacterium
CATTACGCGCCTTACGCCGTTCTCGCCGCCGGCCCCGAAAATCGCTCGCCGCGCTTCGCGAAGAAAAAACTATCAACTATGAATCCGTCATCGTCGTAACTCTTTGATCATAAGCAATCCAACCGTCCTTTGCGACCATAGAAACTTTTGGTAGCCCTCGCGGGCGGCGGCACGGATTTCAGGCGGCAAATCGTGATAGAGCTGCCAAAACTCCGGCGTGCCACGCGAGGTCACCTTTTCTCGCGCAGCGAGTCTTCGTTCACCAGCGCAAAACTATCCGGCGCCTGGGCGTACTCGGCATCGAGCTGGTCGAGCAGCGATGAAAGCGCGGGACGAGGGGTGTCATCTTGGAGAATCGCATCCCAGCCAGTCGCAGGGAAAGCGGACGGGCACAACGCAGGAATGTCTTTGACGAGCTGGCGTTGCGCTTCCGATGGCAGACGCGAGATGGCTTCCTCGATTTCGAGCAGCGTGCGCATGGAGTCAGGGAAGGAGGTTCCGCCTTGGAGTCAATCGCTGGCTCGGTTGTGGACTCGGAGGAAAGAGTGTTGGGTGGTGGGTCCGATTGGAGCTGGTCGACTGTAGGAGCGGCTTTATGCCGCGATGAACCGCCAAGGCACCCAATCATCGCGGCATAAAGCCGCTCCTACAATTTCCCGAACGGACCCAGCATCGAAATGTCACCCGCGCTTGGCTTTCGCCCGGTTCCCTGCGTGGCTGCGGCGTGAACCGCGCCCTGGCCGATTTCAGTCTGAGCGAACTCGAGCAGCAATTCGCTGCTTGGGGCGCGAGACCTTCTCATGCCGCGCGGGTGCTGCGGGCGTATTACGGCAGCGGCGGCGAATTCGAGCTGACGGGACGGACGGCGTTGCCGGACGGATTGCTCGCGCGACTTCACTTTGATGGCGCGCCCGGCGCGGCGGGTTGCCTGTCCTCGCAGGTCGGCTGCGCCATGGGCTGCGATTTTTGCGCGACGGCGAAGACCGGTTTCGAGCGCGACCTGACGGCAGGCGAAATGGTGGAGCAGTTTCTCGCGCTGCGGCGCGAGGCGCGGGCGGTGGGCCGCCGGGTGCAGACGGTCGTGCTCATGGGCATGGGCGAACCGCTGCTCAATCTCGACGCTGTGCTCGAGGCCGTGCGCCGCATCGCCGACAACCGGCTCGGCGCGCTGGGGTGGCGGAGGTGACGGTGTCGACTGTCGGCATCGTGCCCGGCATCGACGCGCTCGCGGCCAGCGGTTTGAACGTGAACCTCGCCGTTTCGCTCGACGCGCCCGACGACACCACGCGCGCGCAGCTCCTCCCGATGGGAAAACGCTTCGCCATCGCGGAAATACTCGCCGCCGCGGATCGCTTTCAGGCGGAGCGCAGCCGGCCGGTGACGATTCAGTATTGCTTTTTCAAGGGCGTGAACAATTCCGCCGAACATGCCCGCACGCTGGCGTTCGTCCTCGGCGCGCGGCGCATGCATGTGAATCTCCTGCGCTACAATCCCTCCGGCCTCAGTCTCCGTGGCCTCAGCTACGAGCCGGCGTCGGACGAGGCGGCGGAGGCGTTTGTCGCGGAGTTGCGTGCGCGCGGAGTCGTCGCGCATTTCCGGCGCTCGCGCGGGCCGGACATCGATGCGGCGTGCGGGCAGCTCCGGCGGCGAGTTGCCGCTGCCGTCTGATCGGCGCGCAGGATTTTCTCCGGCCTCTTGCCGGTGAAACGAGACGGATTGTCGATATCAATATCCGCAGCCTGACCCTGTCCGACCGCCGCTACCGCAACGCGGGATCGTGGAGTGATTCAAGACAGTTGACACAAAGATCGCAGAGGAGACACAGCGGAAACGGAGAGGGGCGGATGGTTGTCTCGTGTTCTCAGATTGGGCTCGATCCGTTCTGCACCTTACAAATCCGGCAGCGCGACGAATGTGCCGTCGTGGTCGTAGGTTAGCAGGCGCATCAAGTTCGCGAATCTCAGCCCCGTGTTGCCCATCGAGAATTGGTAGCGAATCGTGGTCGGAAACCCGATCGCGCTGATGGTGATCGGTCGGCGACCGTTTGTATTGCGTGGATTGAGCGCATCGAGACGATCGAGAACGGCACCGGCCGGGTCGCTGGAAGTGTACTCGTCGCCCAAAACATAGATGCCCATGCGCAGGCCGGACGCATCTTTGTCCTGGAGGAATCGGATGGCGTTGTAGATGCCAGGGATGGGGTTGCTGATACTATCCTGATCGTAACGGCTCAGCACGCGCTTGATTGATTCGCGTGTCGCGGGCGCGTTGGGAAGCCAGCCGGCGGCGCCGTTGCCGCGCCGGCCGAGAATGAAGCGGCCGTCGCCGTCGAGAAGCTGTACGCCCGCGAGTTGCGGGTGCGCATCGAGGGTCGCCTCAATCGTGTCGATCACGATTGGCCACAAGCCGCCGCGGTTTGGGTCGCGCATGGAGCCCGACGTGTCGATGACGAAGGCGAGATGGGTGCGCGGTTCGCTACGCGGATTCGCGGGACACGTCAGCCCGCCCCGTGTCGCGTTGGCCAGTTCCCAATAGAGCCCAGGTGCCGCGGGATCGCCGGGCGGCAATGGCAACAGGACGATGTGCACGGGAATACGCGGAGGGAGTCGCTTGGTCGCGAGCTGAAAGTACCGTATCCGCTGCGCCTCCGTGATTTCTCCTTCGCTCGGCGAACTCGAGCTGGTCGTCGGCAGTCCGTCGGTGATGAGCACAATGCGCTCTGGACGCGGTGCGTTGAGCACGTCCGTGACGAAGCCGAAAGCAGACTCCAGGTTGGCGGCGCCGCGCGGGATCGCGACGCGCAACCGCGCGATGGTATTCGGGATCGCCTGCTGGTCATTCGGGTCGATGCGACCGGCCACGCGTTCGATGCGATCATCGAAAAACAACGCGACGTGAAAATTGGTTTCGGCCGGCAACGCGTTGAGCATTTGCTCGAGCATTTGAACGGTGCGCCGCCACTTCGGAGCCGCGCGCTTTTGCTCGTCGGTGCCGCTTCGGCCCTCCACAGCGTAAATGCGGCCGCGCTCCCTGTAGTCGATCGCCTTCTTCTCGTCGGGTCGCACCGCCGCGTTGAACTCCCCGAGCATCGTCTCCGAGCCGTTGACGAGGAACAGCACATATGGGCCGGTGGGCTGGGGAATCGCCACTGGTCCCGGCGAGGTTGCGGGCGTCGCCGCGCCAGCGCTGGGAAAAACGGTCGAGAGCGTGGGCGCCACCTGCGCATCCGTGAGGCCAACGATCGCCAGAATCGTGAGCAATCCCGCCGCTGCGAACGACCGCCGCTTTGGTGCAAAGATCGCGATCATCTGCATGCGACGCTGGAGCTGGCGCCGGTCTTCGAGGATGCCAACGAGCCCGGATTGCGGATTCGGAGTGGAGAGATGCTGCAGCAACCGCAGCATGGTCCGGCCATAAGCGCGATTGCTCTCCGCGCCGGCCGCCTCGAGCGCCGCCGCATCGCAAGCGGTCTCCTTCAGGCTGAGAGCGGCTCGACCTCGGCTTCGAGGCGGCGGCCGAGAGCCGAGCGGGTTTGCTCCACGTCGTAGGCTTGCTGGAGATTCGGCCAGAAGCGTTCGCCGCTGCCGAAGAAGCGGCCGAGCCGGAGGGCGGTGTTGGCGGTGATCGCGCGGCGACCCTTGGTGATCTCGCTGAGCCGTGACGCTGGAATGCCAGTGCGCTGGCTCACCTGATAACAGGTCAGACCATCGGGCGTGATCCATTCCTCGAGCAGAATCTCGCCGGGCGTGATGCCGGAGACGTCGGGCAGTTTGGTTTTCATGGCCGACGTCCCCACAAGGCCGGAATCAAATTCCCAGCTTCGACCTTGGCTTGTGCCCAGGGAATTCCCGGTTTGCCGGCATTGCGCGTGATGGCGTCGTTGAGTTCGCGGAGGGCCGCGAGTTTCCACGGGCGGCGAGTTTAGTCGTAGGCTTCTTTGCGGTCTTTAACAGCATGGATGAAAATCGCGTCTGCTTGCAGCGCGAACAACCCGCGAAACGAGCCGACACGCAAACGATATTTGCCTTCGCGCGCCGAGGGTTTCTTCACGTCGCCTGCAAATCTCCCTCGTTCCCCGATGCGACCGACTGGCGGTCAGACCCCCCAGTCGGAAAACTCCCACTCATCGTTCCGCACCGTGTGGCCGTTTTCGAGCAGCGCGTTGTTGAGGAGAACGTCACCTGAAGCGGTGGTGAAGAACACATCCGCGAGGTAACGGTCGTATTTATCGGGCTTCGTGGTGTTGATCGTGACGGCGGTGGTCTGGGCGACGAGCGTCTCGACGAACCGCTTGGCCGCCTTGCCCGGGGGCGTGGCAATCTCCGGGCAGTCGAGCCCACGCAGCCGCAGCTTTTGTTCGATGAAGATGCCCGGCGCCACTTCCAGCGCGACCACCACCGTGTCGCCGTCGACCACGCGGCAGAGCGTGGCGGCGTACGTGAAGAGTTCGGCCTTGGTCGCATGCTCTGCGCGCCGGATGCTCCCGTCCGCCGCGACCCGCACAATGTCGCCCTTGGCCATGGAAGAAGCGGGGTGCAAAGGTTGTGCCGGCGGCTCCCGCGGATGTCGCGGAGAATTTTTCCTGAATTCAGCGTTTCAGACCAACCGCAGATTACGCAGATCACACAGATAAGAAGGGTCGCGGGAGCTCGACACTTGTCGGGAGCCTCACCTGCAGGGTGATCGTACCGGGATTTGCCTCGGATTGAAAATCTGCGCCGATCGGTGAAATCCGCGGTTCAATCGCCGGTTTTGGGTTGATCCCCTCGGGTGCGGTCGCGGTTTCGCGGCAGCGCCGCGATGATTTTGGCCGCCGCCGCGAGATTCGCCGCGCGGTCCGCGGCGCCTTCGGCCTCCAGCCGCTCGAACTGCGGATGCGCGAAAATCGGCGCCTGCACGGGCGCACCGCCCTCGCCCTCGGTGGCGTCCTTCATGGCGCCGGCCAGCGCGGCCACGATGCCGTTCATCTGATCGAGGCGCTGCCGCAGTGCGGCGAGATCGCGGCGCGGCCAGTAGCCGCCCTCGTC
Organism: Verrucomicrobiota bacterium; assembly: GCA_016209255.1. Lineage (GTDB taxonomy): Bacteria > Verrucomicrobiota > Verrucomicrobiia > Opitutales > Opitutaceae > ER46. Next base: position 5,028 of record JACQWL010000018.1, read on the forward strand.
GTCGATTTTCGCGCGCCCACCCAGCCGGCGCCACTCGCCGAGCAACTCCACCGCGCCCACGTGGCAGCGCACGAAATTTTCCCAGCCGCGCAGGCTCGCGTATTGCGTCTTGCAGGAATGGGCGAACTGCCAGCGCTCCCCCAGTCGCGTGGCGCGATTGCGCCCGCCCACCACGACGGTCGCCGGATAGCGGCAGAGGCCGAGCCAGAACCATTCGCAGTCGGCGCCAAAATCGACGGGGAAAATCCAGCCGGCCACGGGCCGAATCGGCACGCCGACGGAGGTCTCGGGATCCGCCGGATGCGGCAGCGTGCGCCACGCGGTGCCGAAGCGATCGAGGAACGTGCGATCGGTCATGATGTCATCCACTGCCAGGACCCGGCCCTGCGCCAGCCAGTCACGGGCAATCGCGTGGAGGCGCCGCACGAGCGCGGCCGCGTGCCGGGCGGAGCAGCCCTCGGGGGCGGTCAGGCGGTAGTGGAGGGTGAGGCCCATGGTGCTACGTTCAGGGCGCTGTGCCACGGGACAGTCGTTTCGCAGACTCCGGGGCGTCAAGGTAGTTCTCGCGGCTGACGACTTTGCGGCCGGACTTCTGCTCGAGTTCGCGCCGTGCGTTACCGGCCACCGTGCCGCCTTGCTTCGCCGCCACTTTGTTCGGCTCGAAGCCCTGGGTGTCGGTGTTGCGGGCGATCTCCGTCGTGGCCGCCTCGCCGGGCATGGAGAAGATCAACTCGAGGTCGGTCATGTGGTCGCGAAGGTTTTCGCGTTTCAGGCCTTTGTGGACGGCATATTCAGAGGGAGTCAGGCCGAAGGCGGCCTTGGAGATTTCGGCGGTGAGGATCGAGTATTCGAGTCTCTCTTTAACGCCGCGCTTCTTCCACTCGTCGGTTAGTTCGTCACGGATGGCGATGCTGCGCATCCGTTTTTCGATCCATGCCTCGGAGTAGCCCTTGGCGAGGTAGACGGCGCGGATGCGCTTGGTCGCGAGCTCGGGGTTTTCGATTTCCTGCACGCGTTCATAGCCCACCTTGGCGAGCCAGCGTTTGAACGGCTCCGCCTTCGGGCTGGCGATGGACTGGATCAGCCGGAAGATGCCTTCGGTGTGCCAGCAAGTGAGCTTCTGCGGTCCGCCGGCGGTGGGAAACTCCAAGGCAAGGGGGGGCAATCTGCCCTCCGCCATTGGGGACATCGGCCAAGGGGGGGACAACTTGTCCCCCCCTTGAGGGTGGCCGCGAGGGCGGGGTCTCGCAGGCGCATTTTTTTCAGGTATTCGGCCGGGTTGGCGGAGTCGGTGAGCGCGGCGACGACATCGACAATGACGAACCACCATTCGTCGGCATGGAAGGTTTTGCGGATTTCCTTTTTCTGAAACAGGGCGATGCGGGTTTCCATGGCGGAAGAGCGGAGCGGGTTGGAGGCGCGGCGTGGAGGCGGATGGTTACGGCAGTGCACTACCGCACAAATGTCCCCGGCGCATCGCCGGCCCGCGCGCGGCCGAGGGTGACGAGGGTTTGGAGGATCTCGAGGATGTCGGGCGCCTTCGCCCGGCTGAAACGGCCCGCCAACTCGTCCGCGGTGGCGGGTTTTTCCTCGGCGGCGCGGGCGGCGTTGAGGGCGACCACGCGCTCGAGGGTTTCGGCGTCGGTCAACGGCCACGGCCAGCCGTAGGCGGCGGCGACGGCTGACTCGGAAGTGGCTGGCTTGGCCTCGGGCATGGGATCGGCTGTAGCGAAGCCGGCAATCTCCGGCGGCGCAATCATGCAGTGCGGCTGGAAGCCGGGAAAATCGCCAGCGGAGCGGCGGCTTGGTTCCGGTGCTGCCCGGCAACGCATCGCCGGATTCAGTTCCCTCTGCCGGTGAGGCTTCGGGCATGGGCGGGACGCTCGGGTCGCTCCGAGCCATCGCCTGCAAGCAGGCTCCTACCTTCGGAGGAATAGCCTTGGGGCCTGCCCCGAGGCTTTTCCTTCACGCCTTCTTCTGCCGCCCGCCCTTCGGCACGATGTTCAGATAGGTCTTGTTGAGCATCTGGCTCTCGTAGAGCTCGAGCAGCCGGACGCCCTCGCGGGGCTTCACCATGTCCTTGCGCGTGGCGGCGTCGATCTGGGCCTTCATCTTGCGGCAGAGATCCTCCTGCTGGTATTGCACGCCCTCGATCACGTCGGCGATCCGGCTGCCGCTCAGCGCCTCCTCGATGTAGAAACCGTTGGGCTCGTCGTCCTCGAGGAAGACGTGCACCTCGTTCACGCGGCCAAAGAGATTGTGCAGATCCCCCATGATGTCCTGATACGCGCCGGTCAGGAAAATGCCGAGGTAGTAGGGCTTGTTGTTCAGCGGGTGCAGGGTGATGAAGTCCTTCACGTCCTGCAGATCGATGAACGACGAAATCTTGCCGTCGGAATCGCAGGTGATGTCGACGAGGATGGCGTTGACGGTGGGTTTCTCGTCGAGCCGGTGCAACGGCGTGATCGGGAAGAGCTGCTTGAGCGCCCAGTGATCGAGCAGAGACTGGAAAACGGAAAAATTGCAGACGTACTGGTCGGCGAGCAGCGTGTCCAGATCGTGCAGCTCCTCGGGCTGGTAGCCCGTCTTCCGGCCCTCCTTCGCGATCTGCTCGCAGATTTGCCAGAAGAGCGACTCGGCGGCGGCGCGGTTCTCGAGGTCCAGATAGCCGAGGTTGAAGAGGGAGAAGGCCTCGTCCTTCTTCTGCAGCGCGTCGTGGAAACGCTCGAGCCGGCCGAGCTTGGTCTTGTTTTTCAGCATGACCTCGAGGTCCTCGACCACCTTGTGCTTTTCCTTCGGCTGGTGCTGCTGGCCGAGGGACTCGCGCTTGTTGATCCGCTCGAACACCTCGATCACGAGCAGCGAGTGCGGCGCGACGATGGCGCGGCCGGATTCGCTGACGATGTCGGGCACGGGTTCGTCGCAGGCGTGGCAGATTTCGCGGATGTTGAAGACGACGTCGCGGGCGTATTCCTCCATCGAGTAGTTCATCGAGCTCTCGAAGTTCGTACGCGAGCCGTCGTAGTCGATGCCGAGCCCGCCGCCGACGTCGAGGTAACCCATGGGGAAGCCCATCTTCGCGAGCTGGCAGTAGAAGCGCGTGGCCTCGACGACGGCGTTCTTGATCGTGAGGATGTTCGGCACCTGCGAGCCGATGTGGAAGTGGACGAGGCGCAGCGCGTGGGTGAGTTTCGCGGCCTTCAGTCGTTCACAGGCGAAGAGGATTTCCGCGGTGTTGAGGCCGAACTTGGCGTTGTCGCCGGTCGACATGGCCCATTTGCCCTCGCCGCGGGTCTGGAGCTTGGCGCGGAAGCCGATCAGCGGCTTCACGCCGGTTTCCTGCGCGAGGCGGATGATGTCGTCGAGCTCGGCCAGCTGCTCGACCACGATGACGATGCGCTTGCCCAGCTTCCGGCCGAGGAGGGCCAGCCGGATGTAATCGTGGTCCTTGTAACCGTTGCAGATGATCAGCCGCTGCGCCCCCTCGTTCATCGCGAGCGCGATCATCAGCTCGGGCTTCGAGCCGGCCTCGAGGCCGAAATTGTAGTCCTTGCCCGCCGCGACGATTTCATCGACGACTTCGCGGAGCTGGTTGACCTTGATCGGAAACACGCCGCGGTAGCTGCCCTTGTAACCCTCCTCCTTGATCGCCTTCGCGAACAGCTCGTTGAGCTGGACGACCCGGTGCCGGAGCAGGTCCTGGAAGCGAATCACCATCGGCGCCTTGAGGCCCATGCCCAGCGCCTCGTGCACCACGTCGACCACGCGGATGCCCCGGCCGTCGACCAACGGCTGCATTTTGACGAAGCCCTCGTCGTCAACCGAGAGGTGGCCGGAGCCCCAACGCTTGAAACCGTAGTGTTCTTCGGACTTGGCGGCCGACCAGGCGGAGGAGGATTTGCTTTTCAACGCGATGAGGGAGGAAGGGGGTACTGTCTTATGTCTTGCTTTTGCCGGAGCCGAGTCAGTTAGATGCGTGTTTTCTTTTTTCAAATCGCTCAACACGCAATGATGAAAATGTCCTCGCTGATCGCCCTGCCCGAATTTCTGGCCCAAACCCAACCGCCTGCGCCCCAAGGCGGCATTCCCGGCATGATGATCTTTGGCTACCTGCTGCTCTTCGCGGCGATGTATTTTTTCATGATCGCCCCGCAACGGCGAAAGCAGAAGGAGCACGCGAAAATGCTCGAGGCGCTGGAGTCGGGCGACGAAATCATCACGAACGGCGGCATCTTCGGCGTGATCACGAACGTGAAGGAAGATCGTTTCGTCGTGCGCATCGCCGACAACACGAAGATCGAGCTCGGCAAGGGCTTCGTGCAGACGGTGGTGAAGAAGCCGGACGCGGCCCGGAAGTGACGGTTTTCCGCCGCCGGCGGAAAACGTTTTTCGGGTTTTTGCGCCGCAAAAACCTCACCCTTTTAAATCCAAACGACCCATGCTCAAACGCAACCTCTGGAAGATCCTGCTCTCCCTCGCCCTCGCGGCGTGGGCGGTTTCGCAGCTCATTCCCCTGAAAGACGCGCCCTCGTTCGCCGGATTCGCCAAGGCGCAGGCCACCGCGAAACGGGCGGAGTTCGTCAAGCTGGTCGACGAAGCGGCTGCCCGCAAGAAAAGCGATCCCAAGGGCACGCCCAGCGAATTCGTCGCCCTCAAACAAATCGGCAAGGAACGAAAGATCGACCTCTCGCAGTTCTTTCCCGAAATCCGGCTCGAGCAGACGCTGAAGAATATCGAGAAGCGCAACGACATCCTCCTCACGGAGCTGCTGCGCCTCTCCAAGGGCAAGCTCCAGCTCGGCCTCGACCTCAAGGGCGGCGTCGCCTTTACCCTCGAGACCAAGGACGAGCCGGGCGCAAACGTCGATCAATATGCCCGGCGCGAGAAGCTGCAAAAGGCCATCGAGATCATCGGCACGCGCATCAACGCCTTTGGCGTGGCCGAGCCGGTGATTCGCCCGGTCGGCGACAACCGGATCGAAATCCAGCTGCCCGGCGTCAGCACCAAGGACAACCCGGACGTGGTCGACAAGGTCAAGGCCCCGGCCCGGCTCGACTTCCGCATGGTGCATGCCTCCTTGAGCCCGGGACCGAATGTGGAGACGCCGGCGGGTTACGAAATCAAGACGCTCGATTACGAAGGGCGGGGCGGCGAAACCGGCACCGAAGAGCTTTTCATCAAGCGCATCCCCGAAATGACGGGGGAGATGATCTCGAATTCGTTTGCGCGACCGGACCTCTACGGCAAGCCCGAGGTCCTGCTCGAGTTCACCAGCGACGGCAAGAAGCGCTTCGCCGAGGTGACGCGCGCCATCGCGGAAATCAGCCAGCGGGGCGGACCGCTCGGCCGTCTCGCCATCGTGCTCGACGGCAAGCTCTACTCCGCGCCGACCGTGCGGGAGGAAATCAGCGGCGGCTCCGCCCAGATCACCGGCAGCTTTTCGGACCGCGAGGCCATCAACCTCGCCAATGTCCTCAACAACCCGCTCGACGTCGAACTCCGCGTCATGGAGCAATACGAGGTCGGGCCCACCCTGGCGGCCGACTCGGTGGTGAGCGCGAGAAACGCCTTCATCATCAGCACCCTGCTCGCCATCGGATTCATGCTGGTGTTTTACACCTTCGGCGGACTCGTCGCCGCGATCGGCATGGGCGTCAACGTGACGATCACGCTGGGCGTGATGGCCAGCATTGGGGCCACGCTCACGATGCCCGGGATTGCCGGCATCGTGCTGACGCTCGCGATGTCCGTCGACTCGAACATCCTGATCTTCGAGCGCATGCGCGAAGAGCTGAAGCTGGGCAAATCGCTCGGCGCCGCGCTCGAGGCGGGCTTCGACAAGGCGTGGTCGGCCATCCTCGATTCCAACGTCACCACGCTGCTCGTCGCGCTGATCATGGTCTGGCTCGGCACCGGGCCGGTGAAGGGCTTCGGCGTTACGCTGGCCATCGGTATTTTCACCACGATGTTTGCGGCGGTGGTTGTGAGCAAACTGATCCTCGAATTCCTGATTCACCCGGGGGCGATCAAGTCGCTGAAAATGTTCTCGGTCCTTCAGGACACGAAATTCGATTTCCTGAAATACACGAAGGCCGCCGTCATTGGCACGATCGTCATCCTCTTCGTGGGCGTCGGTGCGGTGATCTACAAGGGCAAGGAGATCTACGGCATTGATTTTGTGGGCGGCGACATGGTGACGCTCAACTTCGCGCAGAAGGTCGAGATGGGCGAACTGCGGCGTGCGGCGAGCCAGGCCGGAATCAAGGAAGTGAACTTCGCGTACCAGCAGCCGATCGGTGGCGCGCGCGAGGTGCTGAAAGTCACGACGCCATTCGATCAGGGAAAGCCCATCGTGCAGAAACTGCAGCAGACGCTGCCGCAGGCGAAACTCGAGGTCGCGGGCGAAAGCCGCATCGGCGCCTCGGTCGGCAAGGAGATCCAATGGAATGCGCTCAAGTCGATCATCGCGGCGCTGTTCGCGATCCTGGCCTACGTGGCCTTCCGCTTCGAAATCGGCTACGGCGTCGGCGCCATTGTCGCAACGGTGCACGATTTGATTCTCACCGTCGGCTTGTTCGTGCTGTTCGACCGGCAATTCAATGCCTCGATGGTGGCCGCGATCCTGCTGATCATCGGCTACTCGATCAACGACACCATCGTCGTCTTCGACCGCATCCGGGAGGAGCTCAAGCTCAACCCGATCGGCACGCTGCGCGACATCATCAACCGTTCGCTCAATCTCACGCTTTCCCGCACCATCATCACGGGCGGCACCACGCTGCTCACCGCGGTCACGCTGATTGTGACTACGAGCGGCGATGTGAACGACATCGCGTTTACGCTGCTCATCGGCGTGCTCACCGGCACGTTCTCGTCGCTCTTCATCGCCACGCCGGTCTTCTACTGGTGGCACAAGGGGGATCGGAAGCACGTCGAGGCGCACCACGACATCGCGCCGAAATACGAATGGCAGGGCTCCAGCAAGGCGTCGGAGTAGCCCTCTCTGCGCCGCCCGTGTCGCCGAACTCGCAGGAGTTTGGCGCAATCAGCGGCGGCCAAATTCTTGCGAATTCGGCTACGGGAGAACCCCTACCATGCGTTGGACCCACACGCCGCTTCCGGCCGAGGAAATCGAGGCGCTGAGCGATCGCGCCGGCGTCAGCCGCGTGCTCGCCGAGTTGTTGCTGCGCGCGGGCCTGCGCGACGGCGAGGCGGCGTTGGAATTCCTGCAGCCGGCGCTCGCCGCGCTCAACGATCCGTTTCTCGTCCGCAATCTGGAAGCGGCCGCCACCCGGCTGCGCCAGGCGATCGCGCGCCGTGAGCAGATCGCCATCCTGGGCGACTACGACGTCGACGGGGTCACGAGCACCGCGCTGCTCGTCATGGTGCTGCGTCGCTTTGGCCTGAATCCCCGGTTTGTCGTGCCCCGCCGCTCGGAGGATGGCTACGGTCTTTCCCGCAGCGCGATCGATCGCGCGCTCGAGGCCGGGCGGCCGGATCTTTTCATTGCGCTCGACTGCGGGACGAATTCGCACGCCGAGGCGGCCTATCTCCGCGGGCAGGGCATCGATGTCATGGTGATCGATCACCACCGGTCAAAGGAGCGCCCGCTCGAGGACGGCATCCTGATCAATCCGCATGTCGACGGCGATCTGACCAACGGCGACCACGCGTGGCGGCACCTCTGCACCGTGGGCCTCGTGTTCAAGCTCGCGCACGGGCTGCTCAAACAGCTCCGCCTCGAGAACCACCCGGTGGCGTTCCGGATCAAGCTGCGCGATCATCTCGATCTGGTGGCGCTCGGCACGGTGGCGGACCTGGTGCCGCTGCGGGGCGAGAATCGCATTCTCGCCCGCCACGGGTTGCGCATCTTGCAGGAAACCCAGCGCCCCGGCTTGCGCGCCCTGATGGACATCGCCGGCGTGAAACCGGCGCAGGGCATCACCCCGACCGACATCTCTTTCCGCCTCGGCCCCCGGATCAATGCCAGCGGCCGCCTCGCCGACGCGGCGCTGTCCGTGGAACTGCTGCTCAGCGACGATCTCACGTTCTGTGTCGAGACCGCGCGGCAGCTCGATGTGTTCAATCGCGAGCGGCAGGAAATCGAGCGCGCGATCACCGAGGAGGCGGAGCGCTGCATCGAGACCCAGTATGCGGCGCATGCCGGGATCGTGCTGTTCGCGGAAAACTGGCACCCCGGAGTGGTCGGGATCGTCGCCGGGCGCGTGACCCGCAAGTACAACCGCCCCTGTGTCGTCCTCGGCAACGAAGGCGACATGGCCAAGGGGTCCGGCCGCAGCGTGGACGGCGTCAACCTGGTCGAGGTGCTGGGCACCTGCTGCGAACACCTCACGAGCTGGGGCGGCCATCCGATGGCCGTCGGGATTGCGCTGCCCAAACTGCACGTGGAGGCTTTTCGCGCGCGTTTTGCCGCGGCCGTTCGCACGCACGCCGGCGGTGACATCGCGGAAGCCCGGCTCGACGTTGCCGCCTGGATCACGCCGGAACAAATCACCGAGCGGCTGATGAACGAACTCGACGGGTTGCATCCCTTCGGGCAGGGCAACCCCGAGCCGGTCTTCGGGGTGCGGGGCGCCGTGCTGCTTTCGCCCCCCGAGGTGTTCAAAGAGCAGCATTTCCGCTTTGGCCTGGAGGACGCGCGCGGCCGGCGGTTGCACGGCGTGGCGTGGAAACTCGCGCACCGGCTTCCGCCGGTGCACGTGCCGCTCGATCTCGCGGTCGAGCTGAAGTGGAATCATTTCAACGGCCGCAAACTGCTCCAGCTCGGGCTGATCGACTGGCGGCACTCGGGTTGAATCCCGACCGCCACGCGGTTTGCTCCGTAGCCGCGCTCGAGCCGCTGGCGAAAGCGTGGCGACCTCGAACGACGGCTCACTGGGCACGGTTGGCCCTGCCGGGACGGGAAGTCGGTACGAGGTATCCCCCATGGATATTCGAAGCGTTCATGGATTGGCATGAAGACGGACAGCTTCCAATCCTTGAACCGCCTCGAATCCTTGGGAGAACGATGGCGTGCCCATGGATTCGAGGCGTTTCAAGGATGAGTAGCGAGGCCGCAACCAAAGGAACCAACGCTAAGGCATCTTTCTCTTTCCTCTTTCTCTTAATCTTTCTCCCGAATTCTCTTCGGCCAAGCCGAGAAAGAGAAAGATCAAGAGGAGAGAGAAAGACCAAGTCGTCGCAAACATGCACGCCGATGCCGTGCAGTGGACCCGCCGCGGCTGCTACGCCGGCATGGCGTGCTGCGTGGCCTTCACCGCCTGGGCGATTCTCACCGGGCCGCGGCACCGGGTCGTCGATCTCGGTTTCAACTTTCCGCTCCATCCCATCCTCATCGGTCTTTGCAGCCACTTGGTGCTGTTCGGCGCCGGGTTCCTCGCGAGCCGTCTCTTCGGCGGCCACGTCCCGGACAACGTCGAGAGCCTCACGTATTGGAGCACGAAAAAAACTGTGCCCGCCGCCACCGAACATTACTCTGTTACGTTCCTGCGCCAAAACCGCCAGATTTCAGAGTAACCTATTGGGTTACTTTACCTATGAAACTCCGCGCAAATTATTAGGACGGCTTAACAGAGTAATACTAAACCGCATTACTCACACTTAGATTTGTTTTCACCCGCTCCACCCATGCCGCCCGCGCCGCCGAACATCATGCTGATCATCGCCGACGATTTCGGCGTGCACCACCTGGGTTGCGCGACGCCCGGCAGCGCGGGGTTTTTCCAGACCCCGCAGCTCGACCGCCTCGCCGCCGAGGGCGTGCGCCTCGCCCGTGCCTACGCCACCGCGCCGGCCTGCTCCCCGGCGCGCGCGAGCCTTTACACCGGACTGCACCCCGCGCGCCTGCACCTCACCGATTTCATTCCCGGCTCCGAAGTCATCAATCCGCCGCTGCTCGCGCCAGCGTGGCAACGCGGCCTGCCCGTCGCCGCCGTGACGCTCGGCGACGTGCTCAAGGCCCGCGGCTATGCCACCGCGCACTTCGGCAAATGGCAGCTCGCGCCGGACTACAACGACCGGCCCGGCCGTCCGATGGATCCCGAGTCGCAGGGTTTCGACGAGGTGTTCGTCACCCGCAAACCCGTGCCTGACGCGGACCCGGAGACCGACCCGCATCACGTGCACGAACTCACCGCGCGCACCATCGACTTTGTCACGCGCCCGCGTTCGCAACCGTTTTTCTGCGTGCTGGCGCACAACGCCGTCCACCGTCCCGAGATCGCCCCGGCCGGGTTGGTCGCCCGCTACGCCGCCCGGCCCGGCGCCGACGCCGCGGTCAACCGCCCGGTGCTCGCCGCGATGATCGATGAAATCGACCGTGCCACGGGCCGCCTGCTCGACGGGCTCCGGGCCGCGGGCCGCGACCGCGACACGCTCTGCTGGCACTATCCGCACTACCACCATCTGGGCCTCGCCCCGGCTGGCGCGATCCGCATGGGCGATTTCAAATTGATCGAGTGGTTTGAGGTGGCGCTCGGCGCAGTGGGTGCGATTGGTCCCGCGGTGGAGCTTTTCGACTTGAAGGCCGATCCCGGCGAGACGCGCAATCTTGTGTATGAAATGCCGGAGCGGTGTGTGGAAATGCGCAGTCGATTGCGGGTGTGGCGACGCTCGGTCGGCGCCCAGGAAATGCGGCTCAACCCAACCTACGATCCGTCTGCGCCCACGCGGCTCTTGCCACGCGCCGGCGATTCCGCGCCCGCCAGAGTTCCATGAGCCCCGTCGTCCTCCAACAACCGCAACGCCTTCTTTTCGGCACCGGCTGACGTGAGACCCGCAACCAAACCGATCCTCGCCGTCACGCTCGGCGACGCCGCCGGCAGCGGACCCGAACTCATCACCAAGGCGTTCGCCGATCCCGAAATTCGCGCGGCGTGCCGTCCTGTCGTTGTCGGTGACGCCGCCACGCTTCGGGCCGCGCTCGCGATCACGGGAGTTCCCGCTGCCGTCCGCCCGATTCCCCGCGCCGCCGAGGCGGCCGACGATGTCGCCGTCATCGATGTCATCGATCTCGGCAATCTCGACGCTGCCCGGCTCGTGCGCGGCCAGGTGAGCGCAACGACCGGCCGCGCCGCCTACGAGTCGATCAAACGCGCCGTCGAACTTACGCTCGCCGGCGAGGCACACGCCGTCGTCACGTCCGCCATCAACAAGGCGGCGCTGCACGCGGCGGGCTTTCAGTACGACGGCCACACGGAATTGCTGGCCGAGCTCTGCGGGAAGCCGCAGGTGACGATGATGCTGGTCGCGGGAAAGCTGCGCGTCTGCCACGTGAGCACTCATGTTTCCCTCGCGCAGGCCATCGCCCGCGTGCGACCGGAGCGAATCCTGGAGGTGGTGCAACTCGCGCATGAAGGCGTGCGGCAGCTCGGCGTCGAAAAGCCGCACATCGCGGTCGCCGGGCTGAATCCGCACGCCGGCGAGGGCGGAATCTTCGGCCGGGAGGAGATCGAGTTCATCACCCCGGCGATCGCGGAGGCCGGCCGCCGCGGCTTCCACGTCAGCGGTCCGCTCGCCGGCGACACGGTTTTCTTTCGCACGCTGCAGGGCGAATTCGACTGCGCGATTGCGATGTATCATGATCAGGGACACGTCGCGGCCAAGATGCTGGGCATCTGGCAGGGCGTGAATGTCACCCTCGGCCTGCCCATCATCCGCACCTCGGTGGAGCACGGCACCGACTTTGCCCACGCCGGCCGGGGCACCGGCGATCCGCGCAGCCTGGTGCAGGCGCTGAAGCTGGCGGCGACGATGGCGGGCGGGAGAAAATCGCCATGTGGTTTCGATGGGTTGGCCGGATTTTAGCCGTTCGAATGCTTTCGACCGCACTTGGAGGGTGAATTGACGGATACCAATAGGTGGACGGCGACCTCCTGCCACGGTTGGAGATTGAGCCGCCGCCCCAAACCGGCTCAGGCTTGCATCATGAACCTCCGTGTGGCATCGCGCCGCGTGAGCATCGCGCTGCTTTGCGTTGCTTGCGCGTCGTTGCGGCCGTCATCGATTCGCGCCGACACCGTCGCGCTGTGGCTTTTCGACGAACAGGCCGGCGTTTTCCCGAGTTCGGTGCTCAATGACGCGGGGCCGAACAGCCACTTCCTCATCCTCGGGCGCGGCGCGGAAATTGGGCGGGGAAAATTCGGCAACGCGCTGCGGCCCATCCCGCCGGCGCCGCTGGCAATCACCACCCGCGGCGCCGGTTCCGATGCGGACAGCGGAGGCAGTGCGGTGACGTTCGGCCTGCGTCCGCCACCCGCCAAGCCGGGTCGCACCCAGCCGCCGATGACGTGGGAAAACGCGCACTTCGCGGCCGTGTTCACCAACGGTGACAGCCACCTGCGGCGGGCGCCGTTCGCGAACGCGACGGACTCGAAGCTCAATCTCGGCGATCGCGACTGGACGATCGAGTGCTGGCTGCGGTTTGCGCCTGCGGCGCAAGCCGAGGGGGTGATTTTTGAGATCGGGGCCGGACCGCGGGGCGAGAACGATTTGCTCACGCGGTTTAGTGTGCTGCCGCAGGAGAACGCGTTTGCGTTAACTTTCCTCTCGACTGCCGTGGTGCCGGCGGGGGTCGTGGCGAAGCGGGTCGAGTATCCGAATCCCGAGGGGCCGCCCGGGGGCAGCGCGACCATTCAGACCGCGACGCTGGTCCTGGGCCAGGGCGCGCTGCCGCGCGAAACGTGGGTGCACGTGGCGCTCGTGCATGTGGCCGGCGAACTGCGGATTTTCGTCGACGGCAAGGTTCGCGGAGCCGCTGCCGCGAGGATCAGCGCGCTGCCGCATGGCGACGAAGCCTACGTGTCGATCGGCCGCGACGGCCGCTGGGGGCGTCCGCTGGCGGGCGAGATCGATGAGTTGCGGATCTCCGATCACGCCGCGTATCGCGCGGAGTTCACCCCGCCCGCGAGCTTTGCGCGGATGCACAACGGCACGCGCCCGACTCCGGTGCCCGTCGCGGGCCCGCCACTGCTGTTCGGCGCCGGTGCGCCGCGCCCGGCGCTCGTTGAGCTCGGGGCGCGCAGACACCTGTTCCTCGACGCCGCGTTGGTGGCGAAGAGCGAGAACATCGCCTTTTCCGCGCATCAGGCGCGAGTCGCGGAACCGGTGGTCCAGGGCGGTGGCTGGATTTCGGTCGTCGACGCGGAACGGGAGGACATCCGGCTTTACGCCAACGGACCGGAAAACGGCCTCGCGGTCTTCGTCTCGAAAGACGGCGTGAACTTTACCGCACCCGACCTCGGCCGCGGCGAGTTCCGTGGCCGAAAGAACATCGTCGTCACCGATCCGGCGAGCGTCGGCTCGGAGTTCATCGATGGCAACGGTCCGGCGGATGAGCGTTGGAAGATCGTGACCGGCCTGCGGCAGCGCGGCGGAATCTTCGTCTATACGTCGGCCGACGGCTTTACCTGGCGGCGGCATGAGGCGGCGGCGCTGCCGTTTTGGGCCGGCTCGGCGGCGAGCATTTTTTACGACGACTTCTTCCACTACGCCCAGTCCGGTTTTATCGACGAACGCGGCGCACCGGTTCCGGGTTTCTCGATCGACGAATGCGTCTACGCGAACGGCGACGAAATCGACTACGAGGTAGAGTGGCGGGCGCGGGGCGGCACGCGGACGAAGGACGTGGCGGTGCTGGCCGGCAAGCCGGTGCAGTTGGTGGCACGCATGCGGGGCGCCAGCCTTTATGCGCTGCAATTCACGCCGCGCTAGCAGCCGGTCGCACCTGCGATGAAAATCTACTTTCTTGCCGACGACTTGAGCGGGGCGCTCGATGCGGCGGCGGCATTTCATCACGCGGGGCGGCGCGTAAGGGTCGTGTTGTCGGTGGCAGAGTGGACCGCGGCAGACGAAAACGAGGTCGTGGGGGTCACGACCGAAACGCGCAACGCGCCGCCGGCGGTCGCAGCGGCTGCGGTCGAACGCGTGCTGGCCCGCGGTCGGGCGCAGGGCGCGCGGTTGGTTTACAAGAAGATCGACTCGACGCTGCGTGGACCGGTCGCCGCCGAACTCGCGGCCCTCGCGGCCGCGCTGCCGGAGGCGACGA
>JACQWL010000271.1 GCA_016209255.1 Verrucomicrobiota bacterium
GAAACGAAATTCGCGCCGGTCAGGCCGACGTCGGCGGCCAGGTACTTGTGGCGGAGAAACTGCCGCGCCCGCATCGTGATCGTCCCTGGATCGTCGTTGTAGGCGCCGAGACCCTCGCGTTCGAAGCTGGTCGCGATCTCGCGGCGGTTCTTGTGGATGATCGGGCGGACGATGTGGCTCGGGTGATCGCGATCGATCTGGACGATGAACTCGCCGAGGTCCGTCTCGAGCGCCTCGATGCCGCGCTTTTCCAAAAAATGCGCGAGCTCGATTTCCTCGCTCACCATCGTTTTCGCCTTGACCATCTTCGTCGCGCCGCGCGCCTGCATGATGCGCAGCACCGCCTCGCACGCCGCCTCGCCGGTCGCCGCCCAGTGTACCTGCGCGCCGTTGGCCTTGAGCTTTGCCTCCACTGCGGGGAGATAGGTGTCGAGGTTCTCGATCGCGTGCTGCTTGATCTCACCGGCGATCTGCCGCAGCCGGTCGGGGTCGGCATACTGGTCGAACAGCAGCTTCGTCCGCTTCTCGTGCGTGCTCTTCGTGCTCTGGTAAACGGACGCGCGCTTGTCCGCCGGCAGCGTCGTGGCGAACTGGTCGATGGGTTGGAAGCGCATGAACGTAGCTGTGGGAGGGGCTTTATGCCCCGACCGGAAACCCGACGTGCATATGTCGGGGCATAAAGCCCCTCCCACAATGAGGAATCATGATTGCCCTCCGTTCTTCACCGCATCGCGCAGCACTTGCGCCAGGTGGCGCGTCTGGATCGGCCTGCCCTCTTTCGCAGCGAGTCCGCCCAGGTGCATCAGGCAGCTCATGTCGCCCGAGACGAACACATCGGGCTTCGCCGCGCGGACGTGCTCCAGCTTCAGCGTGCCCATCGCCGCCGAGATCTGGGGAAACGAGACCGCGAACGTGCCGCCGAAGCCGCAGCACTGCTCGCCCTCGCCAAACTCCACCACCCGCAAGCCGGCGATCGATTTGAGCAGCGTCAGCGACGCGTCGCCGCTGCGGGTGCCGCGCGAGTGACACGAGCGGTGAAACGCCACCGTCGCCTCGTAGCGCCCCGGCCACGTCGTCACGCCGAGGCCGTTGACGATGAAATCCGCCAGCTCCCACGTCCGCCGGCCGAGCGCCTCGACCTCGGGCAGATCGGGTTCCTTTTCAAACTCGAGCACCGCGCCGTGAAACATCATCGCGGCGCACGAGCCACTGGGAACCACGACTGGTTCCGTGCCCGCGAAGGTCCGCACCGTGTGCCGCACGACCTTGCGCGACGCGGCCCAGTCGCCGCCGTTGAAGGCCGGCTGGCCGCAGCAGGTCTGCCCCTCGGGAAACACGACCTCGGCGCCGAGATGCTCCAGCACCTCGACCGTGGCCGCGGCCACATCGTCGTAAAAAGCGTCGCACAGGCATGTCGCCATCAGCTGGACCCTCTTGCCTGCGATGGGAATGCGCCCGGAGTTGAGCATGTAAAGGTTCGTCCAACGCTGTGGCGCACCCCCACCCTTGCAACCGGAAATTCCGGCGGGCGGGGTGGAGGGCCGAGGAGGGAGAGATGGAGAGACAGAGTGAGGGGGAGATAATGAGTCGGCGCTCTCACAAGAATCGCCGTGACGATCCGCCGCTCGTTCGCTTCCATCGATCCGCTCCCTGCCTCCCCGTCTCTCCCTCTCGCCCCCCGCCATGCCCTCCACCGTCTACACCGCCGCCATCGATCTCGGCGCCACCAGCGGCCGGGTCATCCTCGGCCAATGGTCCGGGAACCGGCTCGCCCTCCGCGAGGTGCACCGTTTTCCCAATTCGTTCCGCACGCTGGGCGGCCACGACTACTGGGACCTCGGCACGCTCTGGCAGGAGACGCAGACCGGCCTCCGCCAGGCCGCCGCGGCCCTGCCCCGCGGCGCGAAGCTCGCCTCCGTGGGCGTCGACACGTGGGGCGTCGACTATGTGCTCGTCAACGACGCCGGCCGGCTCGTGTTTCCCGTCCATGCCTACCGCGACGCGCGGACGCAGCCCGGTCTCAAGCGCCTCGGCAACACCCGCGCCGCCCTCGCCCGCATCTACGCTGCGACCGGCATCCCAAACGTTTTCTACAACACGTCGCTGCAACTCGAGGAGGTTGTCGCCGCCTGCCCTGCCATCGCGGATCTCGCCACCCGCTGTCTCTTCCTGCCCGACTATTTCAACTTTCTGCTCTCGGGCCGGATGGCCAACGAGCTCACGATCGCGAGCACGTCGCAACTGCTCGACGTCCACTCCACGGATTGGTCGCGCGGCGTGTTCGATCATTTCCGCATCCCGCCGCAATGGTTCAGCAAGCCGGTGCTCGCCGGAACGAGACTCGGGCGGGTGCGCGGCCTGCCGGAGCTCGCCGGCACCCAGGTCATCGCGGTTCCCGGCCACGACACCGCCTGCGCCTACGACGCGATGCCCGCCTCGCCGGATGGCACGGATCTCTACATCAGCTCGGGCACCTGGTCGCTCGTCGGCTTCGAGAGCGACACTCCCGTGCTCGGCGACGAGCCGCTCGCGGCCCGCGTCGCTAACGAGCGGATCGGCGACGGCCGCTACCGCCCGCTCACCAACGTCATCGGCCTCTGGCTGCTCGAAGGGACGCTGAAGGACTTCGCCTCGCGCCCCACGGGCGACAAGGAATGGGCGGCCTTGATTGCAGCCGCCGGGAAGCTGCCGTCGTTCGCCGCTCCGGCCCGCGGCCTTGCGCGTGAGCGCAGGGACAATCTCCTCGACGTCACGGATCCAACTTTCACCAAACCCGCCTCGATGCGCGCCGCGATTGACGCGCAGCTCAAGCGCCGCAAACTCCCCGCGCCGAAAAGCCTCGCGGGCTACACGCGGCTGATCTGCGACTCGCTCGGCCGCGGCCACGCCGACGCGATGCGCGCGTTCGAGAAAATGGCCGGCAAAAAATTCCGCCGCATCCTGATCGTCGGCGGCGGCTCGAAGAACCGGCTGCTTAGCCAGGCCACGGCCGACGCGTCCGGTCTGCCGGTGGTGTCCTTCGCGCTCGAAGGCACGGCCGTCGGCAACATCGCCAGCCAGTTGATCGCGTTGCGCGCGATCGAAGATCTCGCCACGTTTCGGCGGCTTCTCGCCACGGATCTGAAAAAGACCGTCTATCAACCGCGGACCTGAGAGAATGAA
>JACQWL010000273.1 GCA_016209255.1 Verrucomicrobiota bacterium
GCTCGAGATCGAGCGTGTTGTCCTTGGGTACGTAGGCGCCGGCGGGCGGGAGCAGCGGGCACGCGGTCAGGGGCTCGATGAAGTCGGCCGCGTTGAGTTTGGCGGCTTTTGTCGCCGCCGTCGCCGCCGCCGGGCTCCCGGCATTCGCGGCGGCGGGAGCGGAAGCGGCGCCGGGCTTGAGGCGATCCCACCACTTGTAGGCGCCGACTCCGGCGATCGCGAGAATGAGGAGCGTGAGGACGAATTTGCCGCGGCCAGTCATGGGAGGAAGGGATTGAGGGACAAGGGAATCAAAGGACTACGGGACTACGGACTACGGGACTACGGACCACGGGACCACGGACTACGGGACCACGGGCTACGGGAGGAAGGGACTAGGGGACTACCGACCACGGGACCACAGGACTACGGGTCGGAGGAGCATGGGGTTGCCGGTCTTGTGGTCACGTGGTCGGTGGTCGAGTGGTCTCTCCTCCTCACTCGCCGATCTTTTGGCGCTCGGGCGCAGCAGCGGTGGGGGCGGCGGTGGTCGCAGGTTGCACCATGCCCATTTTTTTCTGGTATTCCTTGAACAGCATCGCGCCGCGTGCCTTCCGCATCTCCTGCTGGCGCTGCACGTTCGAGCCCATTTCCTTCGCGAGATCGAGGGTGGCGCGCATCTGGCCTTCACCGCCGGCAGCGGCTTGCCGCAATTGCTGCATCGACTGGCCCAACTGGCCGCCCATCATGCCCTGCAGCTCGGAGATGGAACCCTTCATGAGCCCGGCGAGATGCTCGAGGGAGCGGCCGACGGCGACGCGGGCCTTCACGGTTTCGAACTCGCGCTGGAATTTTTGAATCTCGCGCAGGCTGTTGGCGATGATCTCGGTGTTCTGCTTGTAGAGCTGCTCGAGGCTGTCGAGCTGGGCGTTGTTTTCCGCGATGTCCTGTTCGATCGCGGCCAGTTCCTCGGCGAAGTGCGCGCCGTTCGCCTCGTCGTTCGCGGCGGCGGCGGCCTGGAGCATGCCCTGCAACTCGGCCTTCTGGCGCTCCTGCCGCTTGACCTGATCCTTGAGCAGCGCGATCTGGCCGGCGAGCTGGCCGTTGGCGTAGTGGGCTTTGTCGGCCTTGACCTTGGCGTCGCGGATGCCGCGCTCGACCACGGCCTGGTTGATGGCATCGGTTTCGGTCGCTTGTTCGGCCATCAGGCCGAGCCAGATAAAGACACGTTTGAAGGCGTTGAAGAATCCCATGATCGAGTGAGGGTTGGCGGTTGTTGGCGGTGCGGGGAAAAACTCAGAACGCCTCGACGAGGACCTTTTGATCGAGGATGAAATCGAAGCGGGCGTTCAACTCGGCTTCGTTGGCCGCGCCGATGAGCGTGGCGCCCTGGGCTTTCAGCCCGCTGAAGACCTGCGGATTTAGGTCGAGGGCGATCACGTGCACGCCGACCGGCAGCTTCTTTTGGCCGGCGGCGCGATTGAGTTCGACGAGGGCCCCGACCGGATCCCGGCCGGCGGTGTTGACCCCGTCCGTCAACATCAGCACGTGGCGGCTGATGGCGTTGACGGCCAGAAGATCGCGGCTCGCGAGGGCGAGGGCGTCGCCGAGGGGCGTGGCGGCCTCGGGGAGCTTCATCGACGCGAGCCACTGGCGCAGGTTTGCGGCATCGAAGGGCGCGAGCGGAAGCGCGGTGACGGCGTCCTGGCCCTTGAAAACATAAACGCAGATCGAGAGCGGCGGAGCGGACGGGTTTTTCGCGAACGATTCGAGCCGGGTGATCACCTTGAGCAGCGCGCGCTGGGCGATGCGGTATTTCACGTCGCTGGCGCCTCCCGGCGAGCCGGCGATGGGGCGGCGCATGCTGCCCGAGGTGTCATAAATCACGGCGAGGGCGATGCCCACGGGAGCGGTGGTCGGCGCCGCGAACGTGCCCGGCGCCCCGCCCAGCAACGCGCCGCAGAGAATCAGCGATCGGATTGGAAAACGTAGGCGGAAGAATCTTTGCACGGCGAGAAACGGATGACGGCCATGCTGTTCATAGCAGTTTGCAGGTCGGCGGCAAATTACATTTTACGCGCTCATTCCCATACGCGCGGACATTGCACAGCGCGGCACTGGGCCGCAACCTGCCCGAGGCGGGCGCCGGGAGCAAGTGGCTGCGCGATGACAACGACAGGTGAGGACAACACCTCCGCGGCCGGCGGGTTGCGCTCGGGCGGGCGTTGGTCATGGTCGCGGCATGAAACGGCGGATGTTCGCGGCGGTCATGGCCGCGGTTTTTGGGGCGCTGATGGGCGCCGGCCATGCCGGGGAAGGCGGGTTGCGCGCGAGCAAACCCGAGGTGCGCAAGGAAGTGGTCGCCGTGATCGAAGCGCAACTGGCGGCGTTTCGCGCGGGCGACGTGGCGAAGGCCTACGGCTACGCCGCGGCACCGCTGCGGGCGCAGAACCCATTGCGGGTGTTTGCCGCCATTGTGCAGAACAATTATCGGGAGGTTTGGACCAGCACGCGGGCCGAGTACGGACTCGTCCGCGACGATGGCCAGCACGCCGCGGTGCTGGTGCATGTCTTCGCGGCCGCGAGCGATGCGGCCTACGATTACGTGCTGGTGAAGGAGCGCGCCGGCTGGCGCATCGGCAGCGTGGTGCGGCACGAGGCCAGGAAGAAAAGCATCCTGTGAGCGGACTCAATGCCCGCCGTCGAGGTCGCCCGGCTTCAGGAGCGGCACGAACGTGGCCTTGATCGCGGCCTTCATGTACGCCTCCTTCGCCTCGATGGTGCCGTCCTTCACGCGCGCCATGAGGCTGTTGTCCATCGTGACCATCCCGTCGGCACCGCCGCTCTCGATAATCGTCTTGATGTTTCCAATCTGTCCACTGCGAATCGTGTTGGGCAGCGCCTCGTGCGAGAGGAGGATTTCATGGACGGCGCAGCGGCCCTTGGGGATTTTTTTGCAGAGGAGCTGGGCGACGACCCCGGCGAGGCAGCTGCCGAGCATGATGCGCACCTGGTTCTGCTCGTCGGCGGGAAAGGTGTTGATGATGCGGTCGACCGTCTTCGGGGCGTTGTTGGTGTGAAGCGTGCCGAAGACGAGCATGCCCATTGAGGCGCAGCCGAGCGCGAGCTTGATCGTCATCATCTCGCGCATTTCGCCGAGGAGCAGGATGTCGGGGTCGTGGCGCATCGCGCCTTTCAGCGCCGCGGCGAAGGACTCGGTGTGTTCGCCCACCTCGCGGTGGACGATCACGCACTTCTTCACCGGGTGGACGAACTCGATCGGGTCCTCGATGGTGATGATGTGCCTGGCGAGGTTCGAGTTGATGTAGTCGATCATTGCGGCGAGCGTGGTCGACTTGCCGCTGCCCGTGGGACCGGTGACGACGACGAGGCCCTGGTCGAGGTGGCAGAGTTTTTTCAGGGCCTCGGGGAGATTGAGCTGCTCGAACGAGAGAATCTTCGCGGGGATCTGGCGGAAGACGGCGGCCTGGCCCCAGTGGTTGTAGAGGTAGTTGCCGCGGAATCGCGCCAGCCCGGGAATCTCGTGGGCGAGGTCGAGGTCCTTGCGGTCGAGAAAATCCAGCCAGCGCTTTTCGGGGCAGATTTCCTTGAGCAGCGACTCCATCGTGATGGCGTCGAGCGGCGTGTCGCCGATCGGGGCGAGCGTGCCGGACATGCGGGACTTGGGCGGGAGGCCGACCGTGAGGTGCAGGTCGGAGCCGCCCTTTTCGAGCATGGTGCGGAGGAGAGAGTCGATGGCGGCCATGGGGGAATTCAGCGGACGGAGGACAGAGGACGGAGGCGGCGCAGTTCGTTGCGGGAATGGAAAAATTTCATGATGTCGCCGGCG
Organism: Verrucomicrobiota bacterium; assembly: GCA_016209255.1. Taxonomy (GTDB): domain Bacteria; phylum Verrucomicrobiota; class Verrucomicrobiia; order Opitutales; family Opitutaceae; genus ER46. Next base: position 3,830 of record JACQWL010000273.1, read on the forward strand.
AACACGAGCAAGGCGACGATCAGGACCGTGGCCAGGATGAGGGGCGGCATCCTGAAGCTGCGGCGGAGCAGGACCGCCGCCAGGCAGCACACGCCGAGAAAGATGACGTGTCCGATAATCGTGCGCCGTGCGCGGCGGTAGGCGAGTTCCAGCCGTTCGATTTCATCGCGGGCGGCTTGCATCACGAGATCTTCGCCTTCAGCACGCGGTTGCTGATGTTGGCGAGCGCGGTTTCGGCGGTGATCTTGCGGTCTTTCCACAGGGCGAAGACGACATTGTCCATCAGGCACATTCCCTCCTTGATGCCCGTTTCCATCGTGTTGCGCAGGCCGGTCGATTTGCCTTCGCGGATGAGGTTCTGGATGGCGGTGTTGCTGATCAGGATCTCGCAGGCGAGCGTGAGGCCGCCATCGGGGCAGGGGAGCAGGCGCTGGCAGACGACCCCGCGGAGACTCTCGGCGACGCTGGCGCGAATCTGCGTCTGCTGCGCGGGCGGGAAGACGTCGAGCAGGCGGTTGAGGGTGGTGGCGGCGTCGCTCGTGTGCATCGTGCCGATGACGAGGTGCCCCGTCTCGCTCGCGCCAATCGCCATCTCGATCGTCTCGAGGTCGCGGAGTTCGCCGATGACGATGACGTCCGGGTCCTCGCGCAGGGCGCCCTTGAGCGCGGTGAAAAACGAGCGCGTGTGCGGGCCGACCTCGCGCTGGGTGACGTTGCAGCCTTTCGCGGGCTGCACGACCTCGATCGGATCCTCGACGGTGATGATGTGGTCGGTGCGGGTTTCGTTGAGATAGGCGACCATCGAGGCGAGCGTCGTGGTCTTGCCGGACCCGACGGGACCGGTGATCAGGATGAGGCCGTTGTGGTAGGAGAGGAGTTTCTTGATCGTGGCGTCGTGCGCGGCGTAGCCGAGATCGGCGAATGTGCGCGTCTTGGCGGGCACCATGCGGTAGGCCCCGGCTGCGCCGTTCTTGTGAAACATGAGGTTGACGCGGTAGCGGTCGGCGTCGCTCAGGGCGAGGGCGTAGTCGTAGTCCTTGCGCTCGAGGAAGATCTTTTTCTGGTGCTCCGCCAGCAGCGCGGTGTTGATCCGGAGCGCGTCCTGGGCGGTGAGGACGTACTCCGAGAGGTAGGCGAGGGCGCGGTTTTTGCGGATGAACGGGCGCGCCCCGGTCGACAAATGGAGGTCGCTGGCGCCAAAGTTGGCGGTGGATCGGAGCAGTTCGCGAAAGGCGGCGACGAGTGCGGGATCCTCCAGCGTGGCGAGGGTCGAGAAGTCGAACGCCGGAGCATCGCCGGCGGGGGTCGCGGCCTCCGCTCCGCTCTCGCCGTAGGCGGCCGGGCCGGTCTGGACGACGGCCGGCGTGCTCTCGCTCGCGGTGAAAGGGTCGTTGAGCGGGGGGCCCTTCTCGGCGTTGGAGAGGGCGAGATCGGCGAGTTTCTCGAGCGTCTCGACATCAGTAACGATGCCGCCGTCGATCAGTTCCTGGGCGAACGTCATCAAATCGGCCTCGGCGCCGATCTTCGCCTGTACTTGCAGGCACTGCGGGCGGGTGAGGAGGCCTTGATCGATGCAAAGGCGGGCGAGCCAGCGGGTGTCGTGGTTCATGCGGGGCGAAAGGAGAAACGCCCGGAAGATTGGCGCGACTCCCGGTCATGCCAAGCGCGAATCGGGTAGTGGGTTGGATTGAAGACTTGTGGCGGCGGCCTGCGACCGCCGTCCCCGGGAAGTTCGGCTCCCCTGGAGCGCCGCCACGGGAAACTGGCCCGCGGCCGCGGAACGGCAACGGTCACGACCGCGGGCGAAGTTCTTCACGGCTTGCGGGCGCAGACCGCGTGGAGCTGTCGCTCGACCTCCGCGACGTTCACCCGGGCGAGCTCCGCCTCCATGCCGGCCTGGGCCTTGAAGAAGATGCCTTGGAGGACGCTTTCGATTCTTGCGCCCACCGGACACCGGTGGTTGGGGGCGAAGCGGTTGAGCCCGTGGTCCGGCTTCGGCTCCACCGTCCGGTACACGGCGAGGAGCGGGATGCCCGCCGGCGTGCTTGCGAGGGCGAATCCGCCGCTCGCCCCTTTCTGCGCCGTCACGAGCCGCGCCTTGACCAGGGCGGAAAGCAGCCGGCGGATGACGACCGGATTGGTGCCGACGCTGGCCGCGATCTCGGAGGACGACACCGCCCCTTCCTTCCGGTAGGCCAGATAGGCGAGGATGTGAACGCTGACGGCAAAGCGTGAGTTTCCGGCCATTGTTTAATGTAACCAAGAACGTTACTCTTAAGCCGGCTGTCAAGGTCCGGCTGGCACGGCGCATCTGCGGGTTGTCAGTGGCGACGGAAGGCAAAAGCTCCAAGATCCAAACGCCAATCTCCATTGAAACTGCAACAGAGGAAAACTCCAAGCAGGCTACCAGCGGGAAATTGGACGTTGGAGCTTCATTGGAGCTTGGAGGTTGGAGCTTGGATGTTCTCAGTGGGGGGAGACCCAAAACCAAATCGTTCAGGCCAACAGGGTTCGACTCACCGCCAATCGGCAGATGCACTCGCTCCGGGTGGCTCCGGGCACATGAGGGTTGCAAACCAGAGTAATTCGGGGAAGCTTCCCTTCCTCTATTGTCATGTTGAAGAAATTATTTGCGAAGCTGCGTGACTCGATCACGCCCTCGCGTTCCGCGAAACCAGCCGCCACGGGCGGCAAACCTGTTTCCCACTCCAAACCGCATGCTGGTGGCTCCCGCGTCGAGGCACGTCATGGTCACGGCGCGAAAGCCCACGGGGATAAATCGCCCGGCCGGCCGCACGACCAGCCGCGCGAGCCGCGACCACACCGCGAGTTTCGGGACCAACCTCCGCCGCGCGCGGCGGGCGCAACCCACGACGCGCGAGGGCGACGCGACGGTCCTTTCGAATCCGCTCCGGGCCGGGAGGCTCCGCGGCGCGAGGCTGGCGGCGAACCGGCTCGCGGCCGGCACGGCGGGCATGGCTCAGCGAGCGCGCACGGCGGGCAGGGCTCGGCGAGTGCCCATGGCGGGCGCGGGCTGCATGCGCGCCCGGGCGGCGGGGGTCGCGGCGGGCCGCGGGGGGAAACGTTCGGCCCGGCCCACGGCCGGCGCGAGCGGCCGATGATCGACAAGACCTTCGATCACCCGCGCACGGCGGACGTGAAGCCGGCGACCCCGGTCGATATTCCGAAGATGGATACGGCCTTCACGGCGCTGGGGTTGACCGATGCGCTGGCGTTTGGCGTGCAGGAGATGGGCTATGTGACGCCGACGCCGATCCAGACGCAGGCCATTCCGATCGTGCTCAAGGGCGGGGACGTCATCGGCTCGGCGCAGACCGGCACGGGCAAGACCGCCGCGTTCGCGCTGCCGATCATCCAGCGGCTGGGGGCGCACGGCAAGCTGCGCTGCCTCATTCTCGAACCCACGCGCGAACTCGCGCTGCAGGTCGAGGAGGCGTTTCAGAATTTCGCCAAGTTTACGGACCTGCGCGTGACGATCGTCTATGGCGGCGTCGGCTACGGCAAGCAGACCGACGACCTGCGGCGCGGCATGGACATCCTGGCGGCGACGCCGGGCCGCCTGCTCGACCATCTCGAGCAGGGCAATTGTTCGCTCGCCAACATCGACATCCTCGTGCTCGACGAAGTCGACCGGATGCTCGACATGGGTTTTCTGCCGGACGTGCGGCGCATCGTGCAGAAATGCCCGAAGGAGCGGCAGACGCTCTTCTTCACCGCCACGCTGCCGCCGGAGCTCGAGCAGCTCGCGGGCTGGGCGTTGCGCAATCCCGTCAGGGTGGAGGTTGACCGGCAGCGTTCGCCGGCGGAGACGGTGTCGCACGCGTTTTATCCGGTGGTGGCGTCGCAGAAATTCGAACTGCTGCAATTGCTGCTGGAGCAGACCGAATTCAAGAGCGTGCTGATTTTCAGCCGTACGCGCATGGGGGCCGACCGGATTGCGCACCGGCTGGTGAGCAAGGGCCACACCGTCGGGGTGATGCACTCGGACCGCAATCAACGCGAGCGCATCGAGGCGCTGGAGGGCTTCAAGGGCGGCAAATACGAGGTGCTGGTGGCGACGGACATCGCGGCGCGCGGCCTCGACATCGTCGGGGTTTCCCATGTGATCAACTACGACGTGCCGGAAAACGCGGAGGACTACGTGCACCGCATCGGGCGCACGGGGCGTGCGCACAAGACTGGCGATGCGTTCACGCTCGTGACCGAGGATGACGTGCGCGATGCGCGCTCGATCGAGCGCTACATGGGCATGGCCGTCGAGCGGAAGAAGATCGATGGCTTCCCCTACATCTATTCGGCGCTCTTCGACGAGAAGGCGCTGGCGGACACCGCGGCGTTGGCGGTGAAACCGACCAGCCGGCTGCACCGCGGCGACCGGCGATGAGTGAGAAAATGTCGATTTGGATCATTCATTAATGTGGAGCTCCACGTTAATGGGCGATCCGGATCGATATCAACCCAACTCGATCATGATCACCCCATTTTTGGGGTAATCGGAGATTTCCCGTCCGTCCGCGGAAGGAATGAGTTGGAGTCCGTCAACAACGATGGACAAATTTTTCCAACTTCCTCTGCGACAATCCGGCGTCGCGCTTGTTCAGGTGGCGCAGCGCGGCGGCTTGGTGCGCGTTCCCGGCCGGGCCCCAGTTCCCGGGCGCGACCGCCCCACGTTCGCGCCCGCAAATCTCCGGGCACCTTGGAATCCGGCGCCGATCGGGCGTGGGAAAAACCTCCCGCCATTCGCCATTCTCCGCCGGCTTGCCGCCTGTTCCGTTCTCGCCTGGGCAGGCGCCATGTACGGACAGATCGTGGCATGGGACGTCAGCAGCCAAAACGCCGCGGCGACCAACCCGCTCCCGGCCTCGACCCTCGACAGTCGGTTTACGAGCGCGAGCCTGACACTCGGCAGCGGCGTGGTCGCGTCGGATGCCGGGAGTACTTTCGGTGGCTCAGGGTTTGGTCAAACCTCCCTGGCGGAAGCGATTAGTGGCGGCGATTACCTCTCTTTCAGTCTGACGCCGGCGAGTGGCAGCACCTTCAGCTTGTCGTCGATGAGTCTCCTTTTTGGGGTGGCCACGGCCACGGTGACGACGAATTTCAACGTGGCGCTGACGAGCAGTGCGTCGGGGTTCACGGCGGGCAACGCGCTGTGGAATTTCGCGTTTGGCACGGCATCACCTGGGGTGCAGACCATCACGCTATCGAGTTTCCCCAGTCTGCAGGATCTCACCTTGGTGGTGGAATTTCGACTTTACGGCTGGCGGGATGTCTCCGGCACGACGACGTTTCGCATCCGCAGCAACTCGGGCAACGACCTCAGCGTTTTCGGCACGGTCTCGGCCATTCCGGAACCATCGACCTATGCGGCCTTGATGGGTGCGGTTGTCTTGGCGCTGGCGGCGGGAGCACGCTGGACGAAACCTCGCCGTTGAGCCCTGCGAAACCGGATTTGGGCTCGTCATGAGTCCGACCGAATGTGCGACGATGCAGTCAACGCCGGAATCCGAAGCGGGATGAACAGGCAAATTACTTGCTCGCCGTCATCACTGAAAATACAGAATTGACGCCGTACTGATTTTCACTCCCCGCCGTTCCGATATCGCCAAGGGCCGGGAAATGCACTGATGTGTTGCGCGGGACTTCCTTTCCTACTGTGAAAAACCTCGGACGAAAAGTGGCGGTGTGGGGTGGATTCATTCTGGCGACGTGCCCGGCGGCGGTGGCGGGACCACCCGACCGCGCGCTCGTGGTGTTGCGCACGGGCCCAGCACAGGCCTTTGCCAGCTGGCGGCTGCTCGGCGCCGACGCGCCCGGAACGACCTTCGCGGTCGAGCTGGCGGAACGGACGGAGGGCCCCTTCCGGGCTGGGCCCGCACCGACGGGCACCGGGACCAACGCCACCTTCACGGTGCCCGCCGGAAAACGCGCCTACGTTCGGGTGCGCGTGCAGGCGCCGGGCCGCACACCGGAGGCGTCACCCTCCGTCGCCGTGCCGGCCAGGGCGGCGGACCATGAGTCGATCCCGCTGGCCACAAAGGACCGCGCGCAGAAGGCCGGCCTGGGGGATTTCGACGGCGACGGGCGGCTGGACTACCTTGTGAAAACGCCCGACTTCAACACCGATCCGTACCAAAGGCCAGGATACTGGAAGAAGAGCGAGGACACCTACAAGCTCACGGCCTACCGCCACGACGGGAAAAAACTGTGGACCTACGATATGGGCTGGGCGATCGAGGAGGGCATCTGGTACTCGCCGGTCATCGTGTGCGACCTGGACGGCGACGGCACCGCCGAGGTGTTCTGCAAGGCGGGCGAGGGCGACCCGCGCGAGCCGACGGGCCATGTGCGCAGCGGCTCGGAGTGGCTCGTCATGCTCGACGGGCGCACGGGCCAGGTGCGGCAACGCCGGCCGTGGCCGGATCGCGAGGGCTTCGACGACTACAATTACAGCTCCCGCAACCTGATGGGCATCGCCTATCTCGACGGCAAGCGCCCGCACCTGCTGGTCGTGCGCGGCACCTACCGGATCATCAAGGTGCAGGCCTACACGCCGGAGCTGAAGCCGCTCTGGTATTGGGAGGCGTCCGGCCCGTCCGAGAGTTACCGCGGGCAGGGCATGCACGGGCTGCACGCGGTGGACGTCGACGGCGACGGCAAGGATGAGATCATCCTGGGCTCGGCCGCGCTTTCCCACGACGGCAAGCCGCTTTGGAATACGAGGAAGGGGCACCCGGACGTCTGCTACGTGGCCGACTTTGACCCGGCGCGACCGGGCCTGGAAGTCTTCTACGGTCTGGAAAAGGGGCAGCCGCGCGGCGGAGTGGCGTTGCACGACGCCCGCACCGGCGTGGAAATCTGGGGCAATCCGGAGAAGACCGTGCACGTGCACAGCCAGGGCATGGTGGGCGACATCATCCCGGAGGAGCCCGGCATCGAATGCTACGCCGGCGAGGCGAAGGGCGGGACGGGTTGGTGGCTCTATGCGGCGAGCGGCAAGCTGATCAACCGTGAAGATCTTGGCGAACTGGCGCCCAAGGCGATCTACTGGCTCGACGGCCCGACCAAGGTATATGTGTCCGGCAAGAAGATCTACCGTTGGCCGCGCCAGGAGGTGGGGGAGTTCCCGGGCCGGATCGTGGCGATCGCGGATTTTCTCGGCGACTGGCGCGAGGAGGTGATCGTGGCGATGGACGGAGAGCTGCGCATCTATACCACCACCGTGCCCACCGAACGCCGCCGCCCGTGGCTGATGGAGGACCCGCTGTATCGCAACGACGTCACGATGCAGACGATGGGTTATTTCTATCCGCCGCAGCTGAGCAGGTGAGTGCGCGATTTTTGCGTGGCGTCTCGGCTCCATCCCCACCAATTTCGCCGCGTATGAAATCGCTGCCGGGCATGGAACCGTTTTACTCGCGTTTTCCGGGCCAGGCTTGGCGCGAGACCCGGGTCATCATGCTCCCTGCCGCGCAAAACGGCCTGCCAGCGGGCAGCAACGGGTTCATCGAATTGTAGGCTCACGCTACGAAAGGCGAGTCATGAAGAACGAAACTGCTGCCGAAACACGGGCCGTCGAGCTCCTGCAGAGCATCCTGGACCGCGCCGCCGAAGTCGGTGCAGACATGGTGGACTTGGAGCGCGTGCCCGATGGATTGGAGATCTTGTATTGCAGCGGCCACACAGGCGTCGGCGGGCTGCTGGAAACTCCGGAACTGGAAGCACCGCTGATCAAACTGATCGTGCGCCGTGCCCGCCTGCACCGGAAAGCGGGAGGGAGTTTCACGTGGAAGGTCCAGGGCCGGAACCGAACCATCGCCGTCGAGGAATACGATTCGTTCGGCGAAGCTTGTTTCCGCTTGAAGTTCGGACGGGCGACGTGAGCCGTGTTCATGCAGTTCGAGGTGGAGCGGCTTGACCTCAAGTCACTACCGTCCCACAGGAATTCGCGAAAACGAGCAAAAAAACGGTTCGGCTGCCGGGTCTTGACCTGCCAAAAGGCAGGGGATGAAAAAAACCAAGTCTATACAGCAACCGAACCGCCGCCACGTTACCGTACTGCGGCA
>JACQWL010000272.1 GCA_016209255.1 Verrucomicrobiota bacterium
AAAGAAGTATCTGGATCGGTTTCCCACCATCACGGACGAAAAGCGAAAAACGTTCGCCGCGATGCTGTCGGCGATGGACGACGCCGTCGGTCGCGTCATGGTCAAGATCCGCGCGATGGGCCAGGAGGAGAACACGCTCGTTTTCTACATTGCCGACAATGGCGGACCGACGCAAAGCACAAGCTCGGGAAACGGCCCCCTCCGCGGCTTCAAGATGACAACCTATGAAGGCGGGCCGCGAGTGCCTTTCCTCGCCCAGTGGAAGGGCAAGTGGCCCGCCGGCAAGACGTATGACTTCCCGGTGATGAACCTCGACGTCCTCCCGACGATCGTCACCGCCGCCGGTGCCAAGGTCGATCCGGCGTGGAAGATCGACGGCGTCGACCTGATGCCGTATGTCACCGGCGCGAACCCGTCTCGCCCGCACCAGACGCTCTACTGGCGCTACGGCCCGCAATGGGCGGTGCGGCAGGGCGACATGAAGCTGGTCGTCTCGCGGGGCGGCGGACCCGAACCGGAACTCTACAACCTCGCCGACGACATCGGTGAGTCCAGGAATCTCGCGAGCGCCCAGCCGGCGAAAGTCAAGGAATTGCAGGCCCTGTGGAACGCGTGGAGCGCCGAGCAAGCCGAGCCGAGCGCCCCGGACGCTCCCGCCAAGGCCAAGAAGGCCGGAAAAAAGAACAGGGCAGCGGCGAAGTGAGGCGGGAACGCCGCCCTGCCGCTCGGTCGTGACGATTCGTTTGGCCGGAGGTGGAACGCGATCCGCCGGAGGCGGACAAGCCCCTGTGCGTCCTCTGGCGCATCCGGGCGCGTTTATTCTGCGAACGCCGTCCGCCGTCGCCCGGCCGCCTTCGCAAGGCTCCGGCGCGCCACAAGTTCTTCGCCACGTCATAGCCCGCAGGGCGAAGACGGGAGATCGCCGTCCACCCTTGGGTGCTCGTCGGTTCACGCTGAACGTGCATGTCAACTTTATGGATCCGGCTCAGGCGCGGCGGAACTGAATTCACGCCGGCTCCGCGGCCGGGTCACACCGCGCCAGAAGCTCCGGCACGGGGCGCCCAATCGCTCCGCTACTTGTTTTATGGGCGACATTTTTTGGGTGCGCCGGCCCGGCGTGTGGGCATAAACTTGTATTCCGCAGTCACCACTCGCTGGCACTCGTGGCCACGGGCGCCAGCGAGTGGCTCATCCGCGGGACCGGCAGAATTTCGGACAAAAATAATCCATACCGCCATGCACTCCCCATCCATCGATCGTCGTGATTTCCTGAAAAAAGCCTCTGCGCTCACCGCCGGGCTTTTGATTCTGCCCAGCGGCACGCTCAAGGGTGCCGCCGCCCCGTCGAACAAACTCAACATCGCCCTCATCGGCGCGATGGGCCGCGGCAAGCAGCATCACGACGCGCTCAAGGACGACAACATCGTCGCGCTCTGCGACGTGGACCAGAACGCCCTCGCCGAGGCCGCCCGCGTGTTTCCGCAGGCGAAACACTACGCCGACTGGCGCCTCTGCCTCGAGCAGAAGGATATCCAGGCGGTGGTCATCTGCACCCCCGACCATACCCACGCCTTCATCGCAAACTGGGCGATGAATCGCGGGCTGCATGTGTATTGTGAGAAACCGATCGGCAACTGCGTCGCGGAATGCCGCGTCGTGCGCGAGACGTATCTCAAGCACCGTCGCAAACTCGCGACCCAGATGGGCACGCAGCGCCACGCCTTCGACAACTTCCCGCGCGTGCGCGAGCTGATTCGCGACGGCGCGATCGGCGAACTGAAGGAAGCCCGCGCCTGGGGCAATCGCCAGCTCCCCAAGCCCGGCTATCTGCCGGCGGCGGGCGACCCACCCTCGACGCTCAACTTCGATCTCTGGATCGGTCCGTCGCCGTGGCACCCCTACAATCCGGGCTACTTCGGCGCGCCTCCGGGCGCGAATTGCCTCAACTGGAATATGTATTGGGACTTTGGCAGCGGCCAGGTGGGCGACATGGGCACGCACACCATGGACCTCGTCTGGAATGCGATCGATGCGACGTGGCCGACCTCGGTCGAGGCCAATGGCGATCCCTTCAATCCCGAGGTCACGCCGGTCAAGCTGACCGCCACGTGGCAACATCCGGCCAACGACTGGCGCGGGCCGATTCCCGTGCTGTGGTATCAGGGTGGTGCGATGCCCACCCCGCCCCAACCCTTCATCGACCTGAACAAGATCGGCCACGGGGCGATGTTCAAGGGCGACAAGGGTTTCATCGTCGCCGACTTCAACAATCGCGTCGTCCTGCCCTACGGCAAAGGTTCCGATCTGACCTACTACAAGCCGCGCGCGAAGAAGGACCTCACTCCCGGGATCGAGCATTTCCAGCGCGAGTGGATCCAGGCGTGCAAAGGGAACCTGAAAACCTCGTGCAACTTCGACTACTCGGGTTTGATGACCGAGCAACTGATGCTTGGTCTCGTCGCCTACCGCGCGGGCAAGAAACTCGACTACGACGGCAAGTCCGGCCGGGTGACCAACAGCACGGACGCCAACGCCCTGCTCAGTCGCACCTACCGCAAGGGCTGGACGTTGAATGGATAGGTGGTGTTCTCGAAACGCGGTTTTTGCAGGTCATGATTCCAATTCGCTTTCAAAATGAGAGTGTTTTTGTAGGGGCGTCGCTTGACGACGCCCGCGGGCGCCGACAAGCACCGTGACGCCAACCAACTCGCTTGCTAGCCCTACGTCCGTTCAACTCCTCCCCTTCCTCCCATGAGTAACGTTCTGCTCCTCTCCCTCACGTTCGTCGCGCCCGGGCTCGCGCTCCACGCGGCGGATTTTCAAATCGCGAAACCAACCGAATTCCGCCAGTGCGTGCCTGCCGACGCGACGGTGACGAAGCTCGCAGGGGACTTCACCTTTACCGAAGGTCCGACCTGGATCAAGGCCGGCGGTTTCCTTGTCTTCAGCGACATCCCGAAGGACGAACTCAAACAGTGGAAACCCGCCGGCGGTACGACGACGTACCGCCAGCCGAGCTACAACGCCAACGGCAACACCACCGACCCCGACGGCCGGCTCATCACCTGCGAACACAGCGGCCGGCGCGTGGCGCTTCAGGAAAAAAGTGGCACGGTCAGGACGCTCGTGGATTCCTTCGAGGGCAAGAAATTCAACTCGCCGAACGATGTCGTCGTGAAATCCGACGGCACCGTGTGGTTCACCGACCCGGACTACGGCCTGAAGACCAACCCCGCCACCAAACAGAAGGAGGGCCGGGAGCAGCCCGGCAATTTCGTCTATCGGCACGATCCGAAGTCCGGCACGACCACCGCGCTCGTAAAGGACTTTGTGAATCCGAACGGCCTGGCGTTCTCGCCGGACGAGAAGAAACTCTACGTCGCCGATTCCGGCACTCCGAAACACATCCGCGTCTTCGACGTGAAAGCGGATGGAACCGTGAGCGGCGGGCAGGTCTTCTGCAAAATCGATCCGGGCGCCCCTGACGGCATTCGCGTGGACAAGGCCGGGCGGGTGTGGTCGAGCGCGGGCGACGGCGTCCAGATTTTTGCGCCGGACGGGAGCCTCGTCGGCAAGATTCTCGTGCCTGAGTCCCCCGCCAATCTCTGCTTCGGTGGCGACGACGGGAGGACGCTTTTCATCACCGCGCGAAAATCCCTCTACTCGATCAAGGTTGCCGTGGCCGGCGCGGGGCGTTGAGGCCTTCCTGCTTGTCTTCCGCTCGCCCGCACGCACCTTGATCCGCGACGAAATCGACGCCGCACGGCAACGCATTCAGGACGAACGGACCACAACCCAAGTTTGGCAAGTATGGAAATCGCGATGAAATTCGGACTCAAGTTCCCGTTCGTGGATGATATTCGGGAGGTGTTGCATCACGCCCCTTTTGAGCCGTTCGCGCTTCGCCTCCATTCCGGTGAGGTATTGAAGGTGACCAACCCAGACTTTCTTTCAGTCACTTTGTCAGGGCGCGTACTTTGGGACGATGGCCGCGCATTTCGAATGCTCAATCCCACGCTCATCGCATCCGTCGAAGCCATCCGGGCGCCGAAGCGAAAAAGCTGATCGGCGTTTGGCTCAGCGTGCGCGCGGGTTACGCCGCCCCGCACCCAGAGTCGCCGGACGGCGTCAGGCCGCCCGTTCTTGAATCTCGCGTGTCAGACTGCGTCCAGCCCAATTTTGAGCCGTGGATCAAAATTGGGCGTTCCCGCGCGGCTCCGTGCCCTCTGTGGCCTGCTTTAACGCCGGATTCTTGGCTCACCGATTCACGTTCACTCCTCACGCCACCGTGAGCGGACCGTCGAACATCGTCAGGCTGACGACGTCGGTCTTCGCGACGTGCGGGCCGTGCGGCACGCCTTTGGGCGCGAAGAAAAATGCCCCAGTCGTGTACGCCACGCCGGCCTCCTCCCATTCGCCGGAGAGCACATAAGCCGACTCGTTGGCGAGCGGGTGCGTGTGCGCGGGCACGGTGACACCCGCCTTGAATCTGCGCAGCACCGTGACGCCGCCGGTGGCGGGGTTCCGGTGCAACACGAGCAACTCAACGCCGGGATACGGGCCGGGCTTCCACTCCTGGTTCGCGCTCAATGCAACATAGGGGAACATCGCCGGAGCAAAGCCCGTTCTGACGACAACTCAACCCAGATTCGCCGTTCGGCTCAAGCCAGCAGCCCCTTCACCACTTCCCCATGCACGTCGGTTAGCCGGAAGTCGCGGCCCTGGTAGCGATAGGTCAAGCGCTGGTGGTCGAGACCAAGCAGGTGCAGCACCGTCGCGTTCAAATCGTGCACCGGCACCGGATTTTCCACGACATTGTAACCGAACGCATCCGTCGCTCCGTACGTGATGCCCGGCTTCACCCCACCCCCGGCGAGCCACATGGTGAACGCCTCCTTGTGGTGGTCCCGTCCCGCCTTGGTCGCCGTGCCGCTGCCCGAATCCGTCTGCGACATCGGCGTGCGCCCAAACTCGCCGCCCCAGACGACAAGCGTTTCGTCGAGCAGTCCGCGCTGCTTCAAGTCCAGCACCAGCGCCGCCATGCCTTGATCCACATCCTTGCACTTGCGCGGCAAACGCGTCGCCAGGTCGGCGTGGTGGTCCCAGTCCGCGTCGTAGAGCTGCACCATCCGGACCCCCCGCTCGACCAGGCGGCGGGCGAGCAGGCAGTTGTTGCCGAACGACGCCTTGCCCGGCGTCGCGCCATAGAGTTCGAGCGTCGCCTTCGGTTCCTGGGAAATATCCATCAACTCCGGCACCGAGGTTTGCATCCGAAACGCCATTTCGTACTGGCTGATGCGCGTGGCGATTTCGGGATCGCCGACCTCGGCGAGCTGCGCCTCGTTCAACTGCTGGACCGTGTCCAACACGCGGCGCCGATCAGCGGCGGAGTGTCCGGCGGGATTGTTGAGAAACAGCACGGGCTCGCCGCTCGAGCGGAACTGGACGCCTTGGTACACGCTCGGCAAAAAACCCGGCGACCACAGGCTCGTACCGGCGCCCGCCAGCGGTCCGGACAGCATGACGACATAGGCGGGCAAATCCTGATTCTCGGAGCCGAGGCCGTAGGTCGCCCACGAGCCGAGACTCGGCCGGCCCAGCCGCCCGAAGCCGGTGTGCAGGAACAGTTGGGCCGGGGCGTGGTTGAACTCCTCCGTCTGGAGCGATTTCACAATCGCGATATCATCCGCCACCTTGCCAAGATGGGGCAGCAACTCGGAGATTTCCGCGCCGCTACGACCGTGGCGCTGGAACGTATACTTCGACGCGGCGATGTTCGGATGGCCGCGCAGAAAAGCGAAGCGCTTGCCCTTGATGAAGTCCTCCGGGCACGGCTTGCCATCGTATTTCTGCAATTCCGGCTTGTGGTCGAACAAGTCGAGCTGCGACGGTGCCCCGACCATGTGCAGGTAGATCACGCGCTTCGCGCGGGGCGCGAAATGCGGCTCGCGCGGGGCGAGCGGGTTGCCGGCGCCCTTCGAGCCTTCGGCGCCAAACAAGCTTTCGGTCAGCAGCGAGCCAAGCGCCATCGCGCCCAGGCCAAGGCCGGAGCGTTTCAAAAACGTCCGGCGCGTGACATTCCGCCAGTGTTCCTCGAGGGGATGCATGCGTCAGCCTTTGGTGATCATCTCGTCCAGGTTCATCAACACGGTGGCGACGGCGTGCCAGGCCGCGAAGTCACCGGCGCTCGTGCCCGGCGGAAGGGAAAATTTCCCGACGACCGCCTTCGCGGCCGTCGCATCGGCCGCATAAACCGCCGCCTGTTGTTCAAATAAATTCCTGAGTGCCGCGACTTCATTCGCGGTCGGTTGCCTCGCGAGGCACAGCCGGAAAGCATGGCGGATGCGTTCCTCCGTCGTGGCGTCCGGGCGCTCGGTCAACACCCGCTTGGCCGCGGCCATCGCCGCTTCGACGTAAACGGGATCGTTCAAAAGCGTGAGGGCCTGCAGTGGCGTGTTCGAACGCGAGCGGCGGATCGTGCAAGCCGTGCGCGCAGTGGCGTCGAAATTGACGAAACTCGGATACGGGGAGCTCCGTTTCCAAACCGTGTAGATGCCACGGCGCCACGCGTCCTCGCCCACGCTCACCTCGTAGGTCACGCGATCGCCGCCCACCTTGTTGTCCCACAACCCCGTCGGCTGATACGGCCGGACCGGCGGGCCGCCGGCCTTCAGGCTGAGCAAGCCCGCCGCGGCGAGGGCGTTGTCGCGAATGGTCTCCGCATCGAGGCGAAAGCGGGGGCCGCGGGCGTGGAGTTTGTTCTGATCGTCGCGCGCGAGCAGTTCCGGCGTGACGCGCGATGACTGCCGGTACGTGCCGGACATGACGATGAGCTTGTGCACGTGCTTCATGCTCCAGCCGCGCTCCATGAACTCCACCGCGAGCCAGTCGAGGAGCTTCCCATGGGCGGGCAGCTCGCCCTGGAACCCGAAGTCTTCCGGAGTCCCCACGAGCCCACGCCCGAAGAAGGCCGCCCACTCGCGGTTCACGGTCACCCTCGCCGCGAGAGGGTTGTCCCTTGAGAC
>JACQWL010000265.1 GCA_016209255.1 Verrucomicrobiota bacterium
AAAGCGGGGATCCCGGAAAAAGCCGGTGTCGCGAACCCTGTCGGGGAAACCGAAGGAGCTCTTGGTGCGCGGATGAGTCTGATAAATGATGCCGTGCTCGCGTCGGACCATTTCGATGACGTCGTCCGGCAATCCAACGTGATAGACCGAACCATACTTGGCGTGCGTCCGCTGCAGCGGACCCTCCGTTGCTTTGCGCATGAACCAGTAGACCGGCTTGGGGAATACCACGGACCAGTGGCCGCCCAAGTGCACATTTGCCTCTTCCGACGGAATCAAGAGGAACTTCGAATCCGATTGCTTGCGGCACATCCGGTAATAGGCGGCCAACTCCTCGAGGCGCAAGTCGGTGAGGTCTTGCGGGTGGCCGTCGCCATGGAAGTCGGCGGTAATCGCAACGTCGATTCCCATGTCTTTGAGAACCTGGGTGAAGGGGGGAACCCAGTTCTCGCCTTGGTCCAGGGCTTGAATGGTGTAGCCCCAATGCCAGTGGGAGGTCAGCGTCTTGTAGCCGGCGAGCGCTGGAAAACGGTCGCGGTTCGTGAAACGAAGGACATCCTCCAGCGCCTCCTCTGGCGGCCGGTCCGACACGATATAGAAAAGACCCAGACGCTGGACCGTGCCAGGCGGAGCGTTAATCCAGGGGTAGTAGGACGCCGCACCGTCGTCCACCGGGTGTCGGACGCCGAGCCCCAGCTCGCCGCGTCCGCTTCTGCCGGCCCAGCCGTGAAACCAGACGTACCCCATATTGGTCGTGTAGTCGCGAGGCGCGATGTAGGTGTGTGGCGAGGGGAATACCGCCAGGCTGCCGGCGTCAAGTTTGGCGGCAATGGCCCGGTAACGGACATACGCCGGCCGCCGATCCGGGCCGGTCGTCATGACCGTCTGAAGCGTTCCCTCGGTGTCGTAATAAGTGACTGGGGAGACCACCTCGCGCCGCCCTGGTCTGACGCCCGAAGCAGGGGCGGAAAACCGCAGTCCGGTGTCATACAGGTAGGCCGTGTTGGGCTCATGGGTTGAGACCACCGCCTCCTGGTGGATAAGCCGGCTGCCTGGATAAAATGTGTACGCGATGCCGCCCTCGAACATCCCCAGTTTCAGTCCTTGAAACAGCACTTCGACCCGGTTGCCGACGCTCCGGGCCGTGGCGCTTACCGGCCGAAATGCACCCTCAAACCGCCGGGTTCCCTCCGGATGACTACCGGGAAAATCAAAGAACTCATCGAATCCGGCGGGGCCGCGGCGTTTCCCGGTCGTCGCCACGTATTGCGGCCAGGCATTGCGGACGATGGGGGTTGCATCCAAGCCGATCATCGTGATGAGCGGCTTGTCGGGGTTCAGGGAAAATTCGGCTGTCCACGTGCGAGATGCTTCGTCCGGCCACCGAACGGTCAGAGTCCCGGCGGAGGAAGAAACCGTCACCGGTCCCTGCCGGACGTCGGAAATGTCCGCCGGCACAGTGGCGGCCACGCCGAGCATGGGAACCAGCAGAATCAGAGATCGCATTACCGTCTGACTCCAAGGAATAGCCCGCATATATGTGGCATCGATGTAGTGCCTGCCTCGCGGAGGGATCACTCACGTACTCTGTCGCAGCGTCCGCTCTCGGCAACCCTGTTTTCGTCGGCCGGGGGCAAGACCGGTCATGCGGTGGGCGCTGAGAGGAAACTGGATTCTCAGCGGGAGGGGGTTAACCTGGACATTTCACACTCTTCTCTCATGCGCAGCCACACAGTGTTCGAAAACCGTAGCCGCGGTCGCAACCGTTTGGAGCGTCCGGGCTAAGGGGCGCGTGGCGGGTGGAGACCCAAGGCAACCCCGGTAGTCCCCCAAGCCCAGAGAAGATCGCAGCGCAGCCCTGCGGCGCGAGCGGCCTGTCGACGCAGATCCGAGGGCAGAAGTCCAAAAAACCGGCCGGCACCGGCGGGGCGCCTGGCGCCTTCTCTGATTGATCTCGCCGATGGCAGGGGTTAGCTTTTCCCAGCTGCCTTGATCGGGCGCAGCAACTCCGCCAGCCGGGTGAAGGTTTCTTCCCCGAAGCCGAGCGCCCGTTTGATCTGCGCGTCGCGCTCGATCGGGTTGGCGATCCGTGCGGTCGCCCGCCAGTCGCGCCAGCGCATCATGCCGGCGGCCCACGCCAGCACGCCGGACACGAGCACGGGCACGTCGCTGCCGTGCAGAAGGCGGTCCGCCAGCCCGGGCTCGAGCATCCGGCGCAGCGTGGAGGGTCGGAACCTGAAGTTCGGCGAGGCCAGGGCGCTGTTGTCACCGTAGAGCCGCGGAAACCGCCGCGTCATCCCAACGAACACGTCAAAGTAATCCGGGTCGATGAGCACCGTGCCCGTGCCGCTGTGCGCCGCGATGCAGGTCACGCCGATTTCGAGCGCGCGGGTGAGCACGCGCGGATCCGCGAGCCGCGGCTCGAGTACGGGCAGGGTTCGCTCGCTGCCGGTGTGCGCCAGCAGGATGAGCCCGCTCTCCGCCAGGCGCTCGAGGAAGCGGGTGTAGCGCGGGTCGTTCCAGTCGATGTTCTGGCAATTCGGCAGGCACTTCAGCATCACGGCGCCGGCCGCGAGGCAGCGCTCGAGCTCGTCCAAGGCATCGCGGCGCGCCGGGTGAATCGAAATCGCCGGCAGAAACTCGCGGTGTTCGCGCGCCAGCCGCAGCACAAAGTCGTTCGGCACGTAGAACGAGCCCCCGCCTGGAATCCTGGCGCCGTCCGCCCGGTAGGGTTCGTCCTGCGCGAGGATGACTGCGGCGTCGATCGACGCTTCGCGCACGAAGCGCAGAATCTGCGCGGCGTAGATTCGGTCGAGATCACCCTTCAATGCCGATGGCGGCAGCCCAACGCCGCGCAGCATGAACGGCGCGCCATATTTCGTCACCCCGCGCGGGCGGAACCAGCAGCCGGTGCCGCCGGTCCCATTGCCGACGACGTGGACGTGGCAGTCGATTCTCATCGTGCGCCGCCCGCCTTTAGCCGGCTGCCATTGCCCGACGGCTGGCGGGAGTCAGCTTGGCCCTGCTTCGTGCGCAGCAATGCCCTCGTCGCGAAATACGTGATCACGGCGGAAGCGAAGGCACACGACGCCAGGAAGTACAACCCCATCTCGAAACTCTTCGTGCCGTCCTTGATCCAGCCGACGATGAAGGGTCCGAAATAACCGCCGAGGTTGCCGATGGAATTGATCAGGGCAATGCCGGCGGCGGCGGCGGCACCGGTGAGGAACATCGAGGGCAACGGCCAGAAGGGCGGCCGCGACCCGTAGATTCCGACCGTGGCAACCGACATGGCGACGAGCCCACAGTACGAGCCGGTAAACCAGGCGGCGCCCGCGAGCCCTGCCGCCGCGACCGTGGAGGCAACGACGAGGTGCCAGCGCCTCTCGTTGCGGCGATCCGAAGAATGTCCCCACAGCACGAGGCCAATCACGCCGATCACATACGGGATCGCCGTCAGCAGGCCCGTTACGTAGTTCGAATGCCCGAGGCCCTTGACGATCTGCGGCAGGAAAAAGGTGATGCCGTAGCTGGCGATGACGCTCGTGAAGTAGATCATCGACAGCATCAGTACGCGCCGGTCGGTGAGCGCTCGCAGGAGCGTCACGCGGCCGGCGGCCTCGACGCGGGTTTTTTCGGCCTGCAACTCGGATTCGAGCCACTCGCGCTGGTCCGCACTGAGCCAGGTGGCGATACCCGGCCGGTCCGTGAGCAGTCGCAGCACGACAAAGGCGAGCAGCACGGCGGGAATGGCTTCGAGGATGAAAACCCACTGCCAGCCGTGCAGGCCCCAGATGCCATCCATCTCCAGAATCGCGCCCGAAAGGATCGAGGCCGCCGCATTGGCGACGGGGACGGCAATGAACAGTGTCGAGATCACGCGGGCGCGATACGCGGCCGGATACCAGGTGCTGAGATAGAAGATGATGCCGGGGAAGAATCCGGCCTCGGCCACGCCGAGCAGAAAGCGCAGCGTGAGGAAGCTGATCGGCCCGGTGACGGCGGCCATCAATCCGGAAATGATGCCCCAGGTGATCATGATGCGGGCGATCCAGCGGCGGGCGCCGACCCGTTCCAGAATAACGTTGCTCGGCACTTCGAACAACGCATAGCCGAGGAAGAAGATGCCGGCGCCCCAGCCGTACAGGTAGGCGCTGAAGCCCAGGTCCCTGTTCATGGTCAGCGCGGCAAAGGCGACATTGGCGCGATCGATGTACGCTACCAGATAGCTCACCACGATCAGCGGGAGCAGCCGCCACGAGATCTTGAGGATCGTGCGGCGCTGGAATTCGGGTCTGAATCGCGGATCCATGGCGTTGGCGGACATTGTCATGTTGAGAATCGTGATACGATCGCCTTGAAGTCGCGCGCTTCCGTCCCGCCCTGCAAGCGAAAGGGCCGTGTCGTGTTCCGGGTGGCGCATGACCGCGCCGCCAGGTGCGGGACGATTCTACGGCGCCGCAGCTGGTGCCGCATCGAGGGTGTATTTGTTGATCCAATCGAGGTGCCATTGCATCGTCGCCCGCAGCAGGAGGGGCTCGCGCGGGCCGTGCGGCTGCCGCGGCAGCAGGAGATTGGTGATCTCGCCGCCGGTCGCGGCGACGATGCACGCGTAGTTGTTCGTCCACCAGTCGGTGCTCTTGCCCGCCTGGGAAGTGAACGCAATCCAGCGCCCGTCCGGCGAGAACACGGGGCTCGTGTCGGCGAAAGTGGATGTCGTGAGGCGGCGGGCTGCCCCACCGTCGACGGCAGCGAGCCACACATCGGTTTGGTAATCCGAGCCATCGTTTGTGAGCGCCGACACAACGTAGGCCACCCAGCGACCATCCGGAGAAACTTGCGCGTCGGTCACCGTGCGCACCGCGAGGATGTCGTCGAGGGTCCAGGGCTTCGGCCCGGTCGCGGCGGCAGCCGCCGCGGGCAGCAGCGTGGCGAGCGCGAAGGCCGGGAGCAAGGCGACGCGGTGCCAGCCAGAGATCGGAGTGGTTGTTTTCACGGACTGTTTTTTGGGCTGGTGGGCGAAGGACATAAGTCGAAGGCAGGAGTTCAGCAGTGGGTCGATGGCGGCTTGCGTTGGAATTGGCGCAGCCGGCGGCGGAAAGGGAGAATCCAGCGGAGCCTGTTTGATCTGCAACGGGTGACGAGTCGGAAAATCGAGCGGACATGATGGGAGACTGGATTTTCAGTCGGAAGGGTTTGAGGGGAGGGCGGCGGGTGGAAGCCGAAAAGCCCGCCCCCGCGGTCCCCCAAGCCCACCGAAGGCCGCATCGTGTACCGTTCTTCAACTGGGCCGGCCGGCCGACCCAAGAGCGGGACCAGAAAGCACGGTTGACTTTCTTCCTCAATAAACTACAGGTTATTGCATGAAATCTACCGTCAGCATCACCGAAGGGCAGGATTCCTTCCCGGCTTTGGTGAAGGCAGCCGAGAAAGGGAAGGTCGTCACCGTCACGCGCCACGACGAACCCGTCGCCTGCGTGATCGGCCACGAGCGCATGAGCGCCATCGCCGAGACCCTTGAGATCATGGGCAACGCTGCCGCCATGCACGCCATCGCCGAGCACAAGGCCGGTCGGACCAAGTTCGGCAAACTCGACGACATCCCTGAATGAGTCGTGTCGTCCGCCCTTCAACTCAGCTCATCGAGTACGCCCGCCGCCTCGCGCCCGAGCCCCGGCGTGCCCTCAAACAAGCACTCGCCGGGTTGCGCGGAGAACGCGGTGACATCCGCGCATTAGAAGCCAATCTCTCGGGCTACTACCGGCTCCGGGTTGGCCGCCATCGCATCGTCTTCAACTACGCGGCCGACGGTGCTATCGAAGCCATCTTTGTCGAAGAGCGCCAGCTCGTGTATGAGTTGTTCGAGGCGCAATTCATTAAGAAACTAAAAACCGTCTCCGGCTGAAAGGAAACTGGATCTTCAGCGGGAGGGGTTAAGTGCCGCGGTGGCAGCGGCATTATGTCGAGAGTCAGGACCTGACGTGTTCCGGTGCCTCCCTACAATCGAATCACGAACGGTTCGTGGAGGGGCGTCGCTTGCCGGCGCCCGCGATTGCCCTCCGGCACTCGTCTGCGCGGACGTCGGCAAGCGACGCATCTGCACCGAACAACGAGTCCGGCTTACACGGGTCAGGAGATCCGTGCCACCACGGAGATGCGGCGCCCTCGCCGCATTTGGGTATACCGCGGCGGGAGCGCCGCGGCTCCAGGTAGTGAGGTGAAACAAGCGTCGTGGCACTTCCGCTCGCTTCACCCTGGAACCTGGCTCATAACTCTGCGTCTGAATAGATCGTCGATGCGTGGCTCCCTCCTTTTCGTCGTTTTTGCGCTCACTGCGCCGTTTGCGTTGAACGCCCAAGGTACGGTCACGCTCCAACTCATCGATTACGCCGCCGTTCCGCAATCCGGCGAATTGGTCAACAGCCCGGACAACGCGGTTTATGTGGCGCGGGTGAATTTCCTCCGCGAGGAACCGGGCGGCGGTCCGAACCGCTTTTTCGTCTGCGACCTCAACGGCAGACTCTACCTCCTCGACAAAACCACGCGGCAGTTCACGACGTATCTCGACTTTCACCGCAACACCGCAGAAGCGGCCGGCGCAACCGGCTTGTTTGGCGCGTTCACGCGCGCGGCAGGTTACGCCAATGGTCTCGTCACCTTTCAGTTCGATCCCGACTACCGCAACGGCGGCAGCCCGCATTTCGGCAAGTTCTACACGGTGCACATCGAGGTCGATACCAACGACGGCGATCCGCGGCGGCTGCCCAACGCTTCGGGCCATCCCGGGTTCAGCAACGCGGCCACCTATAGCGCCACGACCGCGCACGAGGCGCCCGGCACGGACAATGCCAACACGCGCCACGCGGTCCTGATTGAGTGGCAGGACACCAATCCGGCGAACCCCACCTTCGAGGGGAGCGCGCGCGAACTGATGCGAATCGAGTTCAATGGCCGGATCCACCCGATGGGCGATTTGCTCTTCAATCCGCTCGCGACCGACGCATCGCACCCGGACTGGCGCATGTTCTACATCGCCGTGGGCGATGGCGGCGCCGGCGAGCAGAACAATCCGGTCCTGCATCCCACGCCGCAGCAGCTCGACGTGCTGCAGGGAAAAATCCTCCGCATCTCGCCCGACGATCCGGATGGCGCCGGGCCGCTGCGTTACGACATCCCCAACGACAACCCGTTCACCGGCCCTGCCGTCACCGTCCCCGCCGGCACCCGTCCCGAAATCTGGGCCTACGGCTTCCGCAATCCGCACCGCATCACGTGGGACCCACTGAGCAACGCGCTCATCGCTTCCGACATCGGCTTCCACTCGTGGGAAGAAGTCAACGTCGTCCGCCGCGGCGGCAACAACGGCTGGGGCGATCGCGAGGGCACGTTTTTCTTCGATGTCGGCAGCGGCCTTGCCAACCGGGGGGCGCCGCCGGTCACCGTCACGGATCCGCCGCCGCCCAATTACCTCAACCCCGTCATCCAATACCCGCACAGTCCCGCGCTCGGTTACGGCGACGCGATTGCGGGCGGCTTCGTCTACCGCGGCACGCGCCTCACCGAGCTGCGCGGCAAGTTCGTCTTCGGCGACATCACGACCGGCGAGCTCTTCTACGCCGATCTCGTCGAGATGCTCTCCGCCGCCGATCGCAACGCAACGCTCCCCGTGGCGGATCGCAATGCGTCCACGCCCGTGGCGTTTCACTCGTTGAAGCTCGAATGGGACAACCCGCGCACGCCGATCACCGTGCTCGAGCGCTACGATCGCATGCATGAAATCGTCGCGGGCGAATATCACGCGCGCGGCGGCCGCGACGCGGATCTGCCTGGCTCCGCCAAGGTGTCCGACCTCACGGGCGGCGGCCGGGCCGACATCCGCCTCGCGATGGATCACGCGGGCGAGCTCTACATCCTCAGCAAGAGCGACGGCATGATCCGCGCGGTCGTCGGCGTCGCGCGACCGGTCACGGCGCCCGTGATCACGCAGCAGCCGCAGTCGCAAACGATCGCGCTGGGCAGCACGGCCGTGCTTTCCGTCGAGGCCAGCAACGCCGCGCCGGCAGGTTCGGGCGCGCGCGGACTCTCGAACGTCTCCGCGCGCACGCAGGTCGCGCCCGGCGAGAACACGCTCATCGCCGGCTTCGTGATCGGCGGCACCACCGCGCGCACGGTGCTCATCCGCGCCGCCGGCCCGATCCTCGGCACTTTCGGCGTCACCGGCACGCTCGCCGATCCGAAGCTCACGCTGTTCAGCGGCGCCACGCCGATCGCCGAAAGCGACAACTGGCAGACGAGCGCGGAGCTCGTGAACGTGTTCGGCGAGCGCGGCGCGTTTCCCTTCGTCGCCCGCTCACGCGACGCCGTGCTGCTCCTCACGCTCCCGCCCGGCGCCTACACCGCGCAGGTTTCGGGAGTCGGCGCGAACGCAAGTGGCGTGGCGTTGGTTGAAGTGTACTGGTTGCCGTAGAGGGACGGCTGATTGAACTGAAAGGGTCTGCCGACGGGGTTTTGAATCTTGCAGTCGATCGGCACCAGGCGAGCGCAGGGTAGGAGGTTTGCCGTCAGTCGGCAGGTCGGCGCACTCCGGCGCACGGGCAGGCCAAACCCGATCGCCTGCTCAACGCGCTCACTGAAACTCTTAAAACCCCCCTTGGTCGATCCCAAGGGGCGGGTGGCGGGTGGAAAACCCAAGG
>JACQWL010000266.1 GCA_016209255.1 Verrucomicrobiota bacterium
ATCCGATTACGCCCAGCACCGAGGGCGCGGAACTCATGGCGAAGATTCTGCCGCAACTTGACGGCACGTGGGTGCAGGCGGTGAGCGAGGTCGCCGCGGTCAACATGATGTATGGCGCCGGCGGGGCGGGCGTGCCGGCCATGACCTTCACCAGCGGCCCCGGATTCAGCCTCATGCTCGAGGGCATCAGCTACCTGATCGGCTCCGAGGTGCCCGGCGTATTCGTCAACATCATGCGGGGCGGCCCGGGCCTGGGTAACATCGCCCCGGAGCAGGCCGACATCAAGCTCGCCTGCCGCGGACTCGGCCATGGCAACACCCACGCCATCGTCCTCGCGCCGAGCACCCCGCAGGAGATGCTCGACCTCACGATGGAGGCTTTCGTGCTCAGTTTCCGTTATCGCAACCCGGTCGTGATCCTCGGCGACGGCTATCTCGGCCAGATGACCGGCGTGGTGCGGCTGCCGGGGTTTCTGCGCAAGCCCGGGCTGCCCGCCTGGGCGGCATGGGGCGACCGGGGACACCGGCATAATCTCATCAGCTCGATCCAACTCGCGGAGCCCGACCTCGAGCGGCACAACCTCCATCTCAGCGCCAAGTATGCCGCGATCTCGGCGCGCGAGCAACGCGCGGACCTCTACCGGTGCGAGGACGCCGAGGTGCTGGTCGTCGCCTGCAACACGCCGGCGCGGATGGCCAAGGGCGCGGTGGAAAACGCGCGCGAGTCCGGCATCAAGGCCGGGTTGTTCCGGCCGGTGACGCTCTGGCCGTTTCCCATCGAGGCGCTCCGGCGCCTGCAACTGCACGTGGGCCAGATCGTGGTCGTTGAGGCAAGCTCCGGCCAGCTCGAGGACGAGCTGCGACTCGCGCTGAGCCACGCCAATATGGTGCCACCGCCGATCGCGTCGGTTCGCCGCCAGGGCGGCATCCTGCCGCAGCAGTCCGAGATTTTCGCGAAGATTTTGAAAACCCAGGAGGCCCTCGCATGAGTGCCAACGTTTTCTACGACCACTTCGAGCGTCACGCCCACGGCCAGGGCCTCAAGGGCCACAGCACGCACTATTGCGCGGGTTGCGGTCATGGCATCGCGCACCGCGATCTTGCCGAGGTCATCGGCGAACTCGGCGTGCAGGATCGCACGGTCCTGATCAGCCCCGTCGGCTGCTCGGTGTTTGCGCACTACTATTTCGATGTCGCCAACTCCCAGGCCGCCCACGGTCGCGCGCCCGCCGTCGCGCTCGGGCACAAGCTCGCCAATCGCGACGCCGTCGTGATCAGCTATCAGGGCGATGGCGACCTCGCGGCGATCGGTCTCGCCGAGACAATCTCGATCGCGCAGCTGGGCCTGCCGATCACCGTGATCTTCATCAACAATGCGATCTACGGCATGACGGGAGGCCAGCTCGCGCCGACCTCGCTCATGGGCCAGAAGACGGCCACGAGCCCCGCTGGCCGTCTGCCGTCGATGGGGCAGCCGCTGCACATGGCCGAGTTGATCGCGCGGCTCGACGGCCCGGTCTATGTCGAGCGTGTCGCGCTCTTTGATGCGAAGCAGCGGGTGCGGGCGCGCCGGGCGATCGCCAAGGCGCTGCGCCTCCAGGTGGAGGGCCGCGGCTACGCGTTCATCGAGGTGCTCGCCGAGTGTCCGACGCACCTCAAGATGACGCCCGAGCAGGCCGAAGCGTGGGTGCGCGACCAGATGCTGCCGGTGTTTCCACTCGGCGTGAAGAAGGACGTGGTGGTCGAGCCGTGGTTCCATTCCACCACGCCGGGTTACGATCCCGGAAAAATCCTCGCCCTCGCCGGCGCCGATTTGACGGCGGAGGTCGAGACAGGCGCGCGCCATGGTCTCGCCGGCCGGACGGGTGCGGCGGACATTCCCCGCCCGGCCTCGTGGCGGAAGGACATCAGTCTCAAGCTCGCTGGCTCGGGTGGCGACGGTGCGCAAACCGCGGCGTTGCTGCTCACGCGCGCTGCCGTGGCCGAGGGCTACGACGCCACGCACATCCCGAGCTACGGCCCTGAGAGTCGCGGCGGCACCTCTTATGCCGACGTGCACATCGCCGAAACCGAGGTCCTCGATCCCGCCGCCCCCGCGCCACAGATCCTGATCGCATTCAACGCCCCGAGCCTCACGAAATTTGCGTCCTCCGTGCCGGCGGGCGGGCTGATCCTCTACGACAGCACGGTCGTCACCACACCGCCCTCTGTGCTGGCGGACCGGCGCGTGCTCGGCGTGCCGTTGACCGAGCTCGCTGCCGCGCTGGATCGACCGATGGTGAAAAATGTCGTCGCGCTCGGCGCGCTGCAGGCCGCCACGGACATACTCCCGGCCGGGCGCATCCTCGACACCCTGCGCCATGTGCTGAAGGACAAGGTCGCGCTCCTCCCGCTCAACGAGGCGGCGTTTGCCGCGGGCCGGCGCGCCGTCGGGCTGGTGCCGGCCTGGGCCTAAATTTCGCGGCCTTTCAGCTTGTGCGGTCGCGTGGTATGCGCCGGGATGCGCGGACCCTCATGGAAGCGAACGCGGTTGTCTTCACCGGTCCCAACCAGGTTGCCTGGCAGAAAATAAACTGCCCGGAGCCCGGTGCGGAGGATGTCGTCGAGCTGCACCATTCCTGGATCAGCAACGGCACCGAGGGCTCCTTTCTGCGGGGCGAGCGGCTGTCCGGCGATGTCGCGTGGCGGCCGGGCGACCCCGCGCCGTTTCCGATGGTGGCCGGGTATCAGAAGGTCGGACGCGTGCGGCAGGCTTATCTGCCGGCGATGGTTCGCGGAGGCCACGTGGTGATCGCCGGTTTCTTTCGGCCCTCGGGCGACGTGAATCTGCAAACGAGCCTGCAGGCGTTTCGCAACTTTGAACTTTCGTTCGACCTCGTGTCGGGTGCCACGCGCGAACGGCTCGAGGCGACGATGGCGTGGGTGGCCGACGGCCGGCTCGACACCCTCGGCTGTCTCACGCACCGCTTTCCGGTCGAACGCGCCGCGGAGGCGTGGCGGATCATCGCAACCAAGAGCGAGCCCGTGCTCGGCGTCGTGCTCGACTGGCCCGCCTCGCGCGGCGCCGCCTGAGACAGAAAAATCCAGCAGGAATCACGGATGAACACGGATGAGCATGGAGGGGGACAACGGACTCTGTCTATTGGGCCGCTGCGGCGCGCCCCATTGAGTGAGCAGGGCAACGGCACTCACCCGGTCCGACCTAGCCGTATCGATTCAGTCGAAGCTCGTTTCACCTCTGAAAAGGAAGCCACTGAATGGTGGAGCGAGTTGACCCCAACTCGCTTTGATCCGGTCGCTCGCACGTTTAGCGGCTTGAGGTCAAGCCGCTCCACCTCGACTGAATTCTCACGGCTTGGTGCGACGCTGTTACTTGCCCGCGCGAACACCGCCAATTTACAGAGTAACCCAATAGGTTACCCGACGTGTGATGCAAATCTCGGAGCGGGCCAACGCGCACCGCCAAATTATCGAGTAACCCAATAGGTTACCCGCCCCATGGGTTTTCTCCCGATGAATCCTCCCGCGACGATGAAGATCCTGCAGATCGAGGCGCCCGGCCGCGCGGGGTGGCGGGACGCGCCGGTGCCGCAACCCGGCCCGGGCGAGGTGCGCGTGCGCGTGCTCGGCGTCGCCACCTGCCCGCACTGGGACATGCACATTTTCGGCGGCCGGCCGATGTTTCCGGGGATGAAGCTCGAGTATCCGTATCTGCCCGGACAACCGGGGCACGAGGCCGCGGGCGACGTGGCGGCGCTCGGCCCGGGCGTGACGAAACTCCGCGTGGGCGCGCGGGTGGTGGCGTGGCGCGACACCGGCAAACCGCGCCAGGGTTTTTACGCGCAGTTCAACACCTTTCATGAAGACGATTTGCTCGAGGTGCCGGCGACGCTGGGCCCGGCGGAAATCGCGTCGCTCGAACTCGCGATGTGCGTGGAGGTGTCGTTTCAGCAACTCGCTTCGCTCGGGGGCGTGACGGGCCGGCGCATCGGCCTGAGCGGTCTTGGGCCCGCGGGCCTGGTGGCCGTGCAGCTGGCGCGGGCGCATGGTGCGGTCGAGGTGGTGGGGCTGGATCCGGTGGCGGAGCGACGCGCGCTCGCGACGGCGCTGGGGGCGCATCGGACGATGGCGCCCGACGCCGCGGCGTGGCCGGCCTCGCGGCGCGAGGGCGCGCTCGATGACGCGATCGACCTCACGGGTGTGCCGGCCTCGATCGAGTTTCTGATGGATCGCACGCGGCGGTGCGTGGCGTTGTTCGGCGTGTTGCGGGAAGAGGTGCGGTTTGCAGCGCGGCATCTTTTCGGGCCGGGCCTGGTGTTGATGGGCTACGGCGATCACAATCGCGCGGCGGCGGAGACGGCGTTGCGCTTCATCGTCGAGGGCAAGTTGCGGCTTGCACCCCTGATTACGAAGACGCTGCCGTTCAGCCGCTACGCCGAGGGCGTGGCGCTGTTGCAGCGCAAGGCGGCGATCAAGGTGTTGTTCGATCCGTGGGCGTGAGGCGGGCGAGACGCAGGCGCTCCACGGGACTAACAGCGCCTCGACTTTCCGACCCAAGTCGAAGCAAGCTTCGGTGTATCGAACCCATCTCGAATGAACCCAATATCCCAGCCAAAAGGAGCGACCGCCGCCGGGTGGTGGTGTCGTGCCGGGCTCTTCGCTTCGGCGGCGATGCTCGGCATCATGGTTCGCGCCGAGCCGCTGACACCGGCGAAGACCGCTGAATTGCGCGTGCAGATCCGCGCCAATTTTTTCGTGCCCGACCCGCTGCCGGCGCTCGACGCGCAAACCCACCGTCGCTTCGCGCCCGCGCCCGGGGTCGCGGCCGAGGCCGTCACCTATGCGACGCAACTCGGCACCCGCGTGCCGGCGATTCTCTATCTTCCCGCGCCCCGGCCGAAGGGCGGCCGGATCCCTGCGTTCATCGTCGTCAACGGCCACGGCGGCGACAAGTACGCGTGGTACGCCTTTTTCACTGGCATCGCGTTTGCGCGGGCGGGCGCCGCCGTGCTCACCTACGACCAGGCGGGCGAGGGCGAGCGCAACACCAAGCGCCAATCCGGGACGCGCGAGCACGACCGGCTCCAGGGCGATGCGGTGCTCGCCCGGCGCCTCGGGGGCCTGATGATCACCGACGTCAAGCAGGCGGTTTCCTATCTCGCCTCGCGCCCGGAAGTGGATGCCACGCGCATCGGCGCCGCCGGTTACTCGCTCGGCTCGTTTGTCCTCGCGCTCGCCGGGGCGGTGGAGCCGCGGCTGCGCGTGTGCGTGATGGCCGGCGGCGGCAATCTCGACGGTCCAGAGGGCTACTGGGACAAATCGAAGCCGATGTGCCAGGGGCTGCCCTACCGCTCACTCAGTTTTCTCGGCGATCGTCCCGCAGCGATCTACGCGCTGCACGCCGCCCGCGGTCCTGCGCTGATCTGGAACGGCCGCAAAGACACCGTCGTGAACATGCCGCAGACCCAGGACGATTTCTTCGAGGATCTGCGCGCGCGCGTCGGGGCGCGGCGCGGCGCGGCGGGGGGCGGATTTGACTTCGGCTTCACCGACGGCACCAGCCACCGGCCGTATTGGCTGACGCGGCCGGCGGTGCTGTGGCTGGAGCGCCAGCTCGATTTTCCGCAGTGGACGGAGGCGACGATTCGCGGGCTGCCCGAGACGCATATCGGCGCGTGGGCGCAGTCGCACGGCGTGCCGATGGACAGACTCTACGCCACCGAGGAACGCGAGGGCGGCACGCGGGCGATCGGCGAGGGCGTGCCCGGCTACGAACGCGAGAGCCTGAGCGTGTTCACCCCGGCCGAGTGGGAGCAGAGGAAGTCCGTCCTGACGTTCGAGGCGTGGACGGCCGCGGCGAGGGCGGCGCCGCGTTGACCAAGATTCGGCGGTTCGTCACAGAGGTCACCGAGAGGCGAAACCGCAACCAAAGAACTCGGAGACGGACGGCCACACACAAAACGCACAAGAAGCGCAAAAAATGGCGGGTCCGTTTATGCGCATTGCGTGCTTTTTGTGGCTAACCTGCCTTGGAGAATTCCTCGCGGTGTCACACGAATCGCGAACAGGGATACAGAGCGTGGAAATGAAGGAATCGGATTTCTCGTTTTCACTCGTCGGGTGAGTTCATCCCAAGCCGTAAAGTTGCGGTCGAGATGCAGGGGCGTCGCGCGCCGACGCTCCTCATGCGACGTGGAAACGGGCGTCGGCAAGCGCCGCCGCTGAAATTTTTCAAACTGACCCGCTACCGCCCGCGAGGAAGCTTTGACGGGGGGTGGGCCGTCACTCAATTTCGCCGCGGATGCTCCCCCATCCCGACCCAGCTGCGGACAACGGAAAGCCCGCGATCCGCAACACGCTCTATCTGCAGGTGCTTGTCGGGATCGTGCTCGGCGCGATCCTGGGTTACGTGAAGCCCGCGTGGGGCGTCGAACTGAAGCCGCTGGGCGACGCGTTCGTGAATCTCGTGAAAATGCTGATCGGGCCGATCATCTTCACGACCGTCGTCGTGGGGCTCGCGGGCATGGCGCTGATTCTGGGGGTGGATCGTTTCATGTCGGAGGCGCGCGCGATCACCAATTTCATCGGCAACACCGTCGCGACCCTGATCGTTTCGAAGTGGGAGGGTGCGCTCGACGAGACGAAGGCGGGCGAGATTCTGGCGCGGCGAAAAGCGCAAGACTGATCCCCGCGAGGCGCAGCGTCAGAACATTTCTGCACGGTGAGGTAATCGACAATCCGGGGGTGCGAGCAGGGTGGCGGCGAGTGCCTCGGGACAAGATCCGCGGCCCGGTGGAGATGGAAAAGGTGGCGCGGGCGGGCGTCAATCCGGCCGGCCCCCGTCGCCACCAAAACCTCCGCCTCTGCCGCCACCGCCGCCTCCGAAGCCTCCTCCACCAAAGCCGTTGTCATCGCCGCCGATGCCACCCCCGCCGCTCCCGCGGCCCCCGCGGCCGCCGCCGCGACTGCCCCGACCGACGGGGCTGGATGGCGGTTCGAGATGCACGGTCGTGGTCGCCTCGACGTAAACGCCCTTCCCGTTCTTGATCGGCGGTTGATAGGTCATCTGCACGACGGCGACAACGGCCGGGAGAATCAAATCGCGCTTCGCTTCCCCTTCGATCCGCGGGTTAACGACCTTCCCCTCCGGTGTCACCACGAACGCGACCTTGACATCTCCCTTCACCCCGGAGCGGCCGAGCTGGCGCGGATAGACGGGCTTGGCCTTGTCCTTCACCTTGAGCTTGGCGCCGAATTCCTTGGCGGTCAGGGCAGGTTCGGGAAGTTCGCCAAATACCTTGCGTTTGAACGCCGCGTTGAACTGCTGTTCGAGCGGCGCCTGAAAGTGAAACGGGATCGCCACGCGCTTCTCCGCCGGCGCCCCTTCGCGCAAGCCGGGCTCGAATTTCCAATCTTTCACCGCCGCCAGGGCGGCCTGCCCGAACGCCGGGTCGTCGGCCGATTGGATCGTTGCGTTACCTACCGTGCCGTCCGCTTTCACGACCACCTCGATGGTGGCCTCGCCGTTCCGCCCGCTGTCGTTCAATTCGGCCGGGTAGGCGGGCGATGGCGTGTGCACGGGTCTCGGTGCGGCATCCTTGGACGGACCGGCGGCCACGGGCAGATCTTCGATCACTTTAATCGGCGAATTGGGTCCCGCCGTCTGGGCAAGGACACCCGGAACGGAGGTGGCGGCGACGGTCATCACGACCAACGGCATAGCCAGCATTCTTTTCATGGGGAAGTTGGGGCGACGGCGGGCGAGCATGGGAAAGGATCGCAGAAAGTCACCTCTTTATGTTTTCACTACCGTCCCACAGGAATTCGCGAAAACGAGCAAAAAAACGGTTCGGCTGCCGGGTCTTGACCTGCCAAAAGGCAGGGGATGAAAAAAACCAAGTCTATACAGCAACCGAACCGCCGCCACGTTACCGTACTGCGG
>JACQWL010000274.1 GCA_016209255.1 Verrucomicrobiota bacterium
CGATATCCTTCGTGGAATCGAGCAACCCGCCCGGAGTGTCGAGCTGGACAATCAGGCACTGGGACTGGGCGGCGGCGGCCTCCTTGATCGCGCGGGACACATAACCGGCCGTCGCGGGTCCGATCGCACCGTCGATTTCGATGAGGCTCACCTTCCCGCCCTGCGCGCCAGCTGCCGTGCAGGCAAACACACCGGCGACCGCGATTGGAAGCCACCTCCTCATTGCCCCGCCAATATCGCCCGCGGGCGGAGAATCGCAAACCGCAAGGCGCCTCGGCCACGACTAGGAGTTTGGCTAATGCAGGGAATCCGGAAGTCTGAGGCGTGTATTCAAAATAGGTTTTCCCGGGTCATTCTGAGCGCAGCGAAGAATCCACTTCGGAAGTTTTCACGCCGACCCGCAACTTTTCGGGTTGGCGGGCGTCGGGGGCGGGACCAGACCGGCGCTTACGATTCCGATTGCCCTCCAGGGCGGTGATTGCGTTTTGTGCTCGCCGGCAATTCTGCCTCGTCACCCACCATCATCCATGAAAATTCGTGTTCTGTTACTAACCCTCATCTGCGCCCTGGCCATCGTGCCGGGCGTCCAGGCCCAGGCCGGACAGTCCAAGAGTGAGGACGAGCCCGAGACCGAGCTGGACAAGCGCATGGAAAAAATGAGCGGCGCGTTTCGCCGGCTGCGCCGCCAGGTCGAGGATCCGACGAAGAATGCCGACTCGCTCGAGCGGATTAAAATCATTCTCGAGAACACCCAGGCCGCCCTCAAGTTCGAGCCGGCAAAGAAGGCGGATCTGCCCGCGGCGGAGCAGGCCAAATTCGTGGCCGCTTACCAGGCGGAAATGAAGGATTTCATCAGCCTCGTCGGCAAGGTCGAGGCGGCCCTCAAGGCGAACAATAATGAGGAAGCGAAGAAACTGGTCGGCGCGATGGGCGACCAGCAGAAGAAGGCGCACAAGGAATTCCAGAAAAAAAAGAAGGACAAGAAGTGAGCCCCGGCTGATTTCGAAAAACGCCGCCGGATTCCCGGCGGCGTTTTTTTGCGCTGCCATGAGAATCAAGGAAATCCGCACCCGCGTCGTGCAGTGGAAGGGCAAGACGGTCCCGCTGCCGCCGCATTTCTGCACGAACCCGATGGATCTGCTCGCGCCGTCGCTCACGCCGGCGACGATGGGCAGCTTCACGTTTCACGGCTGGCTTATTGTCGAGATTTTCACGGACAACGGGCTCGTCGGCATCGGCAACGCCGCGCTCGCGCCGCAGCTCACGAAGCAACTGATCGACCGGCAATTCAAGCCGCTGCTGCTCGGCGCCGACCCGTGGGACCTCGAGTTGTTGTGGCAGCACATGTATCGGAAAACGATGGCCTATGGGCGCAAGGGCATCGCGATGGTCGCGATCAGCGCGGTCGACATCGCGCTGTGGGATTTGCTCGGCCAGTCGGCGAAGCAGCCGGTGTACCGGCTGCTGGGCGGGCGCACGAAGCCGCGCATCCCCGTTTACGCGAGCCGGCTCTACGCAACGCCGCTTGAAGAACTCGCGAGCGAGGCCGCGCGCTACAAACGCGAAGGCTACCAGGCGATGAAGCTGCGCATGGGTTGGGGGCCGGTCGATGGCGCGGAGGGGATGCAGCGCAACATCGCCCTCGTGCGAACGGTACGCGAGACGGTCGGCGATGGCATCGACGTCATGGCCGACGCCTACATGGGCTGGACGCGCGACTACGCGCTGCGGATGCTGCCGCTGCTCGAGCCGTTCAATCTCCGCTGGCTCGAGGAGCCGGTGATTCCGGACGACATCCGCGGCTACGCCGAGCTGCGGCGGCGCGGGCGCATCCCGATTGCGGGTGGCGAACACGAGCACACGCTGCACGGCTTCCGCGAACTCATCGCGGCGGAGGCGGTGGACTACATCCAGTTCGACACGAACCGCGTCGGCGGCATCACGCAGGCACGCAAGATCGCGGCGCTCGCCGAGGCGCACCAGATACCGGTGATTCCGCACGCGGGCCAGATGCACAACTACCACGTGGTGATGGCCAGCTTGAACTCGCCGATGGCCGAGTATTTCCCGCCGGTCGACGTCGAGGTCGGCAACGAATTGTTCTGGTATATCTTCAAGGGTGAACCCGTCGCTAAAGACGGCTACGTCGACCTCGACGAAAACACCCCCGGCCTCGGGCTCACGATCGACGAGAAGGCGCTGAAGAAATTCAAGGTAATCGAATGAACACCGGGACGGTCATACGCGAATCGCGCCACACCGCCACGCGCGCTCGTGCCTCAGCGCTTCGCGCCGTTGCCGTGGGCAGTCCCTTCCTCAATCGAAACCACGTGCAACGGGTCGATCCGGCTGGTCGTGTCGTTCTTCCCGATGACGTAAATTACTCTCTGGCCCACGGCGATGAAATCTGGGTGGGGTACCGGCAGCCTGCGCCCATCCGAGAGCCGCAAGGTGAACGGTTTCGTGTCCAAAGCGAGACGCTCGCGAATGACAGTCGTGTTCATGTTCGCATCAGATATTCGTGAGGTGCATCTTTGCAATCTCGGATCGCTCTCCTGAATGAACCAACCCCACATCGCATTCCTCGGTCTCGGCATCATGGGCGGCGGGATGGCGCGCCGGCTGCTCGGCGCGGGCTTTGCCCTTGCCGTCTACAATCGCAACCGCGCCCGGGCCGAGGCCCTGGCGGGCGCCGGGGCCCGCGTGGCGGAAACCCCTCGGGACGCCGCGGCCGGCGCGGAGATCGTCATCAGCATGGTGGCGGACGACGTCGCCTCGCGCGCAATGTGGCTCGGCGACGACGGCGCGCTGGCGGGTGCGGCGCACGGCGCCGTGCTGGTCGAGTGCAGCACGCTCACGGTGCGCTGGATCAATGAGCTGGCGCAGGCGGCGGCGGCCCGCGGGTGCGAATTCGTCGACGCGCCGGTGACGGGCAGCAAGAGCGCAGCAGCGGCCGGCGAGCTGAATCTTCTCGCCGGCGGCCCGGCCGCGGCGCTCGATAAGATCCGGCCCGTGCTGGCGCCGATGAGCCGCAGCATCGTGCACCTTGGGCCGACCGGCGCCGGCGCGCTCGTCAAGCTCGTCAATAATTTTGTCTGCGGCGTGCAGCTGGTCGCGGCCGCGGAGGCGCTGGTGTGGATCGAGCGCAGCGGCGTCGACCGGGCGAAGGCGCTTGCCGTGCTGACCGAGGGAGCGCCGGGCAGCCCCTTGTTCAAGACGGTGACGGCGAGAATGACGGCGCCGGATTTCACGGCCAATTTCCTGCTCAAGCTGATGGCAAAGGATCTCGGCTACGCGATCGAAGAGGCGGCGGGCTGCGGCCAGCCGCTCGCGACGGCGGCGACCGCGCTCGACGCGTTTCGTCGGGCGATGGCCGCGGGCCACGGGGAGAGGGACATGGCGGCGGTGATCCAGCCGATGCGGGATCGGGGTGGGGCGGGTTGATCCTGCAGGAGGCCGGCCGGCCCAACGTTGAGTCAGGGGCCGCACCCAACCCGAACAGGCCTACCGCTGCTGACGCCGCAATCAAAGCAGCAGATTTTTTGACCCAGAGCACACGGAGGCCCAATCCGCCTGAGGCGGACAAGTCCGGGTCACAGAGAACATACGATTGCTCGGTGACCTCTGTGCGGAAAACAGCCAGTCGAAGACGCTTGGCGATATGAAAATCGGCGCGGTCGCGACCGGACACCGCGCCATCTGCCGGGTTGACATGGCGGGCCCGGGCGGTCACCGAACCGTGCGTGTTACCCCGTCATGCTGCCGATGCCGCCGGTGCGACGCCCGCGCGCGTCGCGGCACCACGGCCGTCCCGCGCGCGCCACGTGATGTTCGCGTTCGTGATCGTGCTCGCGATCATCACCTATATCGATCGGGTGTGCATTTCGCAGGCGGCGCCGCTCATCCGGAGCGACCTGAAGCTGACCGAGACGCAGATGGGCTGGGTGTTCTCGGCGTTCACGATTTCGTAGGCCCTGTTCGAGATTCCGGGCGGCTGGATGGGCGACCGCTTCGGGCCGCGCAGTGTGCTCATGAAGGTGGTGGTGATGTGGTCGACGTTCACCGCGTTGACGGGGGCGGCGTGGAACTTCGCCTCGATGGTGGTGTGCCGTTTCCTGTTTGGCGCGGGCGAGGCGGGATGTTTTCCGGGCTCTGCAGCAGAACCTGTGGCCAGAAACCGGCATTCTGAGAAGGCAGCTAAGAAAAAAAGGAGTGGTGGCCAGACGCTTCTACGGTTGAGCGACATTCGAATTCATCCTTGAGCCTACCATACCAAGGTTTCCGGCGGCACCGGAGACGGGGCGTCGTACAACCTTCGAACTGTTTGGCCGGGGTAGGGCAGCCGGGGCGCCCGGGCCCGGCCGCCTCTGAGCGGCGATGCTCACATGCTCATCAATCCGCCGGATTAAGACTTGCTTCGTTCGTCAGCCACATCGAGATTCGGCGTCACCCACCCCGCAAACCTACGATTCACGCCCGCTCGGGTGTCAAAACGGCGGCGAGGGAAAATTGCCGACCGTGGAATCAAATGCAACGCTCGAGTCCCCGTCCGCGGGGAAGTTTGCCGCGCCGTATCCGGGCGCAAAAGAGATGCCGCAATGGACGACCGGCGAATTGATCAAACCGCCGCCGTTCACCTGGAAGAACTGGTTCGCGATGCTCGGGCCGGGCCTGGTCATGGGGGGCGCGGCGATCGGGGGCGGCGAGTGGCTGGTGGGGCCCAAGGTGACGGCCGTCTACGGCGGAGCGCTCCTCTGGCTGGCGACGCTGTCGGTGCTGGGCCAGGTAATCTACAACATCGAGATCAGCCGCTACACGCTCTATACGGGCGAACCGATTTTCTCGGGCAAGTTTCGCACGCTGCCGGGTCCGCGCTTTTGGCTCGTGGCGTATCTGCTGTTCGATTTCGGCAGTGTCTTTCCCTATCTGGCGGCCAACGCGGCGACGCCGGTCGCGACGTTGATCAAGGGCGGCGTCGTGCCGCGGCCCGAAGAAGTCGCCAGCGACTTCTGGCTGATGAAGGGACTGGCGTACGTCATCTTTCTGGGCGCCCTCGTGCCGCTGTTGTTCGGCGGCAAGATCTACCACTCGCTCCGCGTCGTGATGACATTCAAGTTGGTCGTGGTGTTCGGATTTCTGCTGCTCCTGGCCGCGTTCTTCTCGACTCCCGACACCTGGATCGAAATCGGGACGGGCTTCCTGAAGTTCGGCAGCGTTCCCGTCCAGGTCGCGGCGGATATCCCGCGCGTACGCGGCGGCAATATCGACAACATCTTCGTCGCGCTGGCCGAGGGTCGCGGTTTCCCCCGGATTGATTTCACGTTGATCGGCTCGATCGCCGCGCTCGCCGCGATCGCCGGTTCCGGCGGCCTGTCCAACACGCCCGTGAGCAACTATACCCGGGATCAAGGTTGGGGAATGGGACACCATGTCGGCGCCATCCCCAGCGCCATCGGCGGGACGAACTTGGCGCTGTCGCACGTCGGCTGCGTCTTCGCGGTCGACGGCGAGTCGCTGCCGAGGTGGCGCAAGTGGTATCGGCACGTGATGCGCGACCAGCTGGTCGTCTGGCTTCCGGCGTGTTTCATCGGGTTGGCTTTGCCCTCCATGTTATCCGTCCAGTTTCTGCCGTACGGCACCGAAACAGGCGATTGGACCGCGGCGGTCATGACGGCCGGCGGAGTGCGGGACGCTGTGACGGCGGCATCGGGCGCAGGCTTGGGCAACTTCTGCTGGTTCATGACGATTTTCTGCGGCTTTCTCGTCCTAGCCCCCACCGTGTCAACGTCCGTCGACGGCATTATTCGCCGCTGGGTCGACGTGTTTTGGACCAGCAGCGGGAGGATGCGGAAAATGGACACCAAGGCGATCAAGGGCGTCTATGTCCGTGTGCTCGTGGGATTCTCCATTTTCGGTCTCGTCATGTTGTCGCTCAATCCGGGCAAGTTGATTGTCTACGCCACGATGTGTTTCAACATCGCCCTGGGATTCAGTTGCTGGCACACGATCGTGATCAACTCGACGCTGCTGCCGCGCGAGCTGCGTCCCGGCTGGTTCGTGCGAATCGCGCTCTCGTTGTCCGGCGTATTCTTCCTGTTGCTTGGTTCGCTGAGTGTCTACCAGCAGGCGGGGCCGGCGGTTCTCGCGATCATCTTGAGCGCCGTCGCGATCGCCCTGTTCCTGTTGATCTCCCTGGCCCGGCGGACGGCGGCTGGGAAATAGATTCGACGCAACAAGGAGACTAGCCGGTTTCATACCGGCTTCCGTGCATGGACCACCGGACTCCGGCGCCGTCAGGAGAACAACGCCATGATGGGTTTTCCCTTGCCGTCCTTGGTTACGTAGAAGGGGCGGCGCTCGATTGCGCGGCAGATCCAAGGGGTCAGTCCGCTATATGTTAAATCGAAACCGCGGGCGATCACGCTGGCGGCGGCCCAAATTAACAACTAGCGGACTGACCCCGTGTGTCCGACTCCGCCCGAGGCGGAAAACTAGGGTTTTTGCGGCGCGAAAACCTCAATACGTCGCGCGGCCGCCGGAGATGTCGAAGACCGCGCCAGTGCTGAACGAGCACTCGTCGGAGCACAGCCACGCGACCAGGGCCGCCACCTCGTCCACCGTGCCGGGCCGCCCGAGCGGGATTTTCGAGAGCATGTACTTCACGTGCTCGGGCGAGCACTGCTTGAGAATCTCCGTCTCGATCACCGCTGGCGTGATGCAGTTCACCCGGATGCCCGTCGGCGCGAGTTCCTTGCCGAGCGATTTCGTCAGCCCGATCACGCCGGCTTTCGCGGCGCTGTAATGGGAGGCATTCGGGTTGCCCTCCTTGCCCGCGATCGACGCGACGTTCACGATCCGGCCGGCGTTGCGCGGCAGCATCAACGGGACAATCGCGTGGCAGCACAGGAAAACGGCAAACAGGTCGAGCTCCATGACGGCGCGCCATTCGGCGGGCGTGCAGTCCCAGAGTTTTTTCGACACGCCCGCGATGCCGGCGTTGTTGACGAGGATATCGACACCGCCGAATCGCGCGCGCGTCGCCGCCGTGGCCGTCTCCACCTGCGCCTCGTCGGTGATGTCGACCGTGACGGTATGAACGCGATCGGGATCGTTCAACGTTCGCGCGGCGGCCTCGAGGGCGGCGGCATCGTTGTCCCACAGGCTGCAGCGCGCGCCGGAGGCGAGCAGGCGTTGCGCGATCGCGAAACCGATGCCGCGCGCCGCGCCGGTGATCACCGCGTTCTTTTCCTTGAGATCGATCTGGTTCATGGGGACGGAAGTTGGCCGGAAAGCCTTCACGGTTTTCGCCCCGACTCCAGCCGTCTCTTCGCCGCCCAATTCTGGGCCATGGCTCAAAATTCACCGGGGCGCAATTCCCGGGCGGTGCCCGGCCGACGGAGGACGGGTGACCCAACCCGCCATTCGACCGCAGGCATGGTGCGAGGGCACCCCGCCTCTCCCAAGCCAACGTCAGTCGGTTGCTCTCCGCCGGAAGACCGCCAAGTATCCGAGTAACCTATTGGGTTACCCGACCGATGGCAGTGCGCGCCGTTAGCCCGGACTTTTCACACTCTTCTCTCATGCGCAGCCTCAGCGTGTTCGATGATCTTGGCGGCGGTCTCAGCCGCCTGGAGCGTCCGGGCTATTGGCAAAACCCTGGTCGCCTTTGGCGCCGCCGGAG
>JACQWL010000029.1 GCA_016209255.1 Verrucomicrobiota bacterium
ACGCCCCTACATCTCGACTGCATCGTTACGGCTGAGCCGGCATCGGATGGCTCCTGGCGGGCTTGACGGTGCGCGGCACCCGGTGCATTCGTGGCCCCGATGCAAGCTGCCACGCTGGAAATTCTGGAGAAGCGAACGTGACCGCTCCACAGGCCCGCGCGTTTGCCCAAGCCATCGAGATCGAACTGCTGGCGCAGCGCGACGTGCTGGCCACCAAGCTCGATCTGTCCGACGTGCGCCGCGAACTCGAAGTGAAGCTCGAGTCGGTCAAGAGCGAACTCGTGCGCTGGGTCTTCCTGTGCATCCTCGGTCAGACAGCGGTTTTGCTCGGCGCGGCCTATTTCTTCGTCTCACGGGTTCGCTGACGGGTTATTCCCAAATGTCCGTAGGGAAGTTCATGGGTCGAGTAACCTATTGGGTTACTCGACAATTTGGTGATTTCGCCGGGGGCAGGTAACGGCGATGTGACAGGCCGCGTTGCCCCCGGCCGGCCGGCGGGCCCGCCCGCGCAAGATTTGCCAAGATCCCCGCATGATTTGCGACGGCGCCCCCGCAGACTTGCGCCGCGCGGGGCACACCCTAGCGTGACGTTCTCATGCTGGCTGAACTTACCGACCGCACCTGGCTCTGGGCCGCCGCCGGACTTTACCTGGCGGGATTCGTCCAGGGCACGTTTTCGTTGCTGCGGAGCGGGCGTCCGGCGGGTGTGGCCACCTATACGTTGATTGCCGCCGGTTACGCGCTGCAACTCATCGGGCTCGGCATCCGCGGCCGCTCGGTGGGAGGTTGTCCGCTGGGGAACACGTTGGAGATTTTCCAGTTCACCGCGTGGTCGGCGGTCACGCTCTACCTCGTCGTCGGCGTGACGTTTCGCGCCAGCCTGCTCGGCTATTTCACCTCATGCCTGTCGGCAGCGCTGACGCTCGTGTCGCTCGCCATTCCCGCCTGGGATGTCACGCGGCGATCGAATGTTTTCGGCGGCAACCCCTGGATCGAACTGCACGCGGCGCTGGCGCTCTTCAGCTACGGCGTCTTCGCGCTCCTCGCCCTGACCTCGCTCATGTTCCTGCTGCGCAATTATTCGCTCAAAAAGAAGCATCTCGGCGGCTGGTTTTCCTTTCTGCCCTCGATCATCGACCTCGATCAAATCGGCGTACGCCTGCTCGGCGCCGGCGTGACCATCCTCGCCGCCGCGCTGGCCGTGGGTTCGGTGTACTGGCTGCGCGACACGTCGGTCGTGAACTCGGCCAAGCTGCTAGTCACCGTCGCGGTGTGGTTCGCTTACGCCGCGGTTTTCGGGCTGCGCCTCGGCGAACGATTGCTCGCGGGGCGTTTCGCCTGGGCGTGTCTCGGACTCTTCGCCGCCGCCCTGCTCTCCCTCGGGCCGGTCGACCAGAGCCGCCACGCCGCGCCCCCGGCTGCGACCAAGGCGCACGCATGAGCGCCGACGGCTTTTTCGTCATCGGCGCGACGCACCATCGCGCCCCGCTCGCGGTGCGGGAAAAACTCTCGCTCAGCGCGGAGGCGGCGGCGGCCTTGCACGCCGAGTTCACGTCCATGGCCGCGTTGAAGGAATTCGCGGTCCTCAACACGTGCAACCGCGTGGAATTCTACGGCGTGGCCACGAACGCGGACGCGGCGGCGGCGGTCAGCGCGGCGTTCTGCGCGCGGCAGCAATTCGACGCCGCGGAGTTTGCAAAAATCTGCCTGAGCCTGCGCGGCCGCGACGCGGTGCAGCACCTGCTCGAAGTGTCGGCCGGGCTCGACTCCCAGATGCTCGGCGAGACGGAGGTTTTCGGCCAGGTGAAGGAGGCCTACGCCGCGGCCCAGGCGCGGGGCTCAACCGGGCCGGTCCTGAACCGCGTTTTCCAAAAAGGCTTCCAGGCGGCGAAGCACGTGCGCAGCCACACCGCGATCACCGAGGGCCAGGTGAGCGTGGCCAATGTCGCGGTGGATCTCGCGCTGACCATCTTCGGCAGCCTGAAGGAGGCGCGCATCCTCCTCCTCGGCGCCGGCGACATCGGGGAGAAGACGGCCAAGGCGTTTCAAAGTCGCGGCGCGGCGGCCCTCACGGTCGCCAGCCGGCGGTTCGAACGCGCGATGGAGCTCGCGACGGCGCTCGGGGCGAGCGCGATGCCGTTCGAGCAACGCGAGGCGCGGCTCGCGGAATTCGATGTCGTCGTCTGCGCGACCTCGGCGCCCGACCTCGTGGTGTCGCTCGCCGCCACGAGGGCCGCGATGCACAAGCGTTCCGCCCGGCCGTTGTTTTTCATCGACCAGGCGCTGCCGCGCGACATCGACGCGGCGGTGGCCGAGATCGACAATGTCTTCCTCTACAACCTCGACGACCTCGCGAAGATCGCGGAACAGAACCGCGCGGCGCGCGAGGCCGAGATCGTGAAGTGCCGCGCGATTGTGACGGAAAAGGCGGACGCGCTCTGGCGGCACGTTGCGCCGCAGGTGGCGGCGCTGGCAAATCGAATGCCCACGGCGGCCGACGGCATGCATCCTCCAACGCCAGTGGCGGGCGAGGGCACCCGCCCTCCAACAACGGAAAAAGACACTGCCGATGGGGGCGCGGTGCCCACATCGCGCAGCTGAACGGCGGCCGCGATTTGATCTTTCTCTTTCCTCTTAATCTTTCTCTTTCTCGGCTACTCGGGATTTCTCGGAGGAGAAAGTTCACCCGCCTGTGGCGGCGCCGAAGGCGACCAGGGTTTACCCGCCTTCGGCGGTGCCAAAGGCGACCAGGGATTAAGAGAAAGAGGAAAGAGAAAGATGCGCACCGACGGGCTTTGGTTGAGGCCACGTGCTGCGGTGCGAAACATCCCGCCTACCGGCTCGCCACAGCCACCCGGGCCCGCTCGAGCGCGGCGGCGAGTTCCTCGGTCTTGATCGGCTTGCTGACGTAGTCGTCCATACCGGCGGCCAGGCATTCCTCGCGGTCGCCTTGCTTGGTAAACTTGATCGCGTTGCTCAGGAGGTTGACGAGGATTTGGCGCAGGCGGGTCGTGTCGCCGCGCACGCTGCCGGGCACGCTGTCGGCGACCTCGTAGAGGAGATCGAGGGCTTTTTCGGCGGCCTTTGGCGCCAGGAGATCGAGCGCGCCCTCGACGCATTCCCGCAGGACAAATTCGGATTGCTCGAGCTCGAGCCGGCCGGACTCGATTTTGGAAAAATCGAGAATGTCGTTGATGATCGTCAGCAGCGTATCGCCGCTGTAACGGATGGTCTCGACGTAATCGCGCTGTTCGGGTGTCAGCTGCGAGTCGAGCAGCAGCGAGGTCATGCCGATGACCCCGTTCATCGGCGTGCGAATCTCGTGGCTCATCATCGCGAGGAACTGGCTCTTCGCGAGGTTGGCGGCTTCGGCGGCCTCCTTGGCGGCGCTGAGTTCCGCGGCATGCCGTCTAAGCTCGGTGATGTCCACGAGGGCGTTGAGTTCCGTCCGGCGGCCGTCGGCGTCGCGGAAGATCCGGCGGTTCAGCCGCACCCAGACGACTTTGCCGTCGCGATGGAGGTAGCGCTTGTCCATTGTGAAGGATCGATCTCCCCGGCGTTGAGCTGGTCGACCAGGACCTGCTGGCGGGCGAGATCCTCGGGATGAGACCGCGCCTGAAACACGCCGGGGTGTTTCGCCTCCGCGGCGGCGATCCCGGCGATGACGTCCGGATTCGTCTCGGGCCCGGTGAGAAAATCGCCCGGGCGCCGGCCCCGGACTTCGTCGAGCGTGTAGCCGAGCAGGCGCGTGTAGGCGGCGTTGATCCGTTCGATTCTCCAATCCGTGTCCGCCAGCGTCACTGCATTGGCGGTGCTGCTTGCCACCAGCGCCAGCCGGCGCGCCTCGGCCTCGGCGCGCACGAGGCTCGCGTTCATTTCGCCCGCCAGCTTGAGCGTCCGGCCGCGCGCGTGCACGAGCACCCAGGTGAACCCCGCGCCAAAAAACGACAGCAGCACGCCGCCCCCGAGGATGAACCACTGCAGCGCACGATTGCCGCGCTGGTCGAACGCGGGGCTGGTTCGCATTCGCACCAGCCACGTGCGCCCATACACCGGCACCGGCAACGACGCTTCGAATGCCACCGCCTGCCGGCCCGCGCTTTTCGCCCAGTTGACGTTGTCAAACTGGATCCGGTTGTCCGCGTCAAAGAGGAGTCCTTCCGCCGTCGCGTCCGCGCTCTCGTACCCCTCGAAATCCACCTGGCCATCGCCGACCGCAGCCGCGGCCTGCAACAGCAAATCGACGCGCAGCGACGCATAGACCCAGCCTTGCAACGCCCGCTCGCGCGCTGCGAGATCGGTCAGGGCCGCGCCGGGCGCATAGACCGGCAGGAACAACAGGCACCCCGGCACCCTCCCGGTGCCCTCCACCAGGTTGATTTTGGGCGTGATGATCGCCGCGCCCGTGCGCATCGCCTGTTCGGCCGCCGCGCGCCGTGTCGTGCCCGAGCCCACATCCTTGCCCAGCGCCTGGGCGTTGCGCGACTGCGGCTCGATTTGGGTGACGAGGAAAACCTTCGGGCGGTCTCCCGCGCGTTGGGCCGTGAACTCGGGCCGGCCGGCCGCACGGATCCCCGCCTCGACCGCGTCCAACTCCGCTCGCGGCACCCGTTGCACGAAACCGAGCCCGACCACGCCGGGATCGAAGAAACGCATCGTGGCATCGACGTAGCGTGTCCACCGCGCATGCGACACCTCGCCCGAGGCGGCCACCAGCGTCCGCCCCCCGTGCAGGGCCTGCTCCGCCGCATGAAAACGCGCGTCAATCGCCGCCAGCACGCGCTCCTGCAAGCGCTCGAAACGCGCGGCGTCCTGGCGGCGCAATTCCATCCGGACGGAAAGCCAGATCGCGGCCGAAAGCACGAGCCCGCCCGCGAGCACGAGCCACGGCAGCGCCCGGCTCCTGAGCGGGCGGGATGACGTCGGGCGGTCGAGGTGGGCCGTCTCCCGGCAAGAAAGCAAAATCGCGGTGGTTGGCGAATTCTTTGCGCGGCGGTGCGACAAATCCAAACACCTTGAAACGCGGAGCGCGCGGAGAACGCGAAGCCACAAGGGCACAGAGAAGAATCCGTTCCCTCTTGGGTTTCTCTGCGCCTCCGTACTGCAATATCCGAAGATGGCGTTTTCCTGCGT
Source organism: Verrucomicrobiota bacterium (assembly GCA_016209255.1). Taxonomy (GTDB): domain Bacteria; phylum Verrucomicrobiota; class Verrucomicrobiia; order Opitutales; family Opitutaceae; genus ER46. The sequence goes on from JACQWL010000029.1 coordinate 5,134, forward strand.
GCATTTTCTCCCAAACCATTTGGAACGCTAATCTTCGCTAATCTCCGCTGATAGAATCCTGGAATCCACTCTGCGCCGTCCCGCTTCGCCGATAAGGCGAAGCACGCACGCAATCGACTCGCCCTTGATTCTGGGCATTAGCGCAGATTAGCGTTTAAAACCGCCTTGGTTCATTCGGCTGCGGCTTCGCCGCGCTGGGTCTTTGTGGTTTAAAGTTTCTCTTGGTCAGGGTGCCGAATCGGCTCCGGTCATCCCGTCATGCACGTAACACCACCTTGTTTGTCGTCGATCATCGACCATCAGCGAGTTGCCGCGCGAGCCAGTCCGCGGCCGTCCCGCTCGCCGGCACGCTCAACAACGCCTGCAACCGCTCCGCCTGGGCCAGCGTCCGCGCCCGCCGCGTCCAGTCGTGGATGCAGGCGTGCAATTCCGCCGCCAGGGCCTCCGGGATCGCCGCGCCCTGGATAAACTCGGGATACATCGGCTCCCGCAGGAGGAGATTCGCAATGCCGAGGGATTCCACCTGCACCAGCATTCGCCCGAGCACGTAGGTCAGTGGATTGGCGCGGTACGCGATTGCCCCCGGGATGCCCGCCAGCGCGCAATGCATCGACATCGTGCCGCTCGACGTGAGCACGGCCGACGCCGTGACCGAAGTGGTCGGTCCGGTTCCGCCGACCGCCTGGTGCGCGCCCCAACCGCCCGCGATGGGGCGCCCGAAACCGCCGGCAACTCTTCCCCGGCGCTCCACCACCGGAAGCAGCTTTACGTTTGCCGGCGGACCCGCTGCGCGTAGGGCGTCGAGAATGTCGTCGCTTGGGAAAAGCACGACTCCCTCGCGCTCGCCGAACGCGCGAAGGCCCGCGAGCAGCAGCGGAAAAATCCGGCCGACCGCCTGCCGCCTGCTCCCCGGCAGCAACAACACCGGCCCGGCCAGATCGTAACGCACCGGCGACACGTAGTCGGCCGCCATGAAGGGGTGCCCGACAAATTCCACCGGCAGCGCCGTGTCGGCGTAACATTTCGGTTCGAAGGGGAAAATCACCGCCATCGCATCGAGATCGCGCGCCATCGCAAAGCGCCGTCCGGCCTTCCATGCCCAGATTTGCGGCGAGATATAGTAGAGCACCTTGATTTTTCCGCCGCCCTTCGCCGACAGCCCGCGCTCGCGCAACGCCGCCGCCAGCCGGAGATTGAGGCCCGGATAATCGACGAGACACACCGCGCGCGGCCGGTGCCCGGCGATCCAGCGCAGCGTCTCCGCGAAGAGCGCCCGGAAGAACGGGTAATTCTTCAACACCTCGAAGACCCCGACCACCGACGACGCGGTGAGGTCATGCAGTACCTGCGCCCCGGCGGACGCCAATTGCGGGCCGCCCAGCGCCGCGATTGCGAGATCGGGCTGCTTCGTCCGCAATTCGCGCACCATCCGCGCCGCATGCTCGTCGCCCGAGTGCTCGCCGGCAACGATCAGCACGTCGACCTGCCCGCCCTGCGGCGGTGGGAACGGAAAAGGGCGTTGGTCTTGGTCAGACATGCTCAGGGGGCGGCGATAATTCCCGTACGCGAAACACCAGGCGCGGCGCCGAAGCGCAGGGCCTGCGCTTGCGCAGCGCCATGATCATCCGGGCAGCCGGAACCCGAGGGGCACAATTGCGCGTTGTCGGTGCTGACGGAGGGCAAAAGCTCCAAATTCCAAGCTCCAACCTCCATTGAAACTGCAAAAGCGGAAAACTCCAAGCAGGCTACCAGCGGAAAATTGGACGATTGGAGCTTCATTGGAGCTTGGAGGTTGGAGCTTGGAGCTTGGATGTTCCCAGCAGGGGTGACCCAAAACCAAATTGGTCAGTCCAACCCATCCGCCTCAGGTTCGCGCCCCCCGAATCTGTTCCGTGATCGCGATCGCCACCTCGAGCGCGCTCTTGCCCAGCGCCCCGCCGACCTTCGGCTGCTTCGCCTGCGCCACGCTCTCGACGAAATGCGCGAGCTCGAGCGCGAGCGGCTCCCCCTTCTCCAGTGGCACCGGCTCCACCGGCACCGCCGCCAAATCCCCGGGTTGCACCGCGCCGCTCATCAGTTTCGCCGCGTACTCCAGCATGCCCGCCTTGCGGACGAGGTGGCCGCTCTGGTTCATGAAATCGAACGAGAAATAACCCGTGGGCTGAAACACGCGAATCTCGCGCACTTTCTTCAGACTCATCCGGCTCGCGCTGAGATTCGCCACGCAGCCATTCGCAAACTGGATCCGGACGTTGGCGATGTCCTCGGTTTTCGACAGCACGCTCACCCCCACGCTGTGAATCGTCGCGACCGGCGATTTCACCAGCTCGAGCACGATGCCGATGTCGTGAATCATCAAATCGAGCACCACGCCGACCTCGGTGCCGCGCGGCGTGAACGGCGCGAGCCGTTCCGCGGTGATAAACTGCGGCGCGCTCACCTCCTGCTCGAGAAAGCCCATCACCGGGTTGAAATGCTCGATGTGCCCCACCTGCACCATCGCCCCGTGGGCCCGCGCCGCCGCCAGCACCTGCTCGGCCTCGGCGAGCGACGCGCAAATCGGTTTTTCGATCAAAAGATGGCAGCCTTTCGCGAGCAGGGGCAGCGCGACCGCCGCGTGCTGGTCCGTCGGCACCGCGACCGACACGGCATCGCACGCGTCGCCGAGCTCGTCCAAAGATGTGAAACGTCGGCAGTGGTATCGGGCGCAGATCTCCGCCGCCCGCGCATCGCTGGGCTCGTAGATGCCGGTGAACTCCGCCTCCGGCAGTCCGGCGTAGATGCGCGCATGATGCTGGCCGAGCGAGCCGACCCCGGCGACGCCACAACGGATTCTGGTTGAAGCCATGGCCGGACGGTAGCGGCGGTCGTCGTGACCGCCATACGAAAACAGGGCGCGCCGGCAGCGCGTTATCCGTAACGGGTCAGCCCCGCCGCCCCCTTCCGGCGTAACATTTCAACTGGCTCGAGGTGGCAACGCGACTCGCCTGAGGCGAGCAAGCCCCTGTGCGCCTTCGGCGCATCCGGGCGCGTTTCTCCAACGGAAACTGCCCGCCAGCTTCACTCTACGGCAGCTTGAAGACCGACAAGAAGCCGCCGAGCGCGGCGCAGCTCAAGGCGGCGCGACACGCCTATGCGGCCCGGAAGTATGCCCGATGAATGTCGATTTCATCGACTGTTATGCGGCGGCGTTGGCGAAGGCGCGGGGTTGTCTCGTCGTCACGGAAGACCGGGAGTTTCGAAAATTCTCGGACGTGACGGCTCGCCGGCCTGAGGAAGTAGTGAAGCAGTTCGAAAAATAGGTTCGGGCTTGCCCGTCGGTTCGTCGGCGCGAGCGGTTTCGCTTCGGTCGGCGCACTCTGTTTCTCGCGCGACGGATACCTTCTCGCTCTGGCAAGCGATGCGCAGGCTTGGCCAATGAATGCACAGTCAAGCCTGATGCTCGCTGCCACACTGCGGCACTCCTGTGGGTGGCGGCACCACGCGCTCGACCCCAAATGCAATCGCTCCTCGCAAACGTCTGCGGTTCGCCCCATGCGTTTCTTCCCGCCGCCGGGTTTCTGCGCTGTGGCCTGCGCGCTGAACGCCAACTGCGCCACTTTTCATTTCTAAGTCTCGCCGCATTTATGGCTTCGAACATGGGGCGTGCCCAAACCGTGTTCGCCGACTGGACCTCTATTTCCGCAGTCGCGACCGGTAACATTGGCAGCGTCACCGTTCAGTTTTCCGGCGGCACCGTTACCGAAGGGGTCACCGACGGTTCATCGACCAAATTCGATCATACCTATTACAGCCCGGCTCTGTCGCTGTCGGACATCGTCTGGTTCAACGGCTCGGAGGCGGGTCTGAGCTACACCATTACCTTCAGCAGCCAGGTACGGAATCCAACGCTGCATTTTGCATCACTGGCCTCGGCGCTCGCGTTCGGGCAGACGCCAACGTGGGAAAATGATGACGGTCGCCTGCACGTGGCAGGCAATATGGTAACCGGCGAACTGAACAATGACGACTGGCCAAGCTACACAGACGCGAACGGCACGGTGATCTTCTTCGGAGACTTCGCCTCGCTGTCGTTCACGGCCACCGTCGTGTCCGGTGTCACCGGCCCGGACGGCATCGGGCTGCAAATCGGCGCGACCGCCATCCCCGAGCCAGCGACCGTGTGGTTCGCGTCGATTGGCCCGCTGGCAGCGTTCCTTGTCTCTTGGAAAAAGTGGCGACGTGTGTGGCGCCAACGTGTCGCTCTGCTTTCACTCCGCTGAGACGTCAGAATTCAGTTGGTTGGAGGTGGAACGCGATCCGCCAAAGGCGGACAAGCCACTGTGCGGCCTCCGGCGCATCCGGCCGCGTTTCTCCAGCGGACGCGGCCAGACGGCGCCCGGCCGCCTTCGCCAACGTCTCGGCGCGCCGCAAAAACCCCGCGCTACCGCAACACCCCGTCGTGCAAAAACAGCCCGCGATGCGTCTTGGCCGCGTGGGCGGCGTTGTGCGTCACGAGCACGAGCGCCGTGCCGGTCTCGCGGCAGAGCGAGAGCAGGAGTTCGATCACCGTGTCGCCGGTGCGCTCGTCGAGATTTCCTGTCGGCTCGTCCGCGAGGATGAGCGGCGGCGAATTCATCAGCGCCCGCGCCAGCGCGACCCGCTGCCGCTCGCCCCCGGAAAGTTGCGCCGGGAGGTGCGTCACCCGCCCGGCCAGCCCGACACGGCCGAGCAGCTCGCGGGCGCGGGCGCGGTCGGCCGGCCCGGGGCGGCCCAGGATGCGCGACGCCATCAAGACGTTCTGCAAGGCATCGAGTTCGGGGATCAAATAAAAGGACTGGAACACCATGCCAAGATACGTCGCGCGCCGCTCCGTCGCATCGGCAGCGACGATCGGCGCGCCCGCCCACGCCAGCGTCCCGGCATCGGGGGCATCGAGGCCGGCCAGCAGATGCAGCAGCGTCGACTTGCCGGAGCCCGACTCGCCGCGAATCGACACGCTTTCGCCGGCCGCGACGTCGAGATCCGTGCCACGCAGCACCTCGATCCGGCGATCGCCGCTGAGGTAGCTCTTGGCAAGCCCGCGGGCCTGAAGAATGGGGCCGCCTCCGGCGGAACGCTCAACATTCAACGCTGAACGTTCAACGTTCAACGAATCGGAAGATCGCGCGGGCTCGGCCATTGAGCGTTAAATGTTGAGCGTTAAATGTTGAGCGTTGCCCGGGCGTTCGCCGCCCAGCCGGCGTCTACTCACTCCGCAGCGCCTCCACCGGGTTGAGCTTCGCCGCCCGCCATGCCGGCAGCAACCCGGCCAGCGTCGAAATCACGATCGAGCACACGATAATGGCCGTCACATCGCCCGGGGCGGAATAGGACGGCAGCTGGCTGAATTGATAAAACCGCGCCAGCACGGTCTCACTGGACGTGAGCTTGGTGAAGGCGGTCACCATGTCGTTGCGAAAGTGCAGCGCGGCAAAGCCCAGCCCCAGGCCAAAGATCGTGCCGCCCAGGCCGATGAGGAAACCCTGAAAACAAAAGCACGCCGCCACGTGGCGCGGCTTTCCGCCCAGCGCGCTGAGCAGGCCGATCTCCCGGGTCTTCCGCACCACCGCAATGAGCAGCGAACTCGTCACGGAGAAGGCGGAAACGACGATGATGAACGTGAGCAGAAAGAAGATCATGTTTTTCTCGAGCTGCAGCACGAAGAGAAAATCCTGGTTCAGCTCCGCCCAGGAGCGCGCCCGCAGCGTGTCCGGCAGAATCCGGTTGATCGCCCGGGCAACGCCGTCCGCGTCGGCGTCCGGCGCAATCTTGATGTTGATGCCGTGCACGGCGCCGCCGAGGCCGTAGATGTCCTGCATCAGCCGCAGGGTCACGAGGACAACGGTGCTGTCGAGCTGCTGGTGCCCGACCTCGAAGATGCCGGCGACGCGCAGCCCGCGGGGCAGGAAGATCTCGTCCTGCCTCAGCTTTTGCAGCAGCAGCGGCGAATACAGCTCGACCGTGTCGCCCACCCGCGCGCCGATGGCAACCGCCAGCTGGGCGCTGAGGATGATCGATTCGTCGTCGAGGTGGTCGAGCGAGCCCATCCGCACATAGCGGCGGAGCGGAATGACCTGGCCGACGTGCGTCAGCGACACGCCCTGGACGTTCGGATAAGCCGGGCGGCTGGCGTGTTCGAGCAGCACGACGCCCTCGGCGAACGGCGTGGTCGCGACGACGCCCGGCACTTGGGCGAGCTGCGCCCGCACCTCGGCGGGATTCTCGATCAGGCCCCGCGCGCGCACCTGCACGTCGCCCTGGGTCTCGACAATCATGCGGCGGATTTCGTGGCCGAAACCGCCCATCACGCTGATCGACACGATGAGCAACGCCACCCCGAGCGCCACCCCCAGAATTGAAATCACCGTGAAAAACGGAAACCGCCGCCCGGTCGGGAAAAGCTGCTTCAGGGCGAGGTAGAGATACCAGGGCATCGGCGATTTCGGATTGCGGATTTCGGATTGCGGATTCGGGTCTTCGGATTGCGGGTTAAGTTCCGAAGCCGCGGCGCACCAAGCCCAATCCGCGATCCGAAATCCGCAATCCGCAATTCTCACCCGCCCGGCCGCAACTGCGGAAACAGGATCACGTCGCGAATGTTTTCCGCCCCGGTGAGCAGCATGCACAGCCGGTCGATGCCCACACCCATGCCGCCCGCCGGCGGCATGCCGTGCTCGAGCGCCAGCAGAAAGTCCTGGTCGATGCTCTGCTTCTCCTCGCCCGCCTGCTTTTCGAACATCTCGCGCTGCGCGTCGGGGTCGTTCTGCTCCGAGTAAGCCGGCGCGATCTCCATGCCGCCGACAATCAGCTCGAACACATCGATGGTCGTCGGGTCGTCCGCCGTGATTTTCGCCAGCGGACACAACTCCCGCGGCAGGTGCGTGACAAACGTCGGCTGAATCAAGTTCGGTTCGATCCGTTTCGAGAAGATTTCGTTCGTGATCTCGAAGCCCTCCCAGCCGGGATGAATCGCGAGGCCCAGCTTTTCGGCCGCGGCGAGCTTTTCCGCGTTCGATCGGCTGAACCATTCCGGATCGGCCGTCTCGGCGCGCAGGAGATCCTTGTACTTCGCCTCCCGCCACTCGCCGGCCAAATTGATCACCTGCCCGCTCGCCAGATGCTTGATTTCGCTCGTGCCGAGCACGTCCCGACAGAGCGACATGAGCAGATCGCGGATGAGCGCCATCATCCCGCGATGGTCGCTGTACGCCTCGTAGACCTCGAGCATCGTGAACTCGGGATTGTGCCGGCGTGAGACGCCCTCGTTGCGGAAAATGCGCCCGATCTCGAACACCCGGTCGAATCCGCCGACCAGCAGGCGCTTCAGCCGCAGCTCGGTCGCGATCCGCAGGAAGAAATCCACCCCGAGCGCGTTGTGGTGCGTCACGAACGGCCGCGCCGCCGCGCCGCCCGCCGTCGCCTCGAGCACGGGCGTTTCCGCCTCGATGAACTTCCGCTCCTCCAGAAAACGCCGGATGTGCGAAACGACGCGCGACCGGAGCATCAACCGCGCCCGCGACTCCGGATTGACGATGACGTCGAGATAGCGCTGGCGGTACACCTGCTCGGGGTCGCTGAGCCCGTGCCATTTCTCCGGCAACGGCCGCAGCGCCTTGGCCACGAGCGTGTAGCTCCCGACGCGCACAGTGACCTCGCCGGTCTTGGTCCGGAACAGCATGCCCTTTGCGCCCAGGATGTCGCCGAGGTCGAGCTTCTTGAACGCGGTGTAGGCCTCGTCGCCCAGGACATCCTTCTTCACGTAGAGCTGGATCTGGCCCTGTTGATCCAGGATTTTCACGAACTGGCTCTTGCCCATGTCGCGAATCACCACGAGCCGGCCCGCGACCGCGACGCCGACCGTGCTGTCCTGGCCGTCGACGTGGGCTTTGATCGCATCACCCGAGAAGTGGGTGGTGGAAAAACTGGCGCGAAACGGGTCGAACCCCGCCGCGCGCAGATCGGCCAGTTTCTGCCGGCGCACCGCGTGCTGGTCGTGCGTGATGTCGTGCGGGATGTCGCTCATGGAACCGCGCACCGTGGCGCGCCGCTTCGCCCGGAGCAAATGGAATCTCCGGTGGAGCCCGCGCAACCACGAGGCGCAAATGCACGTGAGGCCCGTACCGTGGACCTGCAGTTGACCCCGCGGAAAATGAAGACCGCCTCGCCGCAGTGCGTAGCGATGTGCGGACAGGAGCGCTCCCGGTCAGAGTTGATAGAGGTAAGCCCACGCCCCGTCGGCCTCGATGCCCTGCAAACGACGGCCGATGCCATCGAGAACTTGCAGGCTGAAAACACGATCGTCCTGCCGTTGCTTGGCCGCGGCGATGTGGGAGAACACGATCCACACCCGGCCGCTGCCAGCCAGTTTCTGCAGATTCGCTTGAAGCGAGGCCTGGCCTTCATCCCGGGAGGGGCTGACGGTCAGCGGCACATTGGCCAGGCCAAATTTTTTGGCGTAGTAGGTGAACGCCGGCCAGCCCATCGAATAGAGATGGATCTTGTCGCCCGGCAGCCGCTGCGCGGCGACCTGCTGAAGCACGGGGCGCAGGTCATGGTTACTGCGACCGCGGGCCGGATTCCGGGCGACGGGGGCGACCTGCGGCGCGACAAGAGCCAGCGCCAACAGCACGGCGGCTGCGCGCGATACCCACCGGCCATCGTTCCACAGCGTGGTGACACCAGCACCCAGTGAGATGATCGCCGCCGGCACCAGGAAAACCAGCAGGCGTCCGGCAAATGGATACTGATGGAGGGCCGACGCGACGCCGACGACAAGCAGCGCCGCAACGAGGAGCCAAAACATCCGGCGATGCAGCCATGCAAGGGCGAGGCCACCGCCAACCAACGCGATGCCGCTCGTCACGTTCAGATCGATCCCAAGCGGACTGGCGAAGAAACGGACGAACGCGTCGCGATACCACGCGAACTCGACCGCGGACCGCGGAGGAAAAGGCGGGAAACTCGTCCGCCAATAACCAAGAAGATACGAATGGTGCGTCAGATTGCGAAGGGCGAGGAGGTACAGCACGAGGACGTTGGCGAGCCAAAGACCGAGGGCGGGAGAGAGTCGGAGCAAGCGCGGCCCATCGCGCCGCACGGTTGCGCTGATCAACAGGCAGAGCGCCACGCCGCCAAGTGCAAACGCGGCCGCGTGCGAAGTCCACAGCAGCGCGGCTCCCAAAAACCCATACACGATCGACTCCACCAGCGGGGGCGTACGTTCCCAGAGGCGAATGCCCATCCATGTCGCGACCAGCGCCGCGAACACATCGCCCGAATACTGTTTCACTTCGACCGCATGGAAGATCACCTCCGGCGACAGGGCGAAGAGCGCCACGGCTACAAGCAAGCCGGGCCCGGAAAGCGCGCGACGCGCGACGAGCCAAAACAGCGGCAGAGCGCCGAGTCCGCACGCCAGCGGGAAAAGTCGCAGAGCGTACTCGTTGTTGCCAAACTGCACGAACGCGGCGCGCTCGGCAAACAGGAAGCCGACGGGCGCGGCCTGGTTATATGCCAGCGGTTCCGCCAACTGGGCAAAACCGCGCTCCGTGATATTGAGCGCCAGAAAAGCTTCATCCATCCACAGCGACGGATTGAGTGCATATTGCCACAGCCGGATGGCGGCGCCGACGACGAACGCCGACACGAGGGCAGCATTGAACCACTGGCGGCGTGTCGGCATGGCTGTAATAAGGCAACGAGCGAAACTTCCGGCCCAATCGCCGTCAACGGGCGAGTGGGAGGTGGCCGAGGACGGGTGTGCGCCTCGGTCCGCGGCCCGGTGGCAACACCCGCGGCGTTCTTCGGGACATAAGTGAGATTGAAGCAGTCGGCAGGAGCCGCCGGGCGATGGCTGTAGCGAAAGGGTGAACTTGTCCCTCCCTGCCCCTTCCCGTCCGCCCGCGCCGAACCCGGGAGGATTTCACCCGGTGAACGCCACGGGGCTCGCCCTGGCGGCGGTGCCCGTGTGTTTCAGTCAAGCCGGCGAATCTGCGCGCTTTGCCAGCGCGCTCTTGAACGTTAAACACGTGCGGATCAGCCTGCTGGTCGCGGGCGACAGCAACGCTGGCAAGCAGCTGCGATTGGTGTCAGAAAACGGTGCGATTTATCCGCCGCTGGGTCCGCTCGCTCCGACCGCGCGCTGGCAGCGCATTAACTTCGTGGTGTAGCCGCGCTCCGCGATATCGGGCATCGGAAACGCTTCTTTCTTCCACAACGCCGGATTGGGCGCATTCTGCCAACGCCGGGTGGCCGCGCCCGCGAACCAATCAACGCCATGCCCCAACGCCACGTCGTCACCACCTTGGGAAACCTGCCCCCCGGCAGCGCCCGGGCCTTTACCGTCGCCACGCGAAAGCTCGCCTTCTTCAACGTCGATGGCCGCGTGTTCGCGATCGATGACGTCTGTCCGCACGACGGCGCTCCGCTGTCCGAGGGGACGCTCGATGGCACGACCATAATCTGCCCGTGGCATGCCGCCGAGTTCGATGTCACCAGCGGCCAGGTGCTCTGTCCGCCGGCCGTCGAGAATGTCAGAAGCTACCCGGTCTTCGTGAACGGCGACTCCATCGAGGTGGAGTTGTGACCGGCCAGGGCGTGGGGGATGGGCGCCTCACCCGCAAGATTCGTACCGCGGCGATCGCCACGAGTAGCGCGGACTAAAGCATCGCGCTACCTTTTGGGCGGCGAAGGAGAGGCACGACCACGGAGCGGAACGCGCAACGCTTAACTTTTAACGTTTAACGCTCAAGTTCTCGCCTCCGCGCGATCGGATGCAGGTCCGTTCCTTGAACGTTAAACGTTGAGCGTTTCCCCTGGCCGTTCACAGCGGCTTCGCCGACTTCAGGATTTCCTCGAACCGCGAGTCGTCCTTCAGCCGCGACCAGAGCGGGTCGAGGCGGAT
>JACQWL010000268.1 GCA_016209255.1 Verrucomicrobiota bacterium
GCCACACCCCGTGAACGCCGCATCGCCTAAGCCGGAACGATTCAGTCGAACGTATTTTTCCCTCGTAAAGACGAAAACTGAAAGGTGGACGGCGACCTCCGGGCGCCGTTCAGGTCGCGTTCGCAGGAAAAACGCGCCCGGATGCGCCGGAGGACGCACAGGGGCTTGTCCGCCTTTGGCGGATCGCGTTCCACCTCGAGCTGACTGCATGGACACGGCTAAGCTGGCCGGCCGAGGCCAACGCGACGGGCGGACCGCCTCGGGCTTCGCCTTCATCACCCTCGCGCGTTCGACCTTGTAGTGGCGCGGCAAAACAAACGCCACCAACACGAGCAAGAGAACCAGCACGGCGAGACCGCCGACACTTTTGAGGAGTAGTTTCATGATTATTGCTTGAGCGTTTGCGGCGCGGGGGCACGCCTATTTGGGCCCCGGCCAGCCGCGCGCGCCGGGGCGGGATGCGCCGGCAGGCGCGGCGGCCTTGAACAACGCCGCCGGCAGATCCTCGCGGTTGGCCACGACGGGCTCGTTGAGCATTTCCTTGGTGAACTCATTCGCCCCGAGGCTCCACTTCGCGTTCCAGCATTTGAAGAAACACGTCTTCGGGAAGTGCTTCTGGATGCCTTCCAGGAACCGCCGGTAGTCGAAGTTTCCGGGCGGGTTTTGCGAGCCGTGCGGTCCAAATTCGGTGAAGCCAAAGGGCTTCGGCAACGCCGCCACCTCGTCGTAGCCCTTGATGTGCTCGCGATCCACGAAGTCGGTGTAGGCGTCGAGGCCCACGAGGTCGACGTACCGGTCGCCCGCGTAATACGTCGCGGTGTTTTTCCCGTGGTTCGGCCCATAGACCCACAGCAGGTTGTCCAGGCCCTTCGTCGTCGTAAAGTAGTCGAACATGTGCCGCCAGACGCCGATGAACGTATCCGGATCCTTCGCACCCCACCAGAACCAGCCGCCGTTCATTTCGTGGAACGGCCGCCACAGCACGACCACGCCTGCGGCCCGCAGCGCTTGCAGGCCGGTGGCGAGCTGGTCGAGCTCCTGCATCCAGCGGCGGTGCGTCTCGGTGCCCGGGGCCAGCAGGTCCGCAAGGTTCACCCCCGGGTCGCGCAGGCCGCCGCCCTTGGGGTTGGCGGGGTTGTAGAGATGCGCGCTGACGGTGACCAATCCGCCCTGTTTCCAGTATTCGATCCCGGCTTTGTTCGGCGCCTCGAACGTCAAGCCCCCGCGGGGAAAATCCGCGTAGTCCACCCCGATCAGGCCCGGCCAGCGGCCGGTTTTCTCGTGAATCTGCTCCAGCAGGCGCAGGTTCGCGCGGTGGCCAAAATCGGCGAACTGGCCGGAGAGAATGCGCGGGGTGGGTCCACGGCCCAGCGAATGGAAGTAGTCGAGGACCGCGCGCGCCGCAGCGCTCGCCGCGGGATTGGCGGGCTCAGCGGAAAACGCCGGGCCCAGCGCCAGACCGCCCGCGAGGACACCGAGGGCCAGGATTCGTTTCATGAGACCGGAGCATGGTGCCGCGGCGCGCGCCCGGCAACTTCGCCGTGGACAATATCGCCAGGCCCGGCGAAATGTCTTCGGCGAATCCGACCTCCGATGAACCCGTTGCCCCGCTGCTTGATTCTCGTCGCTCTTTTCGCGGCCGGCTGCGGCCAGGCCGGCGCAGCCGATGCGCCCCGGAGGCCCAACGTCCTGTTCATCCTCACCGATGACCTCCGCCCCGATGCGCTGGGCTGCTACGGCTCGGCGCACGTGAAGACGCCGCACATCGATCGGCTCGCCGGATCGGCACATGGCGGAACTCGATCACCTCAAGGCCGACCCCGCCGAGCGCCGCAACCTCATCGCCGACCCGGGCTCCGCCGCCGTGGTTGCCCGGCTGCGCAGCCAGCTCGCCGAGGCGATGCGGGCCACCGGCCTTACGCCGGAGAACGACACGATGCCGCTCGACGAGGGCATCAAGCAGCAACTGCCCGACCAGAAAATCCGGTAGGAGTTTGTCGGGCGTCCAGCGAAAGTTTGCGGAGGATTCGGAAGCGCTTCGGCCCGTCGGACGAGCCAACTCGACAAACCCTGGCCGCCTATGGCGCCGCCGGAGGCGGGCAAGCTCCTTATCCGGCACATCGTGCCGGGAAGACCGCAGATTGCCCCTCATTCGCGGCACTTCGCGTTTCTTCGCGGTTCATTTGAATTGTTTCGGATTAAATCTACTTTCGCGGTTCCAAACAACCCCAACTTCCTCAACCCTCCCGCCATGACCCGCCGAAATTTCCTCCGTGCCAGCGCCGCGCTCGCCGCCACCACACTCGGTTCTTCCGCTGCAACGGCACGGTTCGCCACAATCGCGAAGGCCGCCGCCGATCCAGCCTACAGAATCAAGAACCACCACCTCAAGCAGACGGTCATGGGCTGGTGCTTCAAGCCGATGGACGCCCGGACGCTCGCAAAACATTGCCGGGACATCGGACTGGCGGGCATCGAAGGCATCGAGCGTGCCGCCTACAAGGACGCGATGGCGCTGGGCTTGAAGATTTCGCTCGTGAGCAGCCACGGTTTCAACAACGGCCCGTGCAATCCGAAATACCGGGCGGAGGTGATCGCGAAGCTCACCGACAGCATCAACGTGGCCGCCGACGTCGGCTGCAAGAAGGTCATCACGTTCACCGGCATGAAATTCGCCGGCATGGAGCGCGGGCAGGCGATCAAGGACTGTCTCGACACGTGGAAGCAGGTGCTCCCGCTGGCCGAGCAAAAGGGCATCACGCTTTGCTTCGAGCACCTGAACTCGCGCGATGGCAGCAAGCCGATGACGGGGCACCCGGGGTATTTCGGCGACGATGTGGACTTCTGCGTCGATCTCGTGAAGCAGGTCGGCTCGCCGAACTTCAAGCTGCTCTTCGACATCTATCACGTGCAGATCATGAACGGCGACGTCATCCGCCGCATCCGCCAGCACAAGGACTACATCGGCCACTACCACACGGCCGGAAACCCGGGCCGCGTCGAACTGGATGAGAACCAGGAGATCAACTACCCGCCCATTGTGAAGGCGATCATCGAGACGGGCTACGACGACTTCATCGCCCAGGAATTCATCCCGACGTGGAGCGACCCCATCCTCGCCCTGCGCCACGCGGCGATGGTGTGCGACGTGTGAGCGCAGATGCCGCCCGGCGCGACGCCGGGCGGCATCCATGGAACCGACCTCCACTCTGAAAGTGAACCGACGAGCACCAAGAGGTGGACGGCGACCTCCGGGCGCTGTCTGGCCGTGTCCGTCCGAAAAACGCGCCCGGAGGTCGCGTTCCACCA
>JACQWL010000267.1 GCA_016209255.1 Verrucomicrobiota bacterium
CGTCGCCAGCCGGATGCCCTCCAGCGCGAGCCCGAGCAAGCCCCCGACCAGCGCCGACCAGGCGGACGAGGTCGCGAGGTTGGAAATTCCCTTGGTCAAGACCTCGGCCACCGCCTTCCAGATCGTCACGGCCGGCATCGGGTATTGATCCTTTACCAGCTCGGACGGACCGCCCTTGAGGAATACGAGGTAGAACACCGGCACCGCGACGACCGCTCCGGCGAAGATCCCGAACACGTGGCCAATCGCCTGCTGCCGCGGTTTCGCTCCGAGCATGTAGCCCGGCTTGATGTCCATCAGCAGGTTCGACGCGTTGCTTGCGGCCTCCGACGTGATGCCCGCGGTCATGAGGTTGGTCTTGATGTTGCCCGGATCGAGCACGCCGTAAGTCAGCTGGGTGAGCTTGCCCATCGCGCCAGTCGGCGTGATCGAAGTCAGCGCGGTCGAGTTCACGCCGATCAGCGTGAAGACGAACACCAGCGGCACGGCGATGATGCCGAGCCAGATCTTCACGCCAAAGAACTGGTGGGCGAGCAGCACCACGGCCGCCCCGACGATCGGGATGCCGATCACGAATACCTTCATCGGTAGCTCGATGTCGCGCAGGACGTCACCGTTCGCCGTTTGCCCCTTCCGGAAGATTCCGCGAAAGGCGCTGACGAGGATCTGTGGCTTGGCGAAGAAGGCCAGCAGCGACGCCGTCGTCATCATCGCCACCCCGCCCCACAGCGCCCACGACGTGATCGCGCGAAACCCGTAATGGGTGACGCCGTCTGTGCCCACCCTCCCGTGTACGTCGCCGATTGTGATGCCCCACGGCGCGAGGATCAGATAGTTGATGCCCGCGCCGATCATGATCGCAACGCCCACGCGAATCCCCATCAGCCCGCCCGCGGCCATCATCACGAAATCCGTGTCCGGCCGCACGGTGAGCTCGCGCAGGTCCACGCCGCCAATCTTCAGGGTCGCGATCTTGTAGATCCATGCGTCGAGGAACTCGGGGATCGTCAGCGCCGCCGCCTTGAGCTTGGTCATGACGGCATGGCTCTGCATGAGCTTGGCCACGGCGGACAAAGCGCCCGCTATCAGGAGCACCCGGGCCTTGAACATGCCCTCGCTCGCGTTGCCGGAATGGAGGGCATCCATCACGATGCCGGCGGCGCGGCCCTCGGGAAATGGATGCTGCTCGTCGTTTATGAACCGCCGTTTCAACGGGAAGGCAAAGAGCACGCCCAGCAGCGAAATCGCGATGACCCACACGAGCGTCGTCGTCATCGGGATCACGGTGTTGGTGACCAACATGTAGGCGCCGAGGCTCGAAATCAGCGGGGCGGTCATGTAACCCGCCGCCGTCGCGATCGACTGCATCGCATTGTTCTCGAGAATCGTGAACTCGTCTCCGAGCCCGATCCGCGACATGATCTTGAACATCGCGAAGGCGAGAATCACGGAAGTAATCCCGACGCCCAGCGTCCAACCGGTCTTCGCGCCCACGTACAGGTTCGTGAGGGAGAGCACACCGCCGA
Source organism: Verrucomicrobiota bacterium (assembly GCA_016209255.1). Lineage (GTDB taxonomy): Bacteria > Verrucomicrobiota > Verrucomicrobiia > Opitutales > Opitutaceae > ER46. The sequence continues at coordinate 1,527 of JACQWL010000267.1, forward strand.
GGAGTATCCCGGTGAGGGCGGAGCGCACGGTCAGCTGCGGCATGTCGCCGCGCCAGACGTTCTCGAACCACCAGCGATCCTTCTGTTCCAGCGTCCAGGTGCGGACTTGCTCGGCGTCGAGTTGTTTGATGGCCATGAGGCGATTGCTCCCGGCAATCCGGAAATGAATTCTGCGGCAGCGTCTTGTGCTTAGGCAGCTCTGCGCGCGAAGTCCACCAGCGAAACGCAATTCCGGTCGGACCGCGCAGCCGAATCAGCCTCCGCACGGGCAGTTGAAACCGCAGATATCACGGATGGGCACAGATGCCACGCGGGCCGCCCGCCGGGGTCGGATTTGAAGCCGTGCCATTTCCGCAGGCGACCGAGTTCGCGGTTGCAATGGGCGTCCACCGCTTCATCGTGCTCCCAAGCGCGGCAGGATGAGCATCGGTCCAAGTTCCGGGTTCGAGGTTCTTGTCCGGGGCGTCAGGACTGCTTCGGCAATAATCCCGCTTGCGGGAGCGCCAACCTCATTATGCCTCCTGCCGCGCCCTCGCGCCGCCCGGGCGAAGGAGAGTCACAACACCCAGTCTCGCGGTGCGTCGCCGTCCATTCATTCGGCATGGCCGTTTTCCAGCAGGGCGTTGTTGAGGAAGAGGATTTCCTGCACACTGCGACAATGTTCGTCAAACGTGCGGACGGAGAGCGTGGACTTCAAGCGGCGGCGTGGGATGGGTGTGGTCGTGGTCCGACTTTGGCCCCGCTTTGCTGCGGGGGCAATCGCGCATTCGTGTCCGTCGCACGACGGTCTTACGTAAGGTGACAGCCGTCGGACAGGTTCATGTCGCAACCTACGCGCAGCCTCTGGGACCGCTGACCGGCATCAAATTACGTCGATCGGATGCGACGTGATCCAGATGTCGAGTTGTTGGAAGCGGGCTTTGAGCGTTTCCTTGAACTGCCGAAAATATTCGCGGTGCTCCGGGCGGTCGGGCACGTCGACGAAAAAACGGGCGAGGTTGTCTTGGTAGACGACGCCTTCGTATTGCCACTCGCCGCGCAGGGTTTGCGTCTCCCACGACGCCGCGCCGAAGTGGTGGCGCAATTCCGTGAAGGTCAGGGCGAGCAATGACTCCGGCACCGGACGGCCGTCGTTAAACAGCAACGGCACGAGAATCTCGTATCGACGTAATTCGCTCATACGGGGCCGGACCAATGACGGTGAAGCTGACCCCTTCCGCCGCAAGGAACGCGAGGGCTGGCGCGGGCACCATCGTTTCGCCCGACGACCAGCTTTTGCCAGCGAACCGCGGTATCAGCTTACCGAGCGCTTTTTGCTCGGTCTCCTTGTCGGGGAAGCGAATCAGTACTTGCATGGGCGAAAAGTGGAACGGCTTTCCGTTGCGCGCAAGCCCAGCGTGAGCCGAATTACTGACAAACTCTCGCCATTAGGATCCGAATTTGAGAACCTGCTGGCAGCCGGTGATCAACTACCGCCAACGGACAATCTTCCAATTCGGGCGCATGCGACCCTGTCAAAACCTATCCCGATGAAAAAACTGAAAGTTGTCGGCCTCAATTTCGACCACATGCACATGGGCGATCTGCTGCGCCAGTGCGCGGAGCATCCGGACGTCGAGATCGCCGGCATCTGCGATGAAAATCCCGCGCGCATGCAAGCGGCGATCGAGAATTTCCGCCTTCCGCCCGAACGGGTGTTTGTCGACCCGGATCGCTGCCTGGAGGCGACGGCGCCCGATTTTGTGATCCTTTGCCCGGCGACGGCGCGGCACGCCGAATATGTCGAGCTCGCGGCGCGCCATCGCGTCCACCTGCTGGTGGAAAAACCGTTTGCCGCGACCCTCGCCCAGGCCGATCGGATGATAGCCGCCGCGAAAAAGGCGAGGCGCCTGCTCGCGATCAACTGGCCGCTGCGGTGGTATCCCAGTCATATCACCGCCCACCGGCTGCTGCGGGAGGGACGCATCGGAGCTTTGCAGGAGGTGCACTACTACGACGGCAACCGCGGGCCGCTCTGGCACCGCGCCGACAAGATCGAGGTGACGCCGACACCGGCGATGAAGCGCCAAAGCTGGTTTTACAAGAAACGGCAGGGTGGGGGCTCGCTCCTCGATTACCTCGGCTACGGCACCACCCTCGGCACGTGGTATCACGATGGCAAAAAACCGATCGAGGTCACCGCCGTCGTCGACGTGCCGCACGGACTGGAAGTGGACGAGCACAGTGTGACGATTGCGCGCTATGCGAGCGGGCTCTCGAAGTTCGAGACCCGCTGGGGCACGTTCACCGATCCGTGGACGCTGCAGCCGCAGCCGAAATGCGGCTTCGTGCTCAAGGGCGAGGACGGCACCATCAGTTCCTACGACTACGAGCCAACGATTCGAGTGCAGTCGCGCGCGAATCCGCGGGGCGACGACATCGCGGTGGACGAATTGCGGCCACCGTTTCAGAACCCGATTCAGTATTTCGCGCATTGCATCCAGGAGGGCGCGCCGATCGAGGGTCCGCTCTCGCCGAAGATCGCGCGGATCGGCCAGCAGATTGTCGACAGCGCGGTGCTCAGTGCGCGGCTTGGGAAAACGGTCAAGCTGCTGGCGTGAACCCGGACTCGGCAGTTCATCATAGCGGGGCAAAGCCGCAACCAAAGGAAACCGATTCGAGCGGGCCTCCGAATTCTCCGGCATTCGTGCCCATTCGTGCAATTCGTGGGCCAACTGCCTTGGTGGTCTCCCGCCCCAGTTCTTCGGAATTTTTCCCACGAATAACACGAATTGCCACGAATCAAGGCACCCATCGTTCTGCGCCTTCTAGGGGCCAGCATGCCTTGGAAAATTCCTCGCACCACAAGATGAATCACGAACGGTATAATACAGAGGCAAGGCATAAGTTCATCGCGAGGCGCAGCCACCACCAAAACGCAAACCGCAGCTAAAACCGAAAAAGTTGGAACGCTAATTTCAAATTAATCCATGAGTGAACCGAACTCCAATTCCGGTTACGGTTTGAGCACGATTGCGGCCACGGGCGCAGTCGCGGCGCCCGTGCTGCCTTACCTGCCACCGCGGCCGCGCGCCTACCGGCCGGCCATCGGCTTGATCGGCTGCGGCGGCATTTCCGAGTACCACTTGCGAGCGTACCGGGCGATGGGCCTCGAGGTCGTGGCGCTGTGCGATCGCGATCTGGCGCGGGCGGAGAAGCGCCGGATGGAATTCTATCCGGGCGCGGCGGTGTCGGCCGATTACCGCGACGTGCTGCGCCGCGATGACATCGAGGTGGTCGACCTGGCCCTGCATCCCGCCGAGCGGGTCGAGGCGATCGAGGCGGTCTTGCGCGCGCGCAAACACGTGCTGAGCCAGAAGCCGTTTGTCCTCGATCTCGCCGTGGGAGCGAAGCTCGCCGCGTTGGCCGACGCGCAGGGCGTGAAACTCGCGGTCAACCAAAACGGCCGCTGGGCGCCCCACTTCAGCTATATGGCGGCGGCGATCCACGCCGGCGTGATCGGAGAGGTGGCGAGTGTCGACTTCGCGCTGCACTGGGATCACACGTGGACGGCGGGCACGGTCTTTGAGGACATCCATCATCTGGTCCTGCTCGATTTTGGCATCCATTGGTTTGACATGGCGGCGCGGTTCATGCGCGGCCGGCAACCCGAGCGGGTCTGGGCGACGGTGGCGCGCACGACGTTTCAGAAAATGAAGCCACCGATGCTCGCGCAGGTGGCGATTGAGTATCCGGGAGCGCAGGTGCGGCTCAATTTCAACGGGCACGTCCAGCATGGGCAGGAGGACCGAACGGTGGTGGCTGGCAGCCGCGGGACGTTGCGCAGTTTGGGCCCCAGCCTGTCGGAACAGACGGTCGTCGTGCACACGGCTGAGGGGCAGGCGGCGCCGGCGCTCGAGGGCACCTGGTTCACGAGCGGATTCCAGGGCGCAATGGGCGAATTGCTGTGCGCGATCGAGGAAGGGCGCGAGCCGGGCCACGGTGGTCGCAACAATCTCGAGGGCCTGGCGCTGTGCTTCGCCGCAATCGCCAGCGCGGATTCCGGCCAGCCGCAAAAACCCGGAAGCGTGACGGCGCTGGCGAAATGAGGCGGGCGCGACCGGCATGGAACCCGGCCGGCCGTTTCTCCCGCAATCGTCTCCTTCCGGCAAAATACAGCGGGCAGCGGGGATGAAATGAACCACCGCGATGTTCCACCGCTGGCTCGCGGAGCCGACGTAGCAGGGAAAGTGCACGCGCCTTGGGGGCGGGTTACATCGTGAACCATCGTGGCAACCGCGCGACGAGTTTCGGCAGCGCCACGGCCGCCGGCTCGCGGACGGTTTCGGTCGCGAACGCGGAAACGGGTGACTCCTCCGGATTGATTTCAATCAGCCGGCCAAGCCTGCCCTTTGCGTCCAGCGCCCATTGCACGATGTAGCCGAAGAGCGCGGTGGTGCCGATGACGAGTGTAAGATCGCAGGCCCCGTGCGACAGGAAGTCCTCCACGCGTTGTACTTCGCGTGGCGGGAGGGTTTCGCCGAACCACACGACGCCGGGGCGCAGTGGACCGCCGCAGCTCGGGCAAGGCGGAACCAGGGTGGCAGGGCCTTCCGGCTCATTCTCGCGCCGGCGGAAATCGCAGTGGGAGCAGCGGGTGACGAAGATGTCGCCGTGGATTTGCACCATTTTCCCGGCGGGAATCCGCTGCCCTACCCATTCGGCCCGCCGGTGCAGGTCGTCGACGTTTTGGGTGACGAGCAGGAAATCGCGCGACTGCACGGCGATCCGGACCAAGGCGACATGCGCGGCATTGGGCTGGGCCGCGCGGATCATTTGACGGCGCTCGCGGTACCAGTCCCACACGAGTTTCGGATCGGCGCGAAACGCGTTCTCAGTCGCGAGCTTCGCCGGGTCGAGATTGCGCCAGTGGCCGCCGGGTCCGCGAAAGGTCGGAATGCCGCTTTCCGCCGAGATGCCGGCGCCGGTGATCACGAGCACGCGCGAATCACGCAGGCTTTTCGAGTTTGTCGATGCATCTTTCACTGCGATTTCCAAGTTCGAACTCCGATCGCATGGTTACGGTTCAAGCGAGGCCATGATTTTATGAACAACCGTCCCGAAACCGCGGTCTAAGCTTATGCGTCTTCTTACTTATGAATACCAAGCTGATTGGTTTGGCGGTCTTAATCGGAGCTTTCATCACGGGCTGCACGCTTCCTTCGAGCAGCCGCGTCGTCAGCCGGCGGCAGGTCGGCCAGATGCAGCGGATCGAGTATGGCTCGGTGCAAAAGGTAAGCAATGTCGTCGTCGAAGGGGAACGCGGCCAGATCGGCATGTATGGTGGCGGCCTCACCGGCGCGGCGGCGGGTGGCGCAGCCGGCCAGGGCGTTGGTCGTGATCTTGCCCGGGCCGGGGGCGCCGTCGTCGGGGCGGTGGCGGGTCAGGCGGTCGAAGAGGCCGTGACGCGCAAGCCCGCCTTGGAGATGACGATCAAACTCGACAGCGGTTCGGAGGTGGTCGTGACGCAGGAGGCACCGCCGGCGTTTGCTGTCGGCGACCGCGTGGGCGTGGCCAGCGGGCCGGGCGGTTCGCGGGTGCTGGTGCCGTAGCGCGGAGGCGGAGCTTGATGGCGCTGCGAATTCCGACACCGTCGCCGCAACCTCTTCCTTCGTCCATGCACTCCAAAGCGATTTTTCTTCTCGGCGCGGCGATGGGCGCGGGGTTCATCTCCGGCTGCAGCAGCTCTTCCAGGTCCAACCTGCCGGTTTACGACAGCGCGCAGATTGGCCAGGTGATTCGCGAGCAGCGCGGCGAGGTCGTTTCCGTGCGTGACGTCTTGATTAGGGCGCCCAGCGCGCCGGCGGGTTCGACTGGTGCGGGCTCGCGGATCGGCGCGGCGACCGTGGCGGGAATCATCACCGGTTCGCCGGTGGCCGTGGCCAGCGCCGTCGGGTCCGTCCTCGGCGGCAACGTGGGCGCGCGGGCGGACGACCGGCTGGGCGAGGAAATCACGGTCATGGTGGAGGGCGGACAGAGTGTCATCATCGTGCAGGAACGAAACGGGCCACCGATCGGCATTGGCGAACGCGTGAAGGTGCTGACCGGCAGCGGCACCTCGATCTATGGCGGCCCGTCCGCCAAGGTCATTCGCGAGTCGCCCTACGCGGCGACGTATTGACGCCTGGCGATCGGGCGCGTTTCTCCGGCGGATTCCGGGGGAAAATCCGTGAGACGGGCGCGCCGCTGAAGAATTGTTCGCCGCCAGGATTGGAACTTAACCGGAACCATGCAGTCGGGCTCCAGTTTGAGCGTGAACCGACGAGCACCGAAAGGTGGACGGCGACCTCCGGGCGCCGTCTGGCCTCGTCCGCCGGAGAAACGCGCCCGGAGGTCGCGTTCCACCTCCAGCAAACTGAATTCTTGGCTCAGTCTCCGATCCACACGAGGTCGCCATGACGCACCTCGTCGTAGAGTTCGACGATGTCGAGATTGCGCATGAGCACACACCCGGCGCTCAGCGGCTCGCCCAGCCGGGCCTCCTGGTTCGTGCCGTGGATGTAGATGTAGCGCTCGTAGGTGTCGACTTCGCCGCCGCGATTGACACCGGGCTCCAAGCCTCGGAGCCAGAGGATCCGGCTGGTGATGAGGTTTTCGTGGTCGGTGGATTCGGGCAGCTCGGAGAAGTGCCGGCCGGTGGAGACGCGGGACTTGAAGACCACGCCCGGGGGCTGGCCGGCGCCAATCCGCTCGGCGATTTCGTGCAGGCCCCGCGGAGTGCCGAGGGAGTGCTTGAGGTTGGACGGCGGGCGTTTGGAGGTGGACACGACGTAGCTCCTTACCAGTGCACCTTTGCGAAAGAACTGGAGCGTAGCTGTGCCTACCCGGACGACGAGAAGCCGCTCTCCGGGCTTGATGCCGAGGCGGGCGCAGGTTTTGTTGATCTGCTCCAACGGAGCATCACTCGTGAAAAACGCATCCATTAATGTCGGTATCGTCGGCGCGACGGGCGCTGTCGGTCAAGAGCTGCTTGGGCTCTTGCATGAGCGTAATTTCCCGATGACCTCGCTGCGGCTCTTCGCCTCCGCGCGGTCGGCGGGCAAGGTCCTGGGTTGCGCCGGCCGGAAATATACGGTTGAGGAGGCAAAGCCCGGTGTGTTTGCCGGGCTCAACGTGGCGTTTTTCGCCGCCGGTGGCCCCGTCACCCGGGCGCTTTCCGCCGATGCGGTCAGGGCGGGCTGCCTGGTGATCGACAAGAGCTCGGCGTTTCGGATGGACCCGGCTGTGCCGCTCGTGATTCCGGAAATCAATCCCGAGGCTCTGCGCCAGCACAAGGGCATCATCGCGAATCCGAACTGTTCGACCGCAGTGACGCTCATGGCGCTGTGGCCGCTCCACCGGGCGTTTGGCCTGAAACGGTACTTCGCGGCGACGTATCAGTCGGTCTCCGGCACGGGCGCCGAGGCCGTGCGCGAGCTGGAGGATCAAGTGCAGGCGCACGCCAAGGGCGAGCCGCTCACGAGGAAAGTGTATCCCTATCAGATCGCGTTCAACGTGATCCCGCAGGTCGACACCTTCGGTCCGAACGGCTACACCGGCGAGGAGACGAAAATGATGCTGGAGAGCCGCAAGATCATGGGCCTACCCAATCTCAAAGTCTCCGCCACCACGGTGCGCGTTCCGGTCGTCCGGGCGCACTCTGTCGCGCTCAACGCCGAGTTCGAGCGGCCGGTGAGCGTCGCGGCGGCGCGCGCGGCGATCGCAACCTTCGAGGGGGCGCAGCTCGTCGATGAACCGGCGAAGTGTGGGTATCCCACGCCGCTGGATTTCAGCCGGAAAGTAAAGTGCGGCGTCGGCCGGATTCGCATCGATACGGCGTTCGACAACGGCCTCGCGCTGTGGGTCAGCGGCGACAACCTCTGGAAAGGCGCCGCGCTCAACGCGATTCAGAACGCCGAACTGATGATTCGCGAAGGCTGGCTCACGCCAAAGGCGGTGCCGGTGGGAATCTGAGGGCAGGACGGATCCTCCGGACGAGCCGTGGAGCATCGTTCGCGGCTAACCGGGGCGGTTCGCCCTGCCATTTCAACCCCGCGTCATACCTCAGTTATTCCTTGTCATGACCGCTGCCCGCCCGCTTTCCTTTTCGTTCGGCTCGGACGCCTAGCTCAGTTGGTTAGAGCATCTCGTTTACACCGAGGGGGTCGGGGGTTCGAGTCCCTCGGCGTCCAGTCTTCGCTCGCAGCGCAGCGGGAGCGAAGACTGCCGCGTCGAAGTTCCGCGAAAGCGGAACGAAGACGGGCCGTCCTGCTGCGAGCTTCGACCCGGCAAGCCAGCCTCGAAGTTCAAGCTACGGCTCGCCAAGCCGCCATTTCCATTCATCAACTCCAACCTCCATGCGACATACGATTTCCGTCCTCGTTGAAAACAAGTTCGGCGTTCTGGCGCGCGTATCCGGCATGTTTTCCGGCCGCGGCTTCAACATCGACTCGCTCAACGTCGCGCCCACGCACGACCTGTCGCTGTCGCGGATCACCGCCGTGCTCCGGGGCGACGAAGCCCAGCTCGAACTCTGCATCCGGCAGCTGCGGAAGCTGGTCAACGTCGTCGAGGTCCTCGATTTCAAGGAAGGCCAGGCGGTCGCGCGCGAGCTCGTGCTCGTGAAAGTCCGCGCCGACGCCCGGACGCGTCCGGAGATCCTCCAGATCCATGAGATTTTCCGCGCCAAGATCGTCCACCTGTCCGCCGATTCGCTGATCATCGAGGCCACGGGCGACGACGAAAAGGTCAACGCGCTGCTGGGCATGCTCGAGCCCTATGGCATTCTCGAACTCGCGCGCACCGGCCGGCTGGCCCTGAAACGCTAAGCCGTACTTATGCAGTCGAACCCACATTCACGAATGAACGTGCGGTCACCAGATGGTGTAGGGCTGGCGCTTGCCCGTTCGACAAGCTCAGGGTCCCGAGCCTGTCGAGGGATCGCCATGCCGCGTTTTTCCGTCGCGAAGCGGCCCGTCGGCGAGCCGGTTCGACAGGCTCACGGCCCCGAGCCTGCCGAGGGGCGACGGCCCTACACTCCATTGCATCGTTACGGCTAAGGACACGCGCGCGTTTTCTTTCGCCCTCAACTCTCAGCCCTCAACTCTCAACTCATTTTCCACATGCCTGCCAAAGTCTACACCGACAAAGACGCCGACCTCGGCGTGTTCCAGAACAAAACGCTCGCCGTCCTCGGCTATGGTTCGCAGGGGCACGCCCATGCGCTCAACCTCAAGGACAGCGGCTGCAAGGTCATCATCGGCCTCTACCCGGGCTCGAAGTCGAAACAGGTCGCCGAACAGCACGGCTTCGAGGTCGTCGAAACGGCTGAGGCGGTCCGCCGCGCCGACGTCATCATGGTTGCGCTGCCCGACATGAAGCAGGCGGACGTTTATGCGCAGGACATTTTGCCGAATCTCGCAAAGGGCAAAACCCTGCTCTTCTCCCACGGCCTCTCGGTCCACTTTGGGCTGATCGAGCTGCACAAGGACATCGACTGCATCATGGTGGCGCCGAAGGGCCCGGGCCACTTGGTCCGCCGCCTCTACGCCGAAGGCAAAGGCATGCCGGCGCTGGTCGCCGTCGCTCAGGATCGATCGAAGCAGGCGAAAAAGATCGCCCTCGCCTGGGCGAAGGGCATCGGCTCGACGCGGGCCGGCGTGCTGCAGACATCGTTCAAGGAGGAGACCGAGACCGATCTCTTCGGCGAGCAGGCCGTGCTCTGCGGGGGCGCAAGCGCCCTGGTGCAGGCAGGTTTCGAAACGCTCGTCGAGGCGGGCTACCAGCCGGAGATGGCCTACTTCGAATGTCTCCACGAGCTGAAGCTGATCTGTGACCTCATGTACGAGAGCGGCATCGCCGGCATGCGTTTCTCGGTTTCCGAGACCGCGAAGTATGGCGACATCACCCGCGGCCCCCGCATCGTGAACAAGCAGACCAAGGCCGAGATGAAGAAGATCCTGAAGGAGATTCAGACCGGCAGGTTCACGCAGGAGTGGGTCAAGGAATACAAGGGCGGGCTCAAAAAGTACAACGCCCTCCTCAAGGCCGGGGAGAAACACCAGATTGAGAAGGCCGGCGCCTATCTCCGCTCGATGATGCCCTGGATGACCAAGAAGAACATCAAGGGCGTCCAGGCGTCTTATTCGTAAGCCCTTTGACCAGACTCGTCCTCGCCACCCGCAAGAGCCCGCTCGCCCTCGCCCAGGCCGAGATGGTGGCGGCGCATCTGCGCGGGCAACTCGGGGTTGAAACCGAGTTGCTCAAGATCGTCACGACGGGCGACCAGCAGGCCGAGTGGTCGCTCGAGCAGCGCGGCGGCAAGGGTTTGTTCACGAGCGAACTCGAGGCGGCGCTGCAGCGCAACGAAGCCGACGTCGCGGTGCACAGCACGAAGGATCTGCCGGGCGACATGCCCGAAGGACTCGCGATCGGCGGTTACCTGCCGCGGGCGGATGTGCGCGACATGCTCGTGCTGCGCAGCGGACTCGACATTCCCGCGACGATCGCGACGAGCAGTCCGCGCCGGCGCATGCAGATAAAGCTGCTTTTTCCCAACGTGGCGTTCACCGAGATCCGGGGCAACGTCGACACGCGCCTGCGCAAGATTGGCGAGCAACACGCCGCCGACGGCACCATTCTCGCAGCCGCCGGACTCAAACGGCTCGGCATCGACACTTGGCCGGGGGTGGAGTTTATGCCGCTGAGCTTCGACCAGATGGTGCCGGCCGTCGGGCAGGGCGCGATTGCCGTGCAGTGCCGGGAAACGGACGCCGCCAAATTTGCCGCGATTTTCGACGGGGCGACGGCGCGCAGTGTCACGATGGAGCGCGCATTTCAGTCGGCGCTGGGCGGTGGCTGCCACACGGCCTTTGGAGCGCACGTCACCGCCGGCACGATTTATCTTTTTCATGAGAGCCTCGGGCTGCGCAGCGTACCGCTGGCGGCCGCGGACATTGCGGCCCCGGCCGAAACCGCCGCCCGCATCCTCAGGCAACTCGGTCTTCTGCCGTGAGCGCTGCACGGCCACTTGCCGGACGCCGGGTCGCCGTCACCCGGGCGCGGGAGCAGGCGTCGGAACTCGCCGGCAAGTTGATCGCGCTCGGCGCCGAGGCGATCGAACTGCCGCTCATCCAGGTCTTGAAGGAGATCGACCAGCCGACGCTCGCCGACGCGTTCCTGGAACTGGGCCGCTACGATTGGATCGTGTTCACGAGTGCGAATGGCGTGCGGTTCTTCTTCGAGGAGTTTCACCGGCTGTTCGACGACATCCGCGCCCTCGGCCTGGTGCGGTTTGCCTGCGTTGGCGAAGCCACGGCTCGTGCCATCGCCGGGCAGCATCTTCGGGTCGAATGTCAGCCCAAGATCGCGACGGCCGAGGCCCTCGCGGATGAACTCATCGCCACCGGGAGCCTCGACAACGCGAAGGTGTTGGTGATCACCGGCAATTTGAATCGCGATCAGTTGACGAAAAAGCTCGAAGCCGCCCGCGCGATTGTCGACCGGCTGCAGGTCTACAAGACCGAAAAAACGGATCTCAGCAGGGAACCGGCCGCGGCCGATTTCCGGGCGCACGGGGCGGACGCGATTCTGTTTGCGAGTTCATCCGCCGTGCAATCGTTCGCCGATCAGGCCGCGGCGCTGACGCTGGCGCCGGACGCGCGTCGCCCGCTGGCCGGCAGCATTGGCCCGCAGACGAGCGAGACGATGAAACAGGTTGGGATGCCGATCGATTTCGTCGCGAAGACGCCGAGTCTCGACGCGTTGGTGGAAGCGCTGGTGCAACGTCTCCGGAAGTAGGGGCCTGCCCTCCATCGGCGGGTAAACTCGCCTGAGGCGAGCAAGCTCTGGCCGCCATTGGCGCCGCCGGAGGCGGGCAAGCTTGCAGGCGATGGGTCCTCCGCCAATCTTACGCCATCGCCCGCCCTTGAGCCGTATCCATGCAGTTGAACCACTTTCCACGAATGAGCAGACGGAAACCAATTGGTGTAGGGCTGGCGCTTGCCGCCACGCCGCATGTTTCAGTCGAAAAGCGGCACGCCGCGAGCGGCGGCCCTACACTCTATTGCATCGTTACGGCTCAGGCTACCACACGATGAAAGTCCCGTTTCTCGATCTTTCCCACCAGCACCGCGCGCTGCGCGAGCAGGCACTGGCCGCGCTGGCTGCGACGTACGATGCGACGCGGTTCTGTCTCGGGAAGGACGTGGAGGACTTTGAGAAAAATTTCGGGGCGGTGCTCGGCTACCCGCGGGTGCTCGGGATGAACAGCGGCACCGCGCCGCTCCATGTGGCGTGCCTGATCGCCGGTTTCGGACCGGGAGACGAGATTGTCACTTCGCCGTTCACGTTCATCGCCTCCGCCTGGGGCATCAGTTACGTCGGCGCGAAACCCGTGTTCGCCGACATCGACGAAGGCACTTTCAACCTCGATCCCGCGAAACTCGCCGCGGCGATCACCCCGCGCACGAAGGGCATCATCGTTGTCCATCTTTTCGGCCAGCCGGCGCGGATGGACGAGATCATGGCGATTGCGCGGCAGCACCAGCTCTTCGTCATCGAGGACTGCGCGCAGGCGGTCGGCGCACGCTACCGGGGCACGCCCGTCGGGCTGATCGGGGATGCCGGGACATTCAGCTATTATCCGACCAAGAATCTCGGCGCCTGCGGCGAGGGCGGGGCGTTTGTCTCGCGGCGCGAGGAGGTGCAAACCAAGGCGCGGCACATCCGTGTGCACGGGTCGGATCGGCGCTACTACCACGATATCGTGGGCGGCAACTTCCGGATGGATGGTTTTCAAGGCGCGCTGCTCAACGTGAAGCTGCCGCATCTCGCGGCATGGACCGCGCGGCGTCAGGCGATCGCGGCACGCTATCTCGCCGGAATCAAACTGGCGGATGTGCGGCTGCCCGATCAGCCCGCCTACGGCAGGTCCGTGTTTCACCAGTTCACGTTGCGTCATCCGCGGCGCGATGCCTTGCGCGAACATCTCGCGAAGCACGAGGTCGGCACGGATCTCATCTATCCGGTGCCGCTGCACCTCCAGAAATGCTATGCGAAATTGGGGCGCGGGCCGGGCGCGTTCCCGGTGGCGGAAAAGGCCGCCGAAACCTGCCTCAGCCTGCCGATGTTCCCGGAGTTGACGGACGAGCAGGTCGATCACGTGATCGAGTCAATCAATTCGTTTTGAACCAGGAAGACCTAGCGCGGCGCAGCCGCAACCAAGTTAACCAAGACAGTTTTTAACCGCTAATCCCTGGTCGCCTTCGGCGCCGCCGTAGGCGGGTAAACTTCGCTAATCCCTGGTCGCCTTCGGCGCCGCCGCAGGCGGGTAAACTCCGCTAATAG
>JACQWL010000281.1 GCA_016209255.1 Verrucomicrobiota bacterium
CCAGGGCCGTGGCCGTTGTGGATGCCCTGGCCGACAGATCGGCGGACGACGCGCTGGCGGCGCGGAATTTCTTTTCCGCCTCCTCGCGCGCCGTCGTGGCGGCTTTCAGGTCGCGATCGAGCGCCGCGAGTTGGGACTGCAATTTCGTGACCTGTTCGGAGGCGAGCCCGGCCCGGGAATTTTCAGCGCGCTGGGCGGCAGCGAGTGCGTCACGCAGCTTTTTATCGGTGACGGCGAGCTGCTGGCGCGCGTCGTCGAGGGCGCGGTCCGCGGCTTCGGTTTCGCGCTGGCGGGTGGCCGTGAGTTCGTCGAGGGCGGTTTTCGTGGCGGCGAGAGCGGCGGCGGCGGATTTCGCGGTTTCGATTTCCTTGCGGGCGGCGGAGAGCTCGGCCGCGAGCGAGGCGGCGCGGGTCTGGGCCTCGCCGGTGTTGAGCGCAGCGGCTTCGGCCTTGGTCAGGCGGGCGGCAAGCGCCTCTTTTTCGGCGGTGAGCTGTCGAACCGCGGCGTCTTTCGCGGCGACGGCGGACGCGGCCTCGGTGACGAGACGACTTTTTTCCGTGGATAACGCGGTGCGCTCCGCTTCGATGGACTGCAGGTGCGTGCGCAGCGCGGTGATTTGTTCGGCGGAAGATTTTGCGCCCGCTTCCGACCGGTCCCGGGCGGCTTGGGCCTCGGACTTTGCGGCCGATGCCGCCTGGACGGTGGCCTCAGCTGTCGCCAGCGCGGTGGCGAGGCGGTTTTTTTCCGCGCTCGCCGCTTCGGCGGTCTGCTGTGCGGACGTCAGCTTGGCGTTGAGCGCGGCCAGCTGGCTTTGGGTGCTACTCGCCTGGGCGGTCGCGGCGGCCGCGGCTCGTTCGGCGTGCGCGGCACGGGCTTCCGCCTGCGCCAGGGCGGCGGCCGTCGCTGCCGCCTGGGCGGACGAGTCAGCGACGGCAGCGGCGGTCGGGCCGCGCTGCGCCTCGGCGCTGGCGAGCGCCTGGCGGGTGGTGGCGAGTTCGGCGCGGACCTGATCGACCTCGCGGCGGGCGGCGATGAGCTCCTTCGCCTGGGCTTCGGCCCTGGCGGCGACCTCGGCGAGCCGCGCGGCGGATTGGGCGGCTTCGACGGCCGTGACCTCGACCCGGGCGCGGGTCTGCGCCAGGGCGTTCGCCGTTTCGGCGTGAGCCGCCCGCTCTTGCTCGAGCGCGGCGCGGGCGGCGGCGGATCGGACGGCGCCTCCGACGGCTTCAGGCTGGAGGCGGTCGAGTTCCTGGCGGGCTTTGGCGAGCTCGCTGGCGAGCTGTTTTTTCTCCTCCGCGAGGGCACCAAGCTGCTCGTTCGTCGGTTTTGGCTGGTCGGACGAGGCGCCAGGCGCCGGCGAACGGTTGTCCGCCGGTGCCGGGGTGACGGGAGACTCGGGGGGGGCGACGGGTTTTGGCGCGACGGGCGCAGGCGGCGGCCGGAGAAGTGGATTGGTTTTCCGGAGGGCCTCGAGGCGCCGTTGGCCCTGGGCAAGCTGCTCGGTGGTCATGTTGCCGAGCAGCGTTTCGAGCGCCTTGCCCGTGCTGCCGCTCTGGGACGCGATGGTCAGCCAGACAAACGCCTCGGGAAGATCGATCGGCGCACCATGGCCCTGACTGTAGGCGAGGCCGAGGTTGTATTGGGCGATGGCGTTGCCGCGCTCGGCCTTGCCGCGAAGCGAGGCCAGCTCAGTCGCGTCGGTTTTCTCCCGCGTGGACGCAGAGGACGTCGCTGGCCGCGCGGGGGCGGCGGCCGGCGCGTTGGGTGTGGCGGCGGTGAGGGCGATCGAGGCCGCGACGAGGGACGGAAAAAGGAGCGCGAAGCGGACGGACGTCATGCAGCAGGTGCCACGACGTTAGCGGTCGGGCGCCGCGACACAACTCGCGAAGTTGAATCGCGACTTTTTCCGACGGGTCAGCCGGCGCATCGCTTCACGGTTCCACCCGCGAAAAACTTGGGAAAGATCAGGTTGGGCTCGAGGGAGAGAGAACCCTGGCTGACCAGCTTTAGCATCAGCCGCGACAGCCGATGCGCAAACTCCTCCTCCTCGAATTGATAATGCGAGACCGGCGGGTTGACGGTTTCAAAAAGGTAGTCCTGGTCGCGGGCGATGAGCGAGACGGTATCCGGCACCGAGAGGCCACGTTTCAGCAGGTAAATGACTACGGCGAAGACGTGCTCCGGCTTGGCCACCAACAGGGCAGTCGGCGCATGCGACGAGTTGAAGAGGGCATCCAACTTGGCGGTTATGTTCTGGGCGGTGCCATCGTGGCGGACGATGATGGCTCGGGCGTCGGCGTTCCCGATTCGCTGCTCTACTCCCTCCTGGAAGCCCTGCTCGCCGGCGAGGTCGCCGGCCAAGCCAGAACTGGGCACGACGAAAGCCAAGCGGGTGTGGCCTTTGCCGAGAAAGATGCCGGCGGCGTGGCGACAGACGGACCGGTAATCGACATCGAGGGAGGGCAGTTTCACCGTTGGGTGGCACGACCCGAGAACGAGCGCGGGAACGGAATGCCCGGCGAACCACTGTTGCAGCTCCTGGCTAACGGACAACAGGACGCAGCAAAACACGCGGTTCTGTCGCACAAAAGTTTCAAGTTTCCGGCGCTGGGCGCCGGCGGTGCCCGGCTGGCAAACGAGGATTTCGGTGGCGAAGCCGTGCCCGGCCAGGTGAGCGCGCATCTCGCTGATGCCCTGATAGGGAATTCGCGGTAGGTGGGAAACCGGCTCGTGGGTTACCAAGCCAATGAGACGGCTTTTCCGTGCCGCGGTCGGTGGCAGGCCGGACAGGATGCGATTGCGGCGGCCTTGTTGGATGTCGAGCCATCCATCGCTGGCGAGCTTATGCAACGCGTTTCGGATGGTGGGACGACTGACCTGGAATATTTCGCAGAGCCGGCGCTCGCTGGGCAGAAACTCCTTCCAAGCACCCTCTTTGATCGCCTCACGGATGGCGGCGGCGGCCTGCACGGAAAGAGAAATCCGCTGCGGGAGCGCAAACCGGCGCGGAGAACTACTCATAGGATGTTAGCAGTCGATTAGACTGGATTGGGAATATCTGATTTGGCGTGTCTGCGGGGGTAAAACAGCTCCTGCACGCCATAATCGGAGGATTGTCCTTGCTCTCGAGTCATTCGAACCAGAACGAATACAACTTCGCCTTGTGCATCCAGAAGTGGATCCGGACGGAGCGGTTCTTGACGGCATCCAGGCTGGCGGTGCCCTTCCATGCGAGAATCGCGTCTGTGGAATCACCGCGGAAGTGTTCGCACC
The DNA here is from genome assembly GCA_016209255.1 of Verrucomicrobiota bacterium. Classification (GTDB taxonomy): domain Bacteria; phylum Verrucomicrobiota; class Verrucomicrobiia; order Opitutales; family Opitutaceae; genus ER46. The sequence continues at coordinate 3,274 of JACQWL010000281.1, forward strand.
GTTCGTGCGTCCAGCCGGCCATCCAATCGCCATCGTTGTCGCCGTCGCCGCGGCGCAACGCCACGCGGATGAAGCCACCCGGCTCTGTTTGTGCATTCAGGTGCAGCCTCCCGCCGGGGACCAGCAGCGGCTTCGTGAGCATGTAGCCCTCGCTGGGAGCATCGAGCGAAACAAAGCCATCCCGGCGAAGCGTGGCCAGGCAGAGGTTGATGCTCGTGGTCTGCTTCAGCAGTTCCAGACGCGGCACCACCGGATCGCCGCGGTAATAGATGAATATTCTGTCGCCGCGCTCGATCAGTCCGGAGTAAGGCATGATGATGCCGGCGTCATAGGTGCCCGCCCTGCCATTCGTCAAAAATGTCGGGCGCTCGGGATGCCGTCGCCATTCCCGGCCGTCGTGGCTCCACGCCAGCTGAAGATCCAGCTGCATCAGTTTCGGCTTTGAGGCGGGCGCCGTGTCGTGAGGCGGCACCAGCCATTGATAGAACATGTTCAACAGCCCGAGATAAACGCCCTGGTACTTCTGCACCGTCAGGCCGTGAAACATCGGGGAGTCGAGTTCATCCGGGTAGAGGATCACTTCCGGCTGCGTCCACGCGACCAAATCCGGGCTCTCCGCATACGCCTGGATGCGCACTTGATGGGAATTCACCGAGGCAAAGCGGTACATCATGAAGACATCCCGCTCGGGGTTGTAGACGATGTTGTTGAACGTGTCGCTCCGGCCCCGCATCACTGGATTCTCGCGCTGATCGCGCCAATGAATCCCATCGTCGCTCCGTGCGATGCGTTGTTCCAAACTGTGGGTCTCACCAGGCAAGAGTTTTTCCCGGGCGAAGCCATAGAGCATGATGAACCGGCCGGCCGCGGCCAGGCGTGCCGGCGCGCGTATCACGCTGGGCGGTCCGTACAACAACCCCTTTCCACCCTGAATGAGATTGTTCTCCCTGCTGCCTTCAAACTCCACGAGCCCGAGCTTGGGCGCCGACCAGTGGATGCCGTCCTCCGACTCGTAGTAAGCCTGCATCTGGCTCAGATCATATTTTGCGCGCCCGATGTACCAAATCCGGTTCCACAGCCGGAAACGTCCCAGATCGTGGTCGAACATCACCGTCCCCTCGCCGCCCGGCCCGTAGACTCCCCGCAGTCCCTCGAGAATAGGGTTCTGGGCGTATTTCTCCGGAGGATGCACGGTGCGGCGGCAACCCCAGGAATCGCTGATGACGTGGTTGTCCACCAGCAACTGCCGCTCGTGCCCGACCTCGACCGGTTTGCTGGGGATGATGCGGTAGGAACCTTCGATCAACATCTGCCGCGCCTCATGATTGAAATACGGCGGATGGCTCTCGCCGGCATCCGGCATCCGCGGTTGTGCCGCCTGGACACAAAAAATGCCACCGGCGATTGCGCACGGGATCGAAGCTCGTGTCAGCACCAACATCATCCTGGGGATCGCTCGTTGCATGAAAGACGAATCGGTGGGTTTGGCGGACAAAGCCGTGGCGCAAACGCGGAAATTTTCGAAGCGGCTCCGCCCGGCTCGGCTGAATCGGCCATTCCGGACTTCCCCGTGGTTCATTGCAAGAAAACCTCCACCGTTCGCACGATCGGGTAGGCGTGGAGCTGCTCGCGGGAAAGTTCGCCGTGATAATGCGGCGAAACGAGGTCGAGGAAACCGTCGCCATCGAGGTCTGCGACCGCGAGGCCGAGCGGCGTCATGCCTGGCAGCCACTGCGACCTCGTCTGGTGCCAGCCGGCTGGCCCGCCCCAAAAGATCGTCAGTCCCGCATCGTGATGTTGGGCGACGGGATCGCGGTAACTGGCCACAATCAGATCGAGCCAGCCGTCGCCGTTGAGGTCGGCGGTTTCGAGGTCGATCGGCGCGGGATACGGCAGGATCGACTTGTGTCCGTCGCGGTATTCGCCGGCATCGCCCCAGTAGACGATGACCTGATTGGTGGTATAGGAACCGATGACAATATCGAGGCGCCCATCTCGATTGTAGTCGGCGATCAGACAGCCGATCGAGCGGCCGGGCACGGCCACCGTTCGGCGCCGGGCAGGCGAGTAGCCGGCGGCCGAACCGTAGGCGATCACGAGTTCGGTATTCGGCCGGCCAGGGGATTCGAACTATCCCACCACGACGTCCAGGAACCCGTCGGCGTCGAGGTCGGCGACATTGATCGATCCCGCGTGCTGGGCCGGAAGCACCGCGCGGCGGTCGCGATCGAAGCGCGTCGGGCCGGGGCCGCGAATGGCTCCGTCGGCGCCGCCCCAATAAATGTTTATTCCAGCATCCAGTGCGCGGGCGGCGACCTCCTCCGAGACGTCGCCGGCGTTGACCAGAATCAGGTCGACATGGCCGTCGCCGTTGAGGTCGGACGCACTGGACTTGTAGCCGCTGAGATTCGGGATATCGACGCTCGCCGCCGCGGAAAATCCGTCGCGTGAGCCCCAGTAGAGGCGCACCGGCACGGCGTCGTCGAGCGTACGGCGCAGGCTGTTGGCGAACACCGCCACCGGCGGAGCCGACGCGGCGGGCCGGGCGATGGTCGCACCCTCGGCACCCTCGGTGATCACGGCCAGGGGCGAGTCCGGGAGCTCGCGCCCGCCCCGGCCAAGGAAAACCTGCGACGGCGCGCGGGTGGAACGGCTTCCCTGATAAACCGCCACGACAAGATCGCCATGGCCATCGGCGTTCAGGTCGCCGATCGCCGTTGCGCGGGCATTCGGCACTTTGAGCGAAACGCCCAGTCCGGGGCCCACGCCGGACGGCGTTCCCCAGAGGATTGTAACGATGGCGGCGGCGTCCGGTGACGCGCGGGATGCGGATGCGATCGGTTTGAAATCGGTGAGCGCCAGGTCGGGCCATTCGTCGTCGTCGAGCCGCCCCACCGCGAGGTGCGTGGCGGGTTGCGCCTCGTACGAATCGATCATGTCGCGCTCCCCGGTCGTACCGACCCGAAAAAGGCCCCGGGGCCCGCCGCCACGAGCGTGGCCGGCAGGGCGTGGTAGGTGTCGTGCGTGCTGTTGAAGAGCAGATCGAGATGGCCGTTGCCGTCGAGGTCGTAGCGGCGAATCGTCTCCAGCTCGCCGCGGCGGTTGACGTACAGGTTCTGACCGGAGTTCCCGAGCGTGCCGGCAACGAAGGTCGGCCCGGTGTCCGTCCAGGTTTCGGCGGCGAGGAGCGCGACAAAGAACGCGGCGCCGGAGTAAAGAATCCGCGCCCATCTCAAGCCGTAACGAAGCAATTGGAGAGCAGATCCACTCGTGCGCCACAGTACCGAATGGTTGTTGTCGGGGCGCACCTCGCGTGCGCCCACAATGCGTGGCGGAAGCGATGTGAGGGCGCACGCAAGGTGCGCCCCTACATCTGACGGCACCATTACGGCCAAGGCGCGGCGTCGGAGGGTTCGAAGAAGTTGCATTAAGTTCGCGACCGGGAACCGTCCGTAGAAGAACGGCTCGGCGTAGCGCAGCGGCGACAGGTTGCGGAAAAGCGACCTGGGGTCCTCGCCCAGCTTGAGATCCGTCTTGTCGCCGAAGGGAAGGACCGTGCTGTCCCGGCCGTGCACCTGGCTGCAAAACTGCACCCACTGCGGTGCGCCCAGGCTCGAACCGCCCCGCAGGAAGTAGATACTCTTGTCCTCCGGGGCATTGATATAGGACGCCCAGAAGACGCCCAAAAAACGCAGTCCAGCCGC
>JACQWL010000282.1 GCA_016209255.1 Verrucomicrobiota bacterium
CCACCAACGCCAACCGGTTCAACCTGGCGGGCGGCCTCACGCATCGCATCCGCAACACGCACTCGTTCTCACCGCAGTTTTTCTACACCGGCGAGAAGCTCGCCCTCGACGGGAGCATCGCCTACACGCGGCTCGGGGAGTATCGCAAAAACCTGCGCGCGCAGGGGCCGATGGACGACGAGGTGGGCTCGGCCAACATGCAGTTGTTCGGCGTGGGCTGGACGGCCCGGCGCAGCGATCCGGGCTCGACCGAGTTCGATTTCCAGCAGACCTTTGGGCCCGATCTCTATGTCTTGAACAACTGGCGGGCGACCAGCCTGACCAACAACATCGTGCGCGCGCCCAACGAGCCGACGACGAAGAATCTCCTGGCGCAGCTCAATGCCAGGTACGCGATGGCCTGGGCGCACCCGACGTATTTCAAGGCCGGCCTGAAGAGCACCGCCGCCTCCTTCTACAGCATCACCGGCAGTTATTCGTGGACCTACGTCGGGCCGACCGGAGATCGGCTGCAGGCGGATCTGCCGGTGACGGTGGCGCCTTTCGACCCGCATTCGGGCGGAAGTATTTTTACCCGTCAAATTCCGTTCCCCGACCGGCACGCGATCGGCGTGATCCAGCGACAGCATCCCGAATATTTCATTCCCAATCCCGCCAATCTTACGGCCGCCGGAAATCTCCAACCGGAACGCACCGCCCGCGAATATATCGATGCGGGGTATTTCCTGGCGAACAGCCGCTTTGGCCGGCTGATGGTGCAGGGTGGCGTGCGCTACGAGCGGACGGAAAACCAGGGCAAGAGCTACGAGCGGGGGCTCTTGAGAGCCCGCAAGGGCGACTACGCCGACTCGTTTTTCAGCGGAGCCGCGCGTTATCGGTTTACCGACCAGCTCATGGCGATCGCCTCCTTCAGCCAGTCGATCCAGCGCGCCAATCTCAACAGCCTGTCGGGCGTTCTCGCGGTCAACGACACGACCCGCACCGGCACGCTGCCGAATCCCGAACTCAAGCCCGAGCATGGCAACAACTATTCCATCCGGGTGGAGCAATATTTCGAGCCGGTCGGGACATTCTCCGTCGGATTCTTCCAGTTCGACATCACCGACCTTCATCGTTCGGTCACCGGGATCCCGGCCGAGAGCATCGGGTTGGGCGACGATTATCCGGGCTACACCTTCACGGCGCTTTCCAACGTGGGCGATTTCACGAACAAGGGCATCGAACTTGCCTACAGCCAGCAACTCACCTTCCTGCCTGGTGTTTTCAGGGGCTTGGGCGTCTTTGCGAATTATAATCAGTTCCGGAAGAGCGATCCCGAGCTGGCCTATCGCGCGTCCCCGAAAACGGCGTCGGCGGGCGTTACCTTTCGCTATCGTCGCCTCAACGTGGCGCTGCGCGGGGCGTGGCAAAACGAGGTGGCGGATAACGCCACCGCGTATACACCGACGTATCTCTTCCTGGGGACAAGCCTCAGTTATCGGCTGACGGAGCGAACGTCGCTCACCGTCACCGGAAGAAACATCACCAACCAGGCGCGATGGTTGTACCTGCGCACCCAGCGCGGTGTGCTCAACGGCTTCGAGATTCAGGGCGCGAGCTGGGTCTTCGGCGTGAAGGGCGTGTTTTGAGCCATATCATGCAGTCGAACCTGATTCCACGAAAGAACGGTCGGACGCCAATTGGTGTAGGGCTGGCGCTTGCTTGCCGCGCCGCAGCCTGGCGAAGGCGGGTCGCCACGCCGCATTTGTCAGTCGAAAAGCGGCGCGTCGGCGAGCGACGGCCCTACACTCTATTTCATCGTTACGGCTAAAAACGTTTCACCTTCATGAAGAGAATACCGATGCAAACCCGCCGAGCCTTTCTTAAAACCGTCGGGCTCGGCACGGCGACGCTGGCCTGTGGTCAGCGGTTGCCTGGCGCCAATCCGACCCTGTCGCCCCACGGCGGACCCGTCGACGGCGTGGCCCCCGAAGCCATGCTCGACAAGTATCTGGACGGGCTGGCCTTCGCGGCGTTGGACCGGCGTCAGGCGGCGTATGAGACACTGAAAACTCCGGCGGACATCCAAGCCTATCAAACCCGTCTCCGGAGTTTCTTCGTGCAACAACTCGGCGGGTTCCCCGAGCGTACGCCGTTGCAGGCGCGGGTCGTGGGCCAGGTGCAGGGCGATGGCTACCGAATCGAAAAGGTGATCTACGAAAGCCTGCCCGGATATCTGGTGACGGCGAACCTCTACCTGCCAACCACGCCGCCGCCGTATCCCGGGGTGCTTTTCTCGTGCGGGCACAGCGCGAACGGCAAGGCAATCGACACCTACCAGCTCGCCTGCGCGTTGATGGCACGGCACGGCCTCGCGGTTCTGAGCTACGATCCGGTCGGCCAGGGCGAACGCCTGCAGTATGTGCCGAACGGGGCGAAGCCCCTCTTCGGTCCCACGCAGGAACATCACCTGCTCGGCTTGCGCTGCCGGCTCGCGGGCGTCGAACTGGCGCGGTTTTTCATCTGGGATGGCATGCGCGGCATCGACTACCTCCAGACCCGTCCGGATATCATTGCCGATCGCATCGGGGCAACCGGCAACTCTGGCGGCGGCACGCTCACGTCCTACCTGATGGCGCTGGACGATCGGATCACCTGCGCCGCGCCGAGCTGCTATCTGACCGGGTTTCGCCGGCTCCTCCAGACCATCGGCCCGCAGGATTACGAACAGAACATCTACGGCCAGATCGAGGGCGGTCTGGACCATGCGGACTACGTGCTGCTGCGCGCGCCGAAGCCCACGCTCATGTGCGTGGCGACCCACGATTTCTTCGACATCCAGGGCGCGTGGGATGTTTTCCGCCAATCGAAGCGCATCTACACGCGGCTGGGTGCGCCCGAGTGCGTCGACCTGGTCGAAGCCGATGAGAAGCACGGATTCTCCGTTCGCCTGCGCGAAGGCGCCACGCGCTGGTTGCGCCGCTGGCTGACCGGGATCGATGCCCCGGTGCGGGAAACCGCGATCAAGCTGCCCGACGAAAAGAGCCTGCATTGCACCGCGGAAGGCCAGGTGTTGCGTCTGCCCGGAGCCCGCTCGCTGTTCGACCTGCTCGCGGAGCACGAGGCGCGCTCTCAGCCCCGGCGTCCGACTCCCGCCGCCATCAGGAACGCCGCCGGTATTCGCGGGGTGGGAGCGTTGCCGCCGGTCCGCCCCAACAAGACCGGCGACTTTTCCTGGGAGGGGCGCGCCGGCGAAAGGGTGATCCTCACCTACGAGTCCGGACTCTGGCTGTCCGCACTGCATTTTCCGGCGCGCGCCGCGACCGCCGCCCCCGAGACCATCCTGTATCTTCCGGATGGCGGCAAAAAAGCAGGAGTCGAAAAAGGCGGGCTCGGGAAACTTCTCGGCGGCGGCGGGCGCGTGCTCACCTTCGATCTGCCGGGCCTCGGCGAGATGCGTACGACGGTGTCCTCCGGCGGCGCGGCGCTTGACGCGGTCGATCGGCGGCAGGCACAAAAAGCCATGTTGGTGGGCAGGAACCTCGTTGCGCTGCGGGCGGAGGCCATCCTGCTCGGCCTTCGTTTTCTCGGCGCGGCGGGCGGGGTCCGTCTCGTGTGCGGCAAGGACGCGGCGATCGCCGCGCTGCACGCGGCGGCGCTCGAACCGGAGTTATTCTCTTCGATCGATCTGCCGCTGCCTCCGACCGGATGGGCGGAGTTCGTGCGCAACCCCCGCCTCACGCTCGCGGCTGGCGAGGTTGTGCCAGGGGCGCTGACGACTTACGACCTGCCCGATTTAATCCGGCTGATTCCCACCGGGAAACTCCGCTCCGCGTCCATCTGATCGCCTTACTATGAAGATCCACGTCTTGCTCTCACTCGTCGCCGGCCTGGCCGCCGCGCTCGCGGCCCCGGCGGCACGGCCGGCGGATGCCGCCCAACCGACCGCTGGCCCGATCCGGGTTTTCAAGGCGGGCGCCGCGACGAGCAACATCACGCCGGCGATTGGCACGCCCACCGTCGGCGGCTGGGCGCCGGTGCCTTCCACGCAGGTGCACGACGATTTGCACGTGCGGTGCCTCGCGCTCGACGACGGCACCTCGCGCCTCGTGTTTGCCGTGGTGGACAGCGTCGGGGTGCCGCGTGAGGTCTTTGACGAGGCCAAGCGCCTCGTGCAGCAGGAAACCGGCCTGTCGCCCGACAACATAATGATGTCGGCCACCCACACTCACTCGGCGGTCAGCGCGCGGGGCGCCAACGCGCTGGTGTTCGGCGCTCCGTTTGACGACTACCAAAAATTCCTGGTGCGCCGCATCGCCGACGGGGTGCGCCGGGCGTTGAACAATCTGGAACCCGCGCGCATCGGCTGGGGCTCGGGCCGCGTGCCGCAGCACCTGTTCAACCGCCGTTCCCTGCTCAAGGAAGGCAAGACCGAGACCAACCCGTTTGGCGGCCAGGATCGCGTGGTGACCAACAAGGGGAGCCATCCCGATCGGCTCAAGCCGGCCGGTCCGACCAACCCGGAAGTCTATTTTATCTCGGTGCAATCCACGAACGGCCGGCCGATCGCGCTGCTCGCAAACTACTGGCTGCATTACGTGGGCGGCGTTCCGGCGGGGAATATCTCGGCGGACTACTTTGCCATGTTTTGCGACCGGATCCAGCAATTGCTCGGCGCGAACGTGCAGAGCCCGGCGTTCGTCGGGATTCTGGCGAACGGTCCGTGCGGCGACGTGAACAACATCGGCGGAGGGACGCCAGGCGTGAAATACGCCCCGGGCGAAAGGATGCGACTCGTGGCCGACGACGTCGCGCACGAAGTGGCGCGCGTGCACCGCACGCTGCGGTTCCACGACTGGGTGGAGCTGAAGGCCGCCCGGACCGACCTCGAATTGAAGATGCGCCACCCGACGCCGGAACTCGTGGCCCGCGCCCAGCAGGTGCTCGCACGTCCGGCCAACGCGTCGCCGATCCACGTCCGCGAAGTGACGTATGCCGAGCGCACGATGGATGCGAAGAACTGGCCGGATACGGTGAGCATCGTGATGCAGACCTTCCGCATCGGCGATCTCGGCATCGCCGCGGTGCCGTTCGAGACGTTCACCGAGACCGGACTCGAGATCAAAGCGAAGAGCCCGTTCAAGAACACATTCACGATCGAGCTGGCCAACGGCAGCTACGGTTACCTGCCGACCCCGGAACAGCACGAGCTCGGCGGCTATGAAACATGGCTCGGCACCAACCGCGTGGAAAAGGAAGCCTCGCGCAAGATCGTCGCCACGCTCCTGGACCTGTTCCAACAGGTGAAACCCTGACGGCGTGACGATTGCTTCCGCAAACCCGCCAGACGAGACAGTCTTTACGAATGAAATATTCACCTCGCGCTCATATGCTCCGAATCCCTCCTGCCCTCATTGCCGCGCTGGTCGTTTCCCTCGCGCCGCTTATCGCTACCCATGCTGCACCGGCCGCCGCGAAGGTCTTGAAACCCGGCGCGGCCGATCGCACCCAGCCGCTGACGCCCGAGGCGGCGCTGGCCGCCTTCCAACTGGAGCCCGGCCTGCGGATCGAACTCGTCGCCGCCGAACCGCTGGTCGTCGATCCGGTGGCATTCGCCTTCGACGAACAAGGCCGGCTGTACGTCGTCGAGGCGCGCGGTTACCCCGAGACGCTCAACGCCAGTCCCGCCACCACGGAGGGACGCGTGGCGCGGCTGGAGGACACCGACGGAGACGGCCGCTGCGATCGGCGGACCGAGTTTGCCACGGGCTTCACCAATCCCAACGGCATCATGGTGTGGCGCGGCGGAGTTTTCGTCACGTGCGCGCCGGATATTTTCTACCTCAAGGACACCAACGGCGACGGGATCGCGGATGAACGCCGCGTGGTCCTGACCGGTTTTGACAAGACGAGAACCTCACAAATCCGCGTCAGCTATCCCACGCTGGGGCTCGACGGAAAAATCTACGTCGCCTGCGGATCGAACGGAGGCAAGGTGACATCCCCCGATCACCCGGAACGGCCCGCCGTGGTTTTCCCGCCGGCGGACGGCCGCTTCGATCCGGAGACGTTCGTGTATGAGACCATCGGCGGACGGGGCCAGTTCGGACTTGCATTCGATGCCTTTGGCCAGCGCTTCAATTGCACGAACCGGCACCCGGTCCAACACGCCGTGCTCGAGCCGTGGCAACTCAAACGCAACCCGCACCTCGCCTTCACCGACACCATGCAGGAAGTGTCCAAGGTCCAGGCGGAGGCAAAGGTGTTCCGGATCAGCCGGGCAACGGTAACGGCGGATTTCGCGCCCAACCTGATGAGTGCACCGCATGCCGGGACCTTCACGTCGGCGTGCGGACTGTTGATCTTCGGTGGCTCGGGCTTGTCGCCGGAGCATGCCGGCAACGCCTTCATCTGCGAACCCGCCCAGAATTTGGTGCAGCGCCAGGTTCTCCGGCCGGAGGGCGCGTCGTTTCGCTCCGATCCCCCGTACACCGGGAGGGAATTCCTCGCCTCCACCGACATCTGGTTTCGTCCCGTATTCCTCGCCGATGGCCCGGACGGCGCCCTGTACGTCGCCGACATGCACCGGCGCGAGATCGACCATCCCTCCTATGTTCCCGAAGAGGCGCGCGGGCGGCTGGACTTCGACAGCGGGAAAGGCACCGGCCGGATTTATCGAGTCGTAAAGGCAGGACGGAAGATCAAGCCGGCCGTGCCGGGGCGCACCACCGCCAGCCTCTGCCGTGACTTGGAGTCGTCCGATTCGTGGTCGCGCGAAACCGCCCAACGGCTCCTGATCGAACGGCCGGATCCCGCCGCAGTTGCCCTGTTGGAAAAATGCGCGACCCGCGCCAAACTGCCGGAGTCCCGGACGCGCGCCCTCTGGACGCTGCAGGTCCTGCGCCAGCTTTCCCCCTCAGCCATGGCCGCGGCGCTGCGCGACCCGCACGCCCGGGTGCGGGAGCAGGGCGTGACGCTGGCCGCCCCGTCTCTCGACAAATCCCCGGAGTTCCGCGCCCGCCTGCTCGCCATGGCCGGCGATCCCGACGCGCGGGTACGCTTCACCTCGGCACTCGCGCTCGGCTCGATCGACGACACTGCGGTTGTGCCGGCCCTCGCCACCATTGCCGTCCGCGACGGCGAAGACCGCTGGGTGCGCGCCGCCGTCTTGAGCGGAGTCGGAACGCGCCTGCCCGAGTTTCTGGAGGAGATCAGCCGCTCTCCGCACAACAACTCACCCGCGTTTGCGGCCGTCATGGAAGATTTGGGCCGGACTCTCGGGGCCGGCGCGTCGCTGGAGGCGTGCCGGCGGTTTCTCGTGCAGGTGCTGACCGGGGAAGGCGATCTCGCCTGGCGGTTCCCTTCGGTCACGGGCCTGGCGGACGGACTGCGGGGCCGGCGCGAGTTCAAGGTGAACGGTGCCGGCAGTCTGTTGTCCACTCTCCTGGCCGGGGGCGGGGACTCGTCCGCAGCCAGCGCCCTGGACAACTTTTTCGGCCGCGCCGCGGAGGTTGCCGCCAACGACAAAGCGCCTGCCAAGCAGCGCGGGAGCGCGATCGGGTTGCTGAGTTACACCGAATTCTCTCGCGGTGGCGCGGTGCTGGGGACCTTGCTCGGCGGCCGGCACCCGCTGGAGCTTCAACTCCAGGTCATTCGGGCGCTCGAACGCTTTGGCGACGCGCGCGGAGCCGAGTTGCTGGTTCAGCTGCAGAACTGGACGCGCTATACGCCCCAGGTGCGGGAGGCGGTCGTCTCCGCCCTCGTCGCCAGACCGAAAATGACCGAGGTATTGTTCGCGGCCATACAACGCGGGGCAATCAAGCCGTCGGAAATCTCCTCGTCGCGGCGGACGCGTTTGCGCAAGCACACGGACCCGGCGATTCGCCAGGCGGCCGAAACCCTCTTCCAGGGTTTGGACGGCGGCGACCGGATGCAGGTTTACCGGGCCTATCGGGAGATTCTCGGCCAGCCGGCGGACGCGGTTCGAGGCGGCAAGGTGTATGAACGGGCCTGCTCGGCGTGCCACACCTACAACGGCGGCGGCGGGAAAGTGGGACCGGATCTGACCGGCATCCGCCACCAGCCGGCGGACGCGCTGCTGCTGCATATCCTCGTGCCAAACCTCGAAGTGGCTCCGGGTTATCAGGCGCTGTCGGTTACGACCAACGACGGGCGCTCCCTGACCGGATGGCTTGCAGGCGAAACCGACAGCAGTTTGACCCTGCGCACCGCCTTTGGTACGGAGGAGACCGTCCTGCGCAGCAGTGTCGCCTCGTTGTCCGCTCCGGGACTCTCGCTGATGCCGGATGGCCTGGAGCAAACGATGAGCAAGGAAGAGTTGGCGGACTTGGTCGCCTACCTGAAAACCGGCGCCGAACTTTGAGATTACGTTGTTCTTTCTTCCACGGAAACCGGCTCGAAAAAAGTGTCACCTGACGCGGCTCTGTCACGTGCCTCCGCCAAAACCGCCAAGTTACAGGGTAACCCAATAGGTTACTCTTTTCGAAATGACCAAAGTCCAGAGAGTAACCCAATAGG
>JACQWL010000030.1 GCA_016209255.1 Verrucomicrobiota bacterium
CGACGCAAGCCGGCGCCGGTGAAACGGAGGTCAAAGGCCGGCGCGCCGGCTACCCCGGCATCCCGCCCGAGATGTAGTTGCGCAGGTGCTCGGCCTCCGCGCGGTGCGCGTCGGCCACCCAGCGGGAGATGTCGCCGATGGAAATGAGGCCGACGAGATTGCCGCCGGCCACCACTGGCAGGTGGCGGCAGCGCTTCTCGGTGAACATCGCCGCGACGTCCTCGACCGTCGTCTCAGGCGCCACGGTTAAAACGTCGCGCGTCATCACCTCGGACACGCCGACGGTTTTCGGATCGATGCCGGCCCCGACGACGCGGCGCAGGACATCGCGTTCGGTGAAAATGCCGGCGAGCCTGCCGCCGTCGAGGATGACAATGGCGCCGATGCGCAGCCGGTTCATTTCGGCCACCGCCTCGTAGATGCTGAGGTGCGGTGCGATGCTGTGCACCGCCGGGCCCTTGCGCTGGAGCAAAGCAGAGATGGGAACATTCATGGGCAACGTGGGGGAGAGGCGCAGCATGCCTGCGCACCAGCCCGCGGCAACCCGAAAGGTTGCGCACGGATTGTCCATTACAACCTTCTCCGCCGGTTCAAACATGATGCAACTTGCGCCGAAGCGGCCGGCGGGATTTCGTCGGGGTCTCATGAGTGCTGGACACGCCAGCCCGCGCCGCCGAGGTCATCCCGCCGCCGCCGCAAAACCACTTCAACGACTACGCAGGCATCGTCCGCCCGGAGGTCGCCGCGCAGCTCAATCGCGAGCTCGAACAATTCGAGCGCACGACCTCGAATCAGCTTCTCGTCGCGATTTACCCGCGCCTGCAGTCGGCCTCCTCGGTCGAGGACTATACCGTGCGCGTCGCGCAGGCGTGGCGCGTCGGGCAGAAGGAGCGCAAGAACGGCGCCGTCTTGTTTCTTTTCCAGGAGAGCCGCGACATCCGCATCCAGGTCGGCTACGGGCTGGAGGGCGTCCTGCCGGATGCCCTCTGCAAGCAGATCATCGAGAACGAACTCGTGCCGCGCTTCCGCGCCGGCGATTTCAACGCCGGCCTCACCGCCGGAGTGCGGGCGCTGATCGCCGCCACGAGCGGGGAGTACCGGGGCTCCGGCCGCACCACCCGGGACGGACGCGGGAAAAACACGGGAGGTCGGATGGGCGGAATCGGATTCATCATTTTCGTGCTGATCCTCGTGACCCTGGCCCGCTCCAGCGCGCGCCGGAACGTCGTCTACGGGCGACAGGGCCGCCGCAGTGTCTGGGGCGGCAGCGTTCCATGGGGCGGTGGCGGCTGGCGTGGAGGCGGATCCTCGGGTGGTGGTGGCGGGACGTTTTCCGGTGGTGGCGGCAGCTTCGGCGGCGGCGGCGCGGGAGGGAAATGGTGATGAACTTTTTCTCCGCCACTCCGGCCATCGATCAGGACCGCGTCGTCGCCGCGATTGCGGCTGCCGAGCAGCGCACGTCAGGCGAGATTCGCATCGTCGTGTCGCAGAAAAAAACCGATGAACCCGTCCTCGCCGCCCAAAAACAGTTCGAGCGCCTCGGCATGACCCGGACCGCCGCGCGCAACGGCGTGCTTATTTTCGTCGCACCGCGCTCGCACACGTTCGCCGTCATCGGCGACGCGGGCGTGCACGAAAAATGCGGCGACGCGTTCTGGCGCGAGCTGGCAGACGCAATGACGGAGCTCTTCCGGCACGGCGACTTTACCGCGGGCCTGTGCCTCGCCATCGAGCGCGCCGGCGCGCTGCTCGCGGAGCACTTCCCGCGCGCATCCGACGACCGCAACGAGTTGTCCGATACGATCGAGGAAGCGGATTGATGGTTCCATGGAGTCAGGCTGCTAGCCGGATTATCTCACACTCACGATGAACCTCTCGCTCACGCTGAATCTTGGAGCCGCAGCGCCACCCCGCCCGTTGTTTCCCTCGCCGTCACAACAGACACCGCCGCTGGAAAACTCCGCGCACCTGAGCACAATGCGGCATGGTTCCGTTTTCGATCCTCGATCTCTCGCCGATTGTCCAGGGCGGTGACCGCCGCGATTCACGACCACACGGCGCGGCTGCGTTCGTTAGAGCTGGCGGCGCAGGTTCGCGTCGCGCAAGCGGAGCCGCAGCCAATCGGAGTTAGCCGCAAGAGAACGCAAAGAGCCGAGCCTCCGGAAATTTTCCTGCCATCTAGTTTTCCTACCCCACGGTTTGCTGGATTGGGGGTAGGAAGTTTACCCGCCTCCGGCGGCGCCGAAGGCGACCAGGGATTCTTTGGGTAAGAAGATTTTCCAGACAAAGCGGCCCCACGAACAGTCTCATACAGGGAAGAACCCTTGCGCCGTGACCTCTTGCTCGTCCTCGGTGACCTCTGTGACGAAAAGAGCCATTCAGTTGCCCAGTCCGCAACCCAGATCACGCACCCCGGTGATCCGCGTGAAGCGTTCATCCGCAACCCCGACCGGCTCCTACCGCGGAAACAGCCTGTCCAGCGCGCCGAGGTTCTTGATCGGCGCGGGTTTCTTTCCGGTCACGGGCGCGGCAACGATGGGCTTTGGCAGCACGGCCGGCGGCTCTTCCCGGCGCGCCCCGGCCGCGCCCGGCTGCAGCGCCGCCAGCGCCCGATCGAGTTTCACCGCCGAAACCGGCTCCGCCGTGCCGAGCTCCTGCGCGAACAGGCTCACCCGAAACTCCTCCACCAGCCAGCGAAACGCCTCGACCGCCGACGAATCAGCTGGATGGCCGGTGCCCCCAACCGCCATGGGAACCGTTCCGCCGCGCGGTGAGGGCACCGCGCCTCCAGCAGAAAGGCGTTGAAGCGCTTTCTCGTACGGCGCGAGCTGCGCCGCGCGCTCCGCATCCTTCGCCGGATTCTTTCGCCAACGCCCGGCGCGGAGTTTCATCGCCTTCAAATAACGCGGAAAATGCATGAGCTGGGCATACGGCGTCCGCCGCAGGAAATCCGGCGGCATCAGCGTCGCCAGGTCGCGCGACAGACTCGCGAACGGATCGTTTTGCACCAGCAGTTCCTGCCGCAACGCGAGGATCTCGCGCAACAAATCGACGAATCGCGGCACCAGCCCGCGGAGATCGGCCTTCCCCTGCTCGAGCGCGGCGGCGAAGTTGGCCGCCGTGTACCCGCGAGAGTGAGCGGGTGGAGTTTTTGCGCCAGACCACTCGCTCGCGCTCGCGGCCACCATCCGCTCCGGATCGCACGCCCAACGTCGGATCGACTCGAACGCCTGGGCCTGCAAGTCCTCGATCGGCGCGAGCGTCGCGGTGAGCGCCCCGAGTTCGTGCATCGCCCGCAAGTCCCGCTGCAGCCAGCCGAGTTCATGGCCGAGCTGCCGCTCCAGCAGCGCCGCGATGCCGCGGCGGGTCGCCTCGCGTGCCTCCTCCGGCGTTTTGAAGAGCCGTCGCGACACGCCATCCGCGCCGGCGCGCAGGCCGGGAAACGCGTACACGGGCGCGCCCGCCTGCTCGGTGACGAGCACGCGTTCCGGAAATTCGCCGAAGGCCCACGTCGTGTGCTCCGGCGTTTCCCATTTCACCCGCGCCGCCCGCCACGCCGGCGGATCCTCGCGGGCGACGGCCGCACTGGCCTCGCGCGACTGCGCCGCCAGACCGGCGTGAATCTCCGCGAGATCGCGGCTGGCGCAAAGCTCGCGCCCCTCCGCATCGAGCACGCGGATGCGCACGCGCAGGTGATCCGGCAGCGCTTTGTCCGCCCACACCGCGGGATCGATTGCCACGCGGAAACCCCCGGTGATTTGCGCCGCGAGCGCCTCGACAAGGGTGGGCGGTGCGCTCCGCGCGCCGCCGGCCGCGCGCGGAGCGCCCGGCCCACCTCGGAGCAAATCCGCCGCCAGGCTCTTCGCCGTGTCGCCGAGCGGCATCCGGCTCGCCAGCAGGACGCGCAACGGTTTCGGCAGCGCGCGCAGGTAGTGCTCAACCTTCGCCTCGAGGTGGCCGGGCACCGCCCAGTCGAGGGCCGCGGCCGTGAGCCCTTCCGCCTCCCGCACGCCGACGTCGAGTGTCACACCGTCGTCCGCCTGTCCCGGCTTGTAGGCGTAATTGAGCGGCAGCGCGCGATTTTCCAGCGGCAACGCGGCCGGAAAGGCCGCGGCATCATGGGGGATGGTGTCGGGATCGCGCAGATCGTCCGGCTCGAACATCAGGAAACGCGGCTCGCTTGCCCGCCGCTCGCGCACGAGGTCGACGAGCTCGGCGGTGGAGGAAACGCCTTCCCCTGGGGGCGCGACGCCTTCGTCGCGCATCGCCGGCGACGAGGGCGCCGCCGCCCGGGCGACGTCAAGCGACGCCCCTACCGGCAGCAGCTGCGCGGCGTAAAACCGATACGCCGCCTCGCCGAGGTTGAGGTAGTCGCTGTCGCGTGCGCGGGTAAGCAGGTCCTCGACCTTTTGCCGCACGGCGCGGTTGTGCGTGATGAAATCGAGCGGGAACGTAATCGTGTCGTTCACCAGGCCTTCGCGGATGAATATCTCCGTCGCCCGCACCGGATCGATTTTCCCGTAGCTGACCGAGCGGGTCTCCAATTCGAGGCCGTAAAGTCGCGTCCGCTGTTTCACCATCACGCGCCCGCCCTCTTCGTTCCAAAACGGTTCGCTGTGCGCCACGCGCACGAGATGGGCCCCGAGTTCGAGGGCCCATTGCGGATCCAGCCGCGCACAGGTGCGGGCATAGAGCCGGGTGGTCTCCATGATTTCCGACGCCATGATCCAGCGGGGCACGCGCAAAGCGCGTGAGTTGAGAGTCGAGGGCTGCCTGCCTGCCGAAGGCTCGGCGCAGGCAGGAGAGTTGACAGGTTTCTTCCTCGGCTCCTCGCGCCGGAAAAGCACGGAACCCGGAAACAGCACGACCTTGCGATCATGGGTGGCCCTGTAGCCGCCGTTTTCCTCGTCGAGGTGGGCGATGTTGCCGAGCAGCCCGGTCAGGATGCTGCGGTGGATTGCGCGATAACCCGGCCCGCCGAAGGCCATCGGATCCGAAATTGTAGGAGCGGCTTTATGCCGCGACCGGTCATCTGGCATTGTCGTCTCGCGGCGTGAAGCCGCTCCTACAGCATCGAAGACAGAGGTGAGCCTGAAATCGTCGCGCTCCTGCAGCACATCGAGGAGCTGGGCGTAAACGTCGCGCCACTCGCGCATCCGCGTGTAGCTGAGAAAATGATCGCGGCAGAAGCGGCGCAGCTTCGCCTGGCTCATGGTCTCGAACTCGTCGTGGTAGGCGTCCCAGATGTTGAGCAGCGTGAGAAAATCCGAATCGGGATGCGCGAACCGGCGGTGCGCGGCATCGGCCTGCTGCTGTTTGTCGAGCGGCCGCTCGCGCGGATCCTGGATCGAAAGCCCGGCGGCGATGATCAGCACCTCGCGCAGTGCCTTCTCGGCGCGGGCCTGCAGAATCATCCGCCCGACGGTGGGATCGACTGGCAGCCGGGCCAGCTCGCGGCCGAGGGGCGTGAGTTGGTGGACCGGGTGCTCCGCGCCTGGCGGATCGGAAGATTCGGCCGCGCGCGGAGCGCCCGGCCCACCTTCAATCGCGCCCAGCTCCTCGAGCAGCGCATACCCGGCCCGAATGGATTTCGCCGCCGGCAGGTTGAGAAACGGAAACTGCTCGATGTCGCCGAGCCGGAACGCGTTCATGCGCAGGATGACGTCGGCGAGGTTGGCGCGCTGGATTTCCGGTTGCGTGAAGCGCGGGCGCTCGAGGAAGTCCTTTTCCGAATAGAGGCGGATGCACACGCCCTCGGCCACGCGCCCGCTGCGGCCCTTCCGCTGGTCGGCGCTGGACTGCGAAATCTCCTCGATCGGCAGCCGGCGGGTCCGGGCCTGCGGCGAATAACGGCTGAACCGCGCCAGCCCGGTGTCGACCACGAAGCGGATGCCGGGAATTGTCAGCGAGGTTTCCGCGATGTTGGTCGCGAGGACGATCTTGCGGCGCGGCGCCGGCGCGAACACGCGCTGCTGTTCCGCGTTCGAGAGCCGGCCGAAGAGCGGCACCACCTCGCTGTCGCGCAGCCGGCGGCCCTCCAGGAGATCGCCCACCTCGCGGATGTCGCGCTCGCTCGGGAGAAACACGAGCACGTCGCCGCCGGGGCTGTCGCGCACGATCCGTTCCACCGCCTCCACCGTGCCCTCGATGTAGTGCAGTGCCTCGGCCTTCGCCGAGGCCACGGCGATCGCATCCGCTTTCTCCTCGTTCTCGTCGTTCGCGGTGTAGTCGCTGCCGAACTCGTCGAGCGGCGCATAGATCACCTCCACGGGAAACACCCGGCCCTCGACCAGCACGACCGGCGCGCCGTCAAACGCCGCGCTGAAAGCCTCCGTGTCGATCGTCGCGGACGTGATGATGATTTTCAGCTCCGGCCGCCGGTGGCGCAGCGTGCGCAGGTGGCCGAGGAGGAAGTCGATGTTGAGCGAACGTTCGTGCGCCTCGTCGATGATGATCGTGTCGTATTCGCGCAGCAGCGGGTCGCTCTGCACCTCGGCGAGCAGCATGCCGTCGGTGAGAAACTTGATCACGGTCTGCGCCGTGGTGTGGTCGTTGAAACGGATTTTGCAGCCCACCTCGCGCCCCCAGGTCACGCCGAGTTCCTCCGCCACGCGCCGTGAAATCGAGAGGGCGGCGACGCGTCGCGGCTGGGTGCAGGCGATCCGGCCGCGCATGCCGCGACCGCCGGCGAGGCACATCTTGGGAATCTGCGTGGTCTTGCCGGAACCGGTCTCGCCCGCGAGAATCACCACCTGGTTCGCCTGGATGGCCGCCGTGATCTCCTCCGCCCGCACGCTGATCGGCAACTCGGGCGGGAACTGGAGGCGGAAGGGAAAAGGTGGGTGGGAGCGCGGAGCGGACACGGAGGAAAAGGCGTGGTGGGAATGTCGGAACTCGCCGGCAGGTGGCGCGTTTGCCGTGCCACCTGGCGCGACGAGCGCTCAATCCACCTGAACCGGCAACCTGGACCAAGGTCGAAAGAGGCTTGAGCTTCAGCGCCGACAAAGGAATGACAAACCCTCCATGCAGCAACCTCCGCTTCTGCCGGCTGAAACCCTTGTCCGCGTGCTTCGCCTGGCGAAGTTCGACGGGATGAGCGTGCTCCTCATCGCCGGCGTGTTCGCGCTCCTGGCGGCGACGGCGGGTGATTTTTCCGGCGCGCTCATCGGTCTGCTGGCCGCCGGGGCCGGGGCGGTTGAACTGCACGGCGTCAGCTTGCTTGGGGAACGCGAGCCGCGCGGCATGCGGTGGCTTGTCGGCAGCCAGCTGTTCCTGCTGTTTTCGATCCTCGTCTACTGCGCGGTGCGGATGGCGCACCTGGAACTCCCGCCGGTGCCGGACATGTTCGTGCCCCTCGTCGATGCGAGCGCGCAGCAACTCGGGATGTCGCGCGAGGAATACATGACGTTCGTGCAACGGCTCGGTTTGCAGGCGGTCGCTGTCGTTTCGTTCTTCTACCAGGGCGGCATGGCGTTTTACTATCACCGCCGGCGCGTCGCCGTGACCCGTGCGCTCGCGGAAGGGTGACAATAGTCGGGGGCAACCTCGAAGCAGGTGATCTGAGGGTAGGAGCCTGCTTGCCCGTTCGACAGGCGCAGGGCCCAGAGCTTGTCGTGGGGCAGGCGATTTTCTCGGTGCGCCAACAAACCACGTCCCTTATCGCCTGCAAGCCGGCTCCTACCTTGGAACAGGCACGCTTGCGTGGACCCCGCACCTCCCTACCTTCCGCCCATGTCAAAGGAGCGTTATATCGCCGCCAAGCAGACGTGGGCGGAGAAGCAAAAAGCCCGGGGGGTCACGGCGCGCGCGGTCGCGTCCCGGGACCGGCTGCCGCCCGGCCAGAAGCTGACGGATGGCTTTCCCGTGCTCGATCTCGGGGTGCAACCGGAGATCCCTCTCGGGGAGTGGCGGTTGAAAATCGACGGGCTCGTCGACCAGCCGGTGGAGCTGACCTGGGAGCAATTCCACGCGCTGCCGCCGGTGGCGGACGTGAGTGACTTTCACTGCGTGACGACGTGGAGCAAGTTCGACTGCCGCTGGGGTGGCGTGGCGTTCACCACGCTGTATGAGCTCGCGCAGCCGAAGCCGGAGGCCCGGTTCGTCTATTTCACGAGCTACGACGGCTACTCGACCAACGTCCCGCTCGCCGCGTGCCTCGACGACGACGTGCTGGTGGCGACGTCGTTCGCCGGCGCTCCGCTCCCGCGCGAGCACGGCGGCCCCGCGCGCGTGATCATCCCGAAGCTCTACGCGTGGAAGGGCGCGAAGTTCGTGAACGGGATCACTTTTCTGGCCGAGGACAAACCCGGCTTCTGGGAAGTGCGCGGCTACTCGAACACCGCGAATCCGTGGACGGAAGATCGCTACGCGTAGGAGCCCGATTTGGTGGACAGACGACCGAGTTATTCATGAAGCTCCCGGAGCCCACAGCCCTGAGCCCAAAAGGGCGGCTGTGGGCGCCAGCACGGGCAGGAAGGACGGCGTCGGTTTGCACAGCATCGACCCCGGCAGGGAGTGATCGCGGCCGCTGCGCGGCTCGCCCAGCGACGTGCTCTTCGTCTCGCTTCAAGTCTACGCGTCGTCCTCGACCGTCGTCGATATCGCGGGCGTGCGGCTCGGGCTCACGCCCAGCCCGGTCGGCGGCAACTTGCAGCTCATGTACGGCGACTCCCCGACCGGCACGCTCCAGCGGGAGCCACTCGATAGAAGCGAGCAATTCCCTGACGAGTTTCACCGCCACCACTTGGCAACCGGCCTGCCGACTGGCCTCACACTTAACAGCAATTGATTGGCCGGTGTCGGTTTCCGTTTCGTGGGGAAAAAATGAATAAACGCGAGGGCGGAGTCGTCTCACGAGCAAATCCACCCATGGACAACATCATGAACTGCCGCGAGGCTGAGCGTCAGATCTTCGCCGAACGGGACGGCGTGCTGGCCCCAGACCAGCGCGTCGCGCTCGCGACGCACGTGACGCACTGCGCAGCCTGCCGCCGCAAACGCGACAATCTCGCGGCAGCGATCGAAGCGTGGCGGGTGACGACCCATACGGCCGCTGTTCCTGATGCCGACCACGAATGGCAGGCGATCCGTCGCCGAAGGCGCAGCGAGACCCATCCGGTCCTGGAGCGCACCGGCGGGCGGCGGCGCAACGTGATCCCCTGGCTGGCCGTGCCGTTTGCCGCCGCGGCGGCGGTCGCGATCGCCTTGTTCGTCAACCCGCCCTCCGCGCCGTCGCCCGTTTCGACGGTTGCAACGGCCGAATCCGCGGCACCGCCCGCGGAAGACGCCTCGACCGTGGTGTTTGTCGACGAAAAGAGCGGCTGGCTCGTGGTGTGGGCCAGCGCCGGCGGCCCGAAGCAGATTTGACCGGCTGGACGCCACGCGCGCCGCCGCCCGCCCTACTTTAGCTTCACCCGCAGCACCGCGGTCTCGCCCCCGCGGCTGACGAGCAACACGAACTCGGGCCGCGTTTCGTCGCGCTCAATCTCAGCGAGCTTTGCCACCGCGCCGGCGAAGGTCTTCGCCTCCACGCCATCGATTTCGCGGATCCAATCTTCCTGGCGCAACCCCGCCACCGCGACCGGGCTGTTCGGCTTCACGAAATGGGCGATGACCCCGGATGGTTCCGCGGTTTTCACGCGGCGCTCGACGGCGTCACCGTAAACAAATTCGCGCGCCGTGAACCCGAGGCGCTCAAAATACTTTCGCCCGGCTTCGCGGATCAGCTTGGGCTCTTCGCCGAAGACGGCCTTGAGTTCAATCCGGTCGGTGCCGCGGAGAACGGTCAGGGCGAGCGTTTCGCCCGGGGCCCGCCCGTCGATTTCACGTTCGACATAGGTGACGACGGCGCGATCGGGTTTGAGCTGGGGCAGCGGCTTGCCGTCGAGGGCGAGGATGATGTCGCGGGCTTTCAATCCCGCCTTCTCCGCCGGACTCCCCTCGAGGACTTCGCTCACCACGGCGCCGGATTGCGTGCTGAGGTTCAGGAACTTCGCCACATCGCGATCCATCGGCTCCAATCCGTAGGCGCCAAGCCATGCCAGCGGTCGGCCGGAGACATTTTTCGGAATCCGGCCGAGATGGGGCAGCATTTCCTCGGCGAGGATGAACGCGCTGCTCTCCTCGACATTAATCAGCAGCACGGGCGCACCCCGGATGTTGCGCGAAAACTGAAGATAGCTCTGGCCGAAGGCCGACGCGGCCAGGCCGACGAGGGCGCCGTCCCGGGCAAAAACCGGCAGGCCGGGTGCGGCGACCTCCTGCTGCGCGATCCCCGTGCGCTGGGGGAGCGACTGGATCAGCGCGAGGTGGCTCTGCATGATGTAGGGGGTGAAATCCTCGTCCTTGTTGCGAAGCCCGATCCCCCACACGAAATCCGCGAGCGCCGGAACGCGGGGCGCGTTTTGCCCCACGAAGGCCGTCACCGGCGTGAGCCGGGCGCGCACCGTCTCCTCCGCGCGCACGAAGTGCCAGCCGGTGAACGCGTCCTGCCCCAGATACTGACCCGGCGTGCTGTTCGCGTCACCCGGCAAATAAACCTTGAAGTCTTTCAGCTGCCACGTGGCGGCGCGCGGATCGACGGCGCCCGAGGGCAGGATGATCGTGCCGTCCGAATCGATCACCGTGCCCATCGAGACCGTCGGCCGGCGTTCGATTTCAGTTTCCGTGACGTATTCGACCGCCACCACGCACTTGACGCGCTCGGCCCACAAGGCCGGAAGCTCGGCCGCACGGGCAACCGGCGCAGCGCTGAGCAGCCCAAGGGCGAGCGGCAACAGCCGGCCGACAGTCGACGGAATGGGGCGCGAACCGGCGCGATCGCCGGCCCGCCGGTTCCGACAAAGGGAAGGTCTCATGGTTTCAAAATATAAAGCGAGACCCGCCGGTTGCGCTGCGCTTCAAGGAGGGTCGGCTCCGGATTCGCCTCGTAAGCAGCCTGCGCCCCCTTGATGACATCCAGCGAGGTCACGGGAAGCTGGTTGATTTTCCGGATGATGTCGCCGCGCGACAGCCCCGCCACATCGGCCGGAAATCCGGGCTGGACCCCGATGACCACGACTCCAGTCGCATCCTCGAGCTGGTTCTCCCGCGCATAGGCGCGCGAGACCTTCCGCGCGCTGAGGCCCCATTTCTCGAGCGCCCACTCCTCGCCGACACGGCTCTCGAGCATTTCGGTCACGACGGAGTAATCGCGGGTGTCGGCGCCGCGCTTGACCGTAAACTTCAGCGCCGCCCCGACCGGCTGGCTGGCGATGCGGTTTTGGATCGGCGGCAGCTGCTCGGGAAAGCGGCCATCGACTTTCACGCCGTCGATCGCCAGCACGATGTCGCCGCCGCGCAGCCCGGCCTTTGCGGCCGGCGATCCGGGGTCGACACTGTTGATCAGGACGCCGGTGTTGAGCGCGAGCGAGTAGAAGTTCTCCAAATCCTGCAGCGCGCCGGGCACGAGGCCGACGTAGCTGCGCACAATCTTGCCGTCGCGCAGCAGCCGTTCGAGCACCACCTTCGCGGTCGCGGACGGAATCGCAAAGCCGAGATTGTTGGCGCCAAGGTAGCCGCGCGACGAGATCCCGATCACCTTGCCGTCACCCGTCACGAGCGGGCCGCCGGAGTTGCCGGGGTTGATCGCGGCATCCGTTTGCAGCCAGGTGTTGAAGGCTCCGGTCTCGTAACCGTTTACGCCGCGTGTGTCCTGGAAATACCGGTTGTTGTTCGAGATGATCCCACGGGTGACGGTACGGGTGAGGCCATGCGGCGTCCCAACGGCAAACACCTCCTGCCCCGGGGATAGTTTGGCGCTGTCTCCAAACCCGGCATGGGCGAACGTCAGCCCGCGGCGCTTCACCTCGGCCAGGTCGACGCGCAGGACCGCAAGGTCGGTCCAATGATCCCAACCGACAAGTTTTGCGCCCACGCGCTCGAGATTCGCGAGCGTGATGTTGATGTCGACCGCCCGCGGGCTGGCGACGTGGGCGTTGGTCAGGACGACTCCGTCAGCCGAAAGAATCACGCCCGAGCCGATGCTGGCCGAATAACGCCGGGCGCCGGCCTCAAACCCGACTTCGCGCACGTCGATGCGCACCACCGCGTCCAGCAGCTGCCGGAACCCGCGGCTGGTCGACGCGGCGCGCACCGGCAGTCCGACGAGAATCACCATGAAAAGGTGGGTCGCGAGCGCGGAGATTGACCGGGAGGAGAAAGGTTTCACAGTGGAGGATTTCACGCGATGGCTACCGATTGTATCGACTACAACTTCCACAAGATCGAGCCCCACTGGCAAACATTCTGGGAGGAAAATCACTCGTTTCGCGCGGAGCGCAATCCGGCGAAGCAAAAATATTACGTGCTCGACATGTTTCCGTATCCCTCGGGCAGCGGTTTGCACATCGGCCACCCGGAGGGATACACCGCGACCGACATCCTCGCCCGCTACAAATGGGCCCGGGGGTTCAACGTCCTGCATCCGATCGGTTGGGACGCGTTTGGCCTGCCGGCCGAACAACACGCGGTCAGGACCGGCACGCACCCGGCGTCCAACACGCAGAACAACATCGTCACGTTCAAGCGACAGATCAAGGCGCTGGGCTTCTCTTACGACTGGGAGCGGGAGATCGACACGACGGATCCCAGATACTTTCGCTGGACCCAGTGGATTTTTCTCCAGCTCTTCCAACGGGGCCTCGCCTACGTCGATGAGCGGGCGGTGTGGTGGTGTCCGGAGTTGCGCACCGTCCTGGCCAACGAGGAGGTCGTGGACGGCCGGAGCGAGGTGGGCGGATTTCCCGTGGAGCGGCGCAACCTCCGCCAGTGGGTCCTGCGCATCACGGCCTATGCCGAGCGGCTGCTCGCCGATCTGAAGGGCGTCGACTGGCCCGAGTCCACCAAGCGGATGCAGGAAGCGTGGATTGGCCGGAGCGAAGGGGCGGAGATCCGGTTCGAGCTCGAAGACAAATCGCACGGCCCCCTGAAGGTTTTCACGACCCGGCCCGACACCCTGTTCGGCTGCACCTACATGGTGCTCGCCCCCGAGCATCCGCTGGTCGAGGCGCTGGCGACGGGTGACCTGAAGGCCGAGGTCGAGGCCTACCGCAGAAAGGCCGCAGGCAAGAGCGATCTCGAACGCACGGATCTGGCGAAGGAAAAGTCCGGGGTGTTCAGCGGCTCGTTCGCGATCAACCCGGTGAACGGGCAGCGGGTGCCGATCTGGATCGCGGATTATGTCGTCATGGGCTACGGCACGGGCGCGATCATGGCGGTGCCGGCGCACGACGAGCGGGACCATGAGTTCGCGCAGCGTTTTTCGCTGCCCATCGTGCAGGTTGTTGAAAGCGGTGGGGCCAGTCTTCCCTACCTGGGCGACGGCAGGATGATCCACTCCGGCGCCTACAACGGGCTCCCGTGGCAGGAGGCCAAGCGCAGGATTACCGAAGATCTGGCGGCCCGGGGCGCCGGCCGGGCAACCGTCAACTACAAGCTGCGCGACTGGCTTTTTTCGCGCCAGCGCTATTGGGGCGAGCCGTTCCCCATTGTCTGGGTGGATGAGGCGGGCTACGCGAGAGCGCAGGCCACGCGCCCGGACTTGCTGCCGGGCGAGGCCGTCACCTTTGTCCAGGGCGGCGTGAGGCACTATGCGCTGCCGTTGCCGCCCGAGGCGCTGCCCCTCGAGTTGCCGAGTGTGCAATCGTATCTGCCCAGCGGCACCGGGGAGAGTCCGCTCGCCAATGAAACCAGCTGGCTCGAAATCTGGTTCGATCTCGAGACGGGCGCGGCGGTGCCCGCCTCCGCACCCCGGCCCGCTGCGGGCGCGTGGGTGCGGGGCCGGCGCGAAACCAACACGATGCCGCAATGGGCCGGCTCGTGCTGGTATTACCTGCGTTTCCTCGATCCGCACAACCGGGATGCCATCGCGGCGCCCGCAGCGCTGCGCTACTGGGGCGCGCCGGATCTCTATGTGGGCGGCGCCGAACACGCCGTGCTGCACCTGCTGTATGCGCGTTTCTGGCACAAGGTGCTGTTCGACCTCGGCGTGGTGCCGCAGGATGAGCCGTTCACGAAGTTATTTCACCAGGGCATCATTCTCGGTGAGGACGGCGAAAAGATGTCGAAAACCCGCGGCAACGTGGTGAGCCCCGACACCCTCATCGATTCGCACGGCGCCGATACGCTGCGGTTGTACCTGATGTTTCTGGGCCCGCTTGACGCAATGAAGCCGTGGAACCCGCGCGGCATCGAAGGCGTCCATCGCTTCCTGCAAAAAGTCTGGCGCGAGTTGATTGCGGCGGATGGAAGCGTGAGCGCCAAGGCGTCGGCCGACGCCGATGCCCCGGAGCTGATCAAATTGCTGCACGAAACGATCAAGAAGGTCGGCGACGACATCGAGCATCTGCGATTCAACACCGCCATTTCACAGATGATGATCTTCGCGAACGCCGTCCAAAAAGCTCCCGGCGTGACGCGCGACACCGCGTTGGTTTTCCTGCAACTGCTGGCGCCGTTTGCACCTCACTTCGCGGAAGAGCTCTGGAGCCGGCTCGGTGGCCAGGGCTCCATCATGCGCGCGCCATGGCCGGCCTACGATCCAAGCCGGCTCGCCACCTCAGAAGTGAAACTCGTGTTTCAGGTGAATGGAAAGCATCGCGGCGATCAATTCGTGCCCGTGGGAACGACGCAAGAGACCGCGCTCCAACTGGCCAGAAACAACAGCCGGGTGGCGCCCTTTTTGGACGGAAAGACCGTCAAACGGGTTGTTTTTGTGCCGGCAAGAGTCCTAAATATTGTTGTCGAATGAGATAAAATAGCACTCCGCACTTGCGTTATCTAGGGTTAATACCTCATATTGCTAGCGCTCGGTAGACCACGGTCAGGTATGTGCCTATAATCAAAACTCATGAAAACTCGACGCTGTCCCGGTTCAGGCGGCTTGTCTGCTGGTTGCGTCTCGCTGGTGCTGGTCGGCCTCGGTCTGTTTCCCTCTTGGCTTCACGGGCAGGCAAAGAGGACCAACCCGGCGAGCAAGGTCTATTTTGCCGATGTCAATGGCGACGCCCAAATCGACACCGGCAATGCGATTCAGGATTTGAGCAAACGCTCGGTCTATACGGCGGAGGGCGCCATCATTGAGACGAAGAAATCGGAAAACGACCGTGATCGGCGCAAGAGTTTTTCGACGATGGTGTATTCGAATGGCACCGGGGCATTTTTCGACGAGGACACGCGCCTTGAAGTGAAAGGATTCGTGCAGGAGCCGTTCCTCCCGAATCGCGTCGACGCGGAACTCGAGCCGTCAATCTCGAACACCCATGCTTTCGTTTCGCGAGGTACCGTTGGTCTCTGTAACAGCAAGCTCGTGGCAGGGAGCAAAATGAACTACCAGACGCCCCACGGTTCGGTGGCCATCCGGGGTCGGAAGCTCGTGATCGAGACCAACCGAGGCGTGACCAAGATTTCGATGCTGGAAGGCGACAGCACGGTGCGGGCCGGCTCGATGGATATGGGCGGCCACATGCTGAAGTCCGGTGAACAGGCCATTATCCGCGACGGAGGCGTCGGCCAGCCGAACAGCATTGAAATCTCCCGGATTCCGCCCGGCGAGATGCCGAACCTCGACGAGATGGTTGCGATGGCGTGCATGGCCAAGAAGACCGTCTATTTCGAAGTCCGGGAACGCACGATTGACGGCACGGATGTGGCGACGACGAAAGCGGCAGCTCCAGAGACGACGGCAGCGTCAACGCGGTCTGTTGCTGACGACGCGGCTGGAGCCGGCAACCCGCCGGTTGCCACTGCCACTTCCGGTGGGACACCCAGTGGACCGGTGACGGCGTTCGACGGCAACAGCGCGCCCAAGCCGACGAGCAGCGTCACGGTTCGCGAAATCGTTCCGATCCAGGTCGTGCCCGTAAACTTGCCGGTGCAGTTCACTGTCAGCCCTGCAACCATCACCTCGTCCGGAGCGAGCCGCCCCGGGGGTTGAGCCATCCGGCAGCAAGCGCGATCCGAACCACCGATGATCCTCCGGCGAGAGTTCCGCGCTGCCCTGGCAGTCCTGCTGGCAACGTGTCTGGCCTGCCCGCCGGCGCGCGCCCTCGTCACGTTCAATGACAGCCACGATCGCATTTTCGTGAACGGGTCTTTCGGGGTGAGTGGCGACTCGAACATATTCGCGAACAGCGACAACGAGGGCGATCTGGTCTACAGCTCCGGGTTTTCGCTGGAGTACGTTCGGCGCGCGGGTTGGATTGGGGTGAATGCCGGCATGTCCGCCGGCGCCTCGTGGTTCGGCAAGAACAAGAGCCAGAATTTCAGCAATCCAAGCTATAATCTCGAGCTCACGAAACAGAGCGGCCGGACGACGGGAGCGTTCACCGTCAGCGGCGCCCGCGAAAGCCGCGCCGACGCCGCCGTGAACCTTCGGAGCACATCGTGGAACTACAACACCGGGCTCAACGTCAAGTACCCGGCTGGCAACTACACGTTCAGCGGGAATCTCGGGTATTCGAGCCGAAAATATGTCGACGAAACGTTCTTCGCCAATCTTGCAACCTACAATGCCGCGCTGGATGTCTTCCGCATTCTGCCGAGCGAGCGCGAGTTGATCGGAGGTTATCGGTACCGCTATAGCGAGACGTCCCGGAATTCGTCCTCGACCGATCATTCCCTTAACGTGGGCGTCAGCGGCAAGTTGATTCGCGGCGTGATCGGGAGTCTCCGGGGAGGGCTTCAGGCTCGCATCCCTCGTGGTGGGCTGCCCGGCGAGGGGAAATACAGCTCCTGGACGGCCAGTGGCTCGTCCCACTACGCCGTCAGCAAGAAGATCAACCTTTCCGGCTCAATCTCGAAGGATTATTCCACCACCGCAACAAGCTCTTCAGTTGACGTGATCAGTGCGTCGGTGAGCACCGCCTACGCGTTTAATTCCCGCTGGGCGTTATCCGGTTCGGCCGGTTGGGGCGACACCCGTTTCCTCGGCGAAGGGGGCCGGATCGTGCTCGCGGCCGGTCCACCCCCGGTGCTGGGACCCTTCCGCCACGATAATTATGCGAACTGGAACGTCGCGCTCAGCTACTCGCTCAACGAGCACTTCAAGAGCGGCATCAGCTATGGCTGGTTTCAGAATTGGTCGACGTTATCGTTCGCCGACTTTGTCCGCACCTCTTGGGCCTTGAATCTCTCCTCCCGCTGGTAATCGCCATGAAAACCAACCTCGCCCTGAACCCGTTGCTCGCCCTTGCGCTTGGCTGCGCGGTCCTTCCCGCCGACACTTCGGTTGCGGCCGAAGCCGCCCCGGCGCCGCGGTCGGCCGAGAAGCAGTATGTCTCGTATCGGATTACGCGTTTCGACCGGCTGAGCGTCTCGGTTTTCGACGAGCCGGGACTCACCGTCGGACAGAAGAAGGTCGAGGCCACCGGCACGATTGCCCTGACGCTGATCGGGGAAATCCGGGTCGTCGGTCTGACGATTCTCGAAGCACAGGCCGCGATCGAGAATGCCTATCGCGACGGCCGATTCCTGCGGAATCCGCAGGTCACGATCACGATCGACGACTACGCTCCGCGCACGGTGAGCATCAGCGGCAAGATCAACGCCCCGGGGCGTTACGAGATGCCGCCGGACACCGCGTGGACCTTGAAGGATTTGATTAACAAGGCGGGCGGCTTCCAGGAAACCGCCCGGGGCACCAAGGTGCGCATCTCCCGCACCATGCCCGACGGCAGCCTCAAAATCTTCGAGAAAGACGTCGAGAGCCTCCTTCGCGCCAGAAGCAAAGCCAACGTGGCCGACGCGGCGTTTGCCCTTGAACCGGACGATATCGTCTACGTGCCGGAGAAAATCATTTAACCGCCGATCTTAATGGCCGATGCACCCGCAAGACCACCGCCGGCCCACGCCGCCGAACGCGACGAAGACGCGATCGAACGGCGGACGCTGCGCGACTACTACATTATTCTGCGGGAGCGCCTCTGGATCGCCCTGCCCCTCGCCCTCCTGATCTCGGTCGGTTACGGCTACAAGAAAATGCAGGTGACGCCGATGTATTCGGCGACGGCGACGATGCAGTTCGAAAAGCCGGACACGGTCGTCCTCACGCAAAGCGTCGTGGACACAGCGATCCGCTCCGACATGGAGCTTAACACCGCGCTCCAGGTCCTGAGCAGCGGAAAAATCAGAACCCGGGTTCTCGCTTCGTTCACTCCGGAAGAGAAGAAAATCCTGCAGCGCGCGGCAGCGAAGCGCAACCCCCAGGCCGCCGCCTCGGACAATCTGGATCTCGGCCGCATGTCGCCCTATGCCTCGGGCAAGAGCTTCTTGATCGGCATCAACGTCGTGCACGAAGACCCGGAGGCGGCCGCCATTGTCGCCAATCGCTACGTGCAGACGTTCATGGACTACCTGTTCGAGAATGCCGGGGGCAAGAACGAGGACGCGATCAAATACCTGACCGAACAGGCGGACCGGCTGAAGAATGCCTCGGAGACCGCGCAGCAGCGCCTGCAGCAATACATGAAGGAGAAGAACCTCGTCTCTCTCGACAGCTCGCAAAACATCATCGCCGATGCGCTGCGCAAGTCCGGCAGCCTCCGCGACGACGCCGCGCTGCGCCTCCTCGCGGTCGACGCCAAGGTCAAGCAGATGGAGACCTATCAGGCCGCCGGACAAAACCTGCTCGAGATTCCCGAGATCTCGGGTCACGGTTCGGTGGCGGCGCTGAAAGGGCAGTTGAACAAGCTGCAGTCCGAACAAAGTATGCTCTCCGAGCGTTACTTTGAACGCCATCCGAGGATGGTGGAGCTGACCAACCAGATCGGCGTCACGCAGGACGAACTCAACCGGGCGCTCGCCCTCGCCATTGCGGAGTGGAAAGCGCGCCAGGTGGAGGCGCGGCAGACGCTCAAGACCTACGAGGAGGAGTTCTCGAAGAACGAGAAAGCCTGGATGCAGCTCGGCGAGATGAGCGTCGAATACGGCAGCATCCAGCGCCAGGCCGACGTCGCGAAGGCCAACTACCTGGACATTCTCAAGCGGCTGAACGACACGATGACGGTCAAGAACGTGGAGAAGATCCCCCTCCATCCGCTGGACCGCGCCGGTCCGAATTACACGCCTTTTTCGCCGAACAAGTCGGACATCACCCGGACATGCATTGGCCTCGGCGTGCTCGTGTTCCTCGGTGTGGCGGTCGGCCTGAGCTTCATTGACGATCGGATCAAGAGCGCGTGGGACGTCGAGTCCTTCATCGGCGCAAACCTCCTCGGGATCATTCCCGACCTCGTGTCGATGAAGGACGAGGACAAGTACAGCCTGTTGATCGACAACAAACAGGCGCCGGGCGTCGAAGCGTTTCTCAGCGTTTACAGCTCGATCAAGATTCATTCGAAGCTCGATTTCCCCAAGTCCATCCTGGTCACGAGCACGATTCCCGGCGAGGGCAAGACCCTGATCTCCTGCAACGTCGCCGGCAGTTTCGCCCGCCACGGCAAGAAAACGCTCCTGATCGACTGCGACCTGCGCCGACCGATGTTGCACCGCCACTTCAAGCAACAGAACAACGCGGGCCTGCTGCAGTGGTTCGAGGATGGCGCCGCCATGGAGGGCGATCTCGCCACGAACCCGGCGCTCGGCATCATCAAGGTGGGCGAAAACCTCTCGCTGCTGTGTTCCGGCGGGCGCTCGAAGAGCCCGACCGAACTGCTGGAGGCCCCGGTCTTTGGGCAGCTGCTGGAGCGGTTGAAACGCGAGTACGAATTGGTGATCATCGACTCGCCGCCCTTGGGGGCCGTCTCCGACTCGTTGCTGATCGCGGAGCGCATCGACGAGGTGGTCTACGTGTGCCGCTTCAATCGTGCCTACCGGAAGCACATCCGGCTCTACATGCGCGCCCTGCGCAATGGAAAGAACGAGGTGCTCGGCATCGTCCTGAACGGACTCTCGCCCCGCCGGATCGAATATTATTCGAACTACCGCTACTACCGCAGCTACAAGAAATATTACGGCGCCCAGACGTGATCGGAGTCTGCGAACCACGGACTGCAAGACCACAGACCACGGACCACGAGACCACCGACCGCAGACAACCGGCTCCGCTTCGGTCGGGCTTTTCGTCCGTGGTCTTGTCGTCCGTGGTCTTGTCGTCCGTAGTCTTGTCGTCCGCGGTCCTGTCGTCCGTGGTCTCGTGCTCCCTTCATGCCCTCCGCCTTCCTGCCCGCTTCCTTCGATCTTCGGCGTCCGCTCGTGCTGATCGCCGGACAGGGCCTCTACCCGATCCTGGTCGCGGCCGCGACCCGCGCCGCCGGAGTTCCGACGAAGCTGGTCGCATTTGAGGAGGAAACCCGGCCCGAATTGATCGCCTCATTTGCCGCCCGCGACTGCCGCACCCTCCGTGTCGGCCAGCTCGGCGCCATGCTCAAGGCGCTGCGCGGTTTCGACGCCGGTTACGCCCTGATGGCCGGCCAGATTACGCCGCGCCGGCTTTTCCAGGGCCTGCATCCCGACCTCAAGGCCACCCGAATCCTGTTCTCGCTCAAGCGCCGCAACGCCGAGACCATCTTCGGCGCCATCGCGCAGGAAATCGAAACGCTGGGCGTCACCCTGCTCGACGCCCGCGCGTTTCTCGACGACCACCTCGCGAGCCCCGGCTGCATGACGGGCCGGCGTTTTCCGATCGAGCGCGATTACGTCGACCACGGCGTTCACATTGCGCGCGAATGCGCGCGGCTCGACATCGGCCAGGGCTGCGTCGTGCGCCACGGCACGGTGCTCGCGGTCGAAGCGTTCGAGGGTACGGATGAAATGCTCCGCCGGGCCGGCGCCTTCAAGGCCGCCGGGGCGCTCTTCGTCAAGACGGTCAAGGCGCGGCAGGACTGGCGCTTCGACGTCCCTTGTTTCGGCCAACTCACCCTCGAAACGATGCGCGACGCCCGCGTCACCGCCGCCGCGCTCGAAGCCGGCAAGGTTCTC
This sequence comes from Verrucomicrobiota bacterium, assembly GCA_016209255.1. Taxonomy (GTDB): domain Bacteria; phylum Verrucomicrobiota; class Verrucomicrobiia; order Opitutales; family Opitutaceae; genus ER46. The sequence goes on from JACQWL010000030.1 coordinate 20,956, forward strand.
ATGCTCGACAAACCCGCCGTGCTCCAGCAGGCCCGGAAGTGGGGCATCGACCTTTTCGGGTTCGAATGAGGTGCTTTCGCCTCGCCCCCCGGAAGGCAGTCTCCGACCCGGCTCGGAGCCGGAATTCGTTTCCCTCCCCGCTTGCACGTTGCGGCGGATGCCTCCACTTTATCCCGCCATGAAGAACGGAGTCGTCGTCACCACGATCAAGGGGGTCATGCCCACGGCCAACGGCTGCGCCGTATTCCTCGGCAACGAAGAAAAAACCTTCGTCATCTATGTCGATCATTCGGTCGGCAATGCGATCCAGATGACGCTCAGTGGCGTGAAAAAAGAGCGTCCCCTCACGCACGACCTGATCGGAAGCATCCTGTTGGGGCTCGGCGCCCAGCTCGACCACGTGGTGGTGAATGACGCCCGTGACGGCACGTTTTTCGCCCGCATCCTCCTGCGCATGGATAACGAGCTCGGGAAGAAAATCGTCGAGCTCGACGCCCGGCCGAGCGACTCGATCGTCCTCGCCCTGCAGCAGAAACGGCCGATCTACGTGGCGCGGGCGGTCTTCGACGGCGTCGAGGACATGACCGAGATTCTCGAGCGGGTGCTCAAGCAACAGGCCGAGGAAGCCGACGGCGGGGAAGAACCAACCTGAGGAAACACGGCGCCCGCCCGTTTTCGCCCCGGCTTCGGCCGGCGGGGCCGGCGCATGATTCCGACCTGGCATGGCACCCGCCCCTTCCCGTCCTCCGCTTCCGCCCGGCCACCAGCCCGGCGGCCCGCTGACCGCGCTGGCACCGATGCAGGACGTGACCGATCTTGCGTTCATGCGCGTCATCGCGCACTACGGCGCGCCGGATTATTTCTTCACCGAGTTCTTCCGCGTTCATGCGCACTCGCGGCCGGAAAAACATATCCTCCGCTCGATCGACGAGAACACCACCGGCCGCCCGGTTTTCGCCCAGCTCATCGGCGAGGACCTGGGCCATCTGGCGCGCACCATCGATGAGCTGCATCGCCACAATATCGCCGGGATCGATCTGAACCTCGGGTGCCCCGCGCCAAAGATCTACAAGAAGAACGTGGGCGGCGGGCTGTTGCGCGATCCCGAAAGGGTCGGCGAGATCCTCGCGACGCTCCGCGCCGCCGTGCCGGGGCTCTTTACCGTGAAAATGCGGATTGGGTTCGATGACACCGGACACTTCGACCGCCTGCTCGCTTTGATCGACGAACACGCCGTCGATCTCCTGTGCGTGCATGGGAGGACGGTGAAGGAAATGTATCGCAGCGACGTGCATTATGACTTCATCGCCCAGGCCGTCGCCCGCGTGCGTTGCCCCGTCCTGGCGAATGGCAATGTGACTTCGGCTGCCCGCGCATCCGGCGTCCTGCGTAAGACCCGCGCCGCCGGGGTGATGATCGGCCGGCACGCCATTCGCAACCCTTGGATCTTCCGGCAGTGCCGCGAACAATTCAGCGGACACCCCGTCACCCGGATCAGCCTGGCCGATGTGCGCGACTACATTGACCGGCTCTACCGCGCCACGCAGTCGCCCGGGGTCGCCGAACGCTACCACGTGAACAAGATGAAGAAGTACCTCAATTTCGTCGGGCAGAGTGTGGATGCCGGCGGGGCCTTCCTGCACGAGATGCGCCGCGCCGAAACCGAGATCGAACTCTTCGCGATTTGCGACCGCCACTTGCTCTGCGAGCCGGCCCGCGAGTTCGCTGCGGAGCCCTATGCCGGTGTCGTCGCCCGTCCGAATTGCGAAACCCCCAGCGCCGTCGCCGACGGCTGCTCGCTCGAG
>JACQWL010000296.1 GCA_016209255.1 Verrucomicrobiota bacterium
ACGCGCACCTCGATGGGGTCGGCCTTGCGATTGCGCACCTTGATCTCGAATGACTCCTCGGCGTAATCCTGCCGGTTGTTGCCCTGAAAGTCGGTGCGCGTCCGCTCGCCGATCACATCGAAGGCGTCGCCGGTCTTCACGCGGATGAGTTCGTTCTTCGCCGTGTGGTCGAGTTCGTTCTCGCCGGTAAACTCGATCCGGCCATCGGCGTCGTCGCGCCGATAGAACCGCACGCGGCCCTTGGGCAGCGGCAGTCCGAGGCGATTCTCCTCGCTGTTCTTGAACTCGCGCATCACGGAAACCTTCTTGTTGCCCTGCGTGCCATAGCCCGGGTCGCGGATCATGTTGCCGTAGTTGCGCCCGAACATCGCGGCCCCGTCGTAGACATAGATAACCGGCGCCCGCACCCCGGTCGCCCGCATGAACTCCACCTGCTTCGTCTCGCGATCGCGCAGCGTCACGGGCCGGGCGAGCGAGTAGAGATGGAATTCGTCGAACGCCTTCTCGCTCACGGGGGCCTGGGCCATGTCCATCGCCATCAGTCCCCGGGTCATGGCGGCCGTGGGGCGCGCCCCCTTTTCCTGCACGCGGCTCACGTCGCCCGCCATCAGCTTGATCGACGCCTGCTCAAACATCTTTCCGCTGTGATTGTTCACCGTCACCCAGCCGACCACGTCGAGCAGATCGCCTTTTTCCGGCGCTACGAGATTGTAAGCCGCCTGCCAGCTCAGTCCGCCGGTAATGTAGCCCAGCTCGGCCTCGAACCTCGCCGTCTGCTCCGCGCCAATTGTCCACGCCAGCGTGGGCTTCAGAATTCCATCGCCCGCCAGCGCCGGAAACATCGGTTCGCCCGGCAGCGAGAAGCGCAGCTTTCCCTCCACCTCGATGATCGGCGCGCTGGGCTCGCCGCCCGGCGTGTAGCCACTGCGGACGACCTTGCCGCGGATGGCGTATTCCTTGGCGTTCTGGTCGCGCACGAGAAAATCGAGCACCTTGCCCTCGTTCATGGCCAGCAACAGCCCCTGCGACATCACGTCCGCGCGGTAGCTTTGTTCCAGCACGCGCAACTGCACCTTGCCCGCGGGGTCGCGCAGCACCACGGAATCCGGTTCGAGCTGCAGCGTCGCGCCGACAAACGTCACCGCGTTTTCACCCGCCTTGAGGTCGAGCGGCACGCGCTCCCGCACGACGGCGAAATTCTGGTTGTAGATCGTGAGCGCCGGCTGGGCGGAGACCGCCGCCGTGCTCGCGGCGGCAAGCAGGACAGGGAGGAAGAGTTTCATGGTGGCCCGAATGATGAGCAAGAATGCCGGCGCCGCAACCGGTGCGCGAGCCGGGAGTTGCCGCGCGCCGCGCCCGGGCGCAGCCCCTTTCTTTGTAGCGGCGGTCTGTGACCGCCGGTGGAACATCTCGGCAGCCCCGACGGCGGTCATCGACCGCCGCTACAGGCGCAAGAATTTGCGATGCGCCTCAGCGCTCCCATTGCCGCCTGTCCGGCTCGGGGCCCTTGAACCCGGGGAAAAATCCTGGCGAAAACCTCTCGGCTTCGTTCGCGGGTCCGACAGGCTGCCAGCCGGATGAACTTCACGCTTCGGCCGGCAAGGGCGGAGGACTGCGACTGGTTGCTCGCGCTGCGCACCGCGACCATGCGTGAGTACGTTGAACAAACCTGGGGGTTTTGGGATGAAGCCGCCCAACGCGCGCGCTTTCATGACCCGCTCGAACGGGCCAACATGCACGTGATCGTGGCGGGGGGACGCGACGCCGGCCTGCTCCATGTCGAGCGCAACGCCGGCGGCGTCTTCCTCGCGAACATCCAGATCGAACCGGACCTCCAGAATCGCGGGCTCGGGACGGCCGTGATTCGCCGCTTGCTTGCCGAGGCGCAGGCCAGTGGCGCGCCGGTGCGGTTGGAGGTCCTGACGGTCAATCGTGCCGCCCGCGAACTCTACGAGCGCCTGGGCTTCGTCGTCAGCGCTGAAACCGAAACGCTGACCGGCATGATCTGGCGGCCCGCCTGATTTCCTCTTTGCCTCTTCGCGCCTTTGCGTGAGCGTTTGGCGTTTCATGGATTTCGTCCTCGACTCACCGTCCGCGTCGCACGGCATCCCGCCGATCGATTTCCGCGCGCAGCTCAACGACGCGCAGTTTGCCGCCGTCACCGCGCAGCCCAGCCCCTTGCTCGTGCTCGCCGGCGCCGGTTCGGGCAAGACGCGCACCCTCACCTACCGCGTCGCCTACCTCCTCTCGCAGGGCGTGCGCCCGGGCGAAATCCTCCTCCTCACCTTCACCAACAAGGCCGCGAAGGAAATGCTGCACCGCGTGCAGGACCTCACCGGCGTCGAACCCGGCCGCTTCTGGGGCGGCACGTTTCACGGCATGGGCCACCGCGCGCTCCGCCTCCATGGGGAAACGATCAGCCTGCCCCGCACCTTTACCATCCTCGACGCCGACGAGTCCGAGGGCGTTCTGCGTGACGCCGTCGAGGCGACCGATCGCGCGTTCTTCAAGGACAAGACCCACCCCCGCCCCGGCCCGCTGCACGCCCTCCTCTCGCTGGCGCGCAACACCCAGCTGCCGCTCGCCGACACCATCACGCGCTTTTTCCCGCAGCACGAGGCCATCATCGACCGCGTCCCGCTAATTGCCAAAAAATATGCCGAGGCCAAGCGCGCCGCCAACGTCGTCGACTACGACGACCTGCTCGAGTTCTGGCTCGAACTCCTGCGCAAGTCCCCCGAGACCGCCGCCTACTTCGCCCACCGTTTCCGCCACGTGCTGGTGGACGAATACCAGGACACCAACACCCTCCAGGCCCAAATCGTCGATCTCATCGGCTCGCATCACCGGGTGATGGTTGTCGGTGACGACGCCCAGTGCATCTACTCGTGGCGCGGCGCTAATTTCGAAAACATCCTCACCTTTCCCGACCGCCACCCCGGCACCACGATTCACCGCATCGAGACGAACTACCGTTCCACCCCGCAGATTCTCGCCCTGGCCAACGGCGTCCTCCTCGCCCAGCCCAAGGGCCGCCACTTCGACAAGGAGCTCAGGGCGCATCGCGCCAACTCCGAAAAACCCTACTTTGTCCAGTCGATGGACAGCCGCGAGCAGGCGCAGTTCATCGTCCAGCGCATCCGCGGCCTGGTCGACGAGGGTTGCGCCCTCCGCGACATCGGCATCCTGTACCGCGCGCATTTCCAGGCGCTCGACCTCCAGCTCGAGCTGTCGCGGCTGCAGATTCCGTACCAGATCACAAGTGGCGTCCGCTTTTTCGAGCAGGCACACATCCGCGACCTCGTGGCGCTGCTGCGCTTCGTTTACAACCCGTCCGACACGGCGGCGTGGAATCGCATCGCGATCCTCCTCCCGAAGGTCGGCAACAAGAACGCCGCCAAGCTTCACGCCGCCGCACTCGATCACGCGCGGCTCCTCCAGCAAGACTTCATCGACGCCCTCGACACCGACGACGTCCGCTCGAAAGTCCCGAAAGACGCCCGCGACGAGTGGCCCAAGTTCACCGCTTCGCTCCAGCAGGTGCGCGCGATGATGCGCACGATGAAGCCGCACAACGCCGTCGAGATCGCGCTCGACGGGTGGTACGGCGACTACCTCAAGGGCGCCTACGCCAACTACGTCTCGCGCCTCGACGATCTCAAATCGATGATCGGCTTCGCCAGCCGCTACGAGGACATGCAGGAATTGCTCGCGCAAATCATGCTGCTCAACAGCGAGACGAGCGACCGCTCCGCCGACCCCGACGCCGACGCGCTCCGGCTCACGACCGTCCACCAGGCCAAGGGCCTCGAATACTCCGCCGTCTTCCTCATCGGGCTCGCCGACGGAATGTTCCCGTTGCGCCGGACGATCGAAAGCGGGGATATCGAGGAGGAACGCCGGCTTTTTTACGTCGCGGTCACCCGCGCCCGCGACGAACTTTATCTCTGCTTTCCGAAGGTGAACACCAAGGGCGGTCCGATGATGCTCCAGACCCCGAGCCGCTTCCTCCAGGAACTCGACGGCGACCTCTACCAGCCGTTGAAAGTGAAGCGGAGCTTCGGGTGGTGAAATTGGAGCGACCAGTCCGGCTGCTCACTCTTGCCGCGCTGCTCTATGACGCACGCGCTCACGGCGAAAGCGGCGGCGATCTCGTCTCCTTTGGCTGGTTCGAGACGCGCGATCTGCTCGGCGCGCTCGATTGGCTTCGCACCCGCGGATTCCACAAATTCGGCTGCGTTGGCGTCTCACAAGGCGGCGGGACCATTGCACTCGCCGCAGCCAAGCTTCACGGCGTCAGGTGGGTTGTGCTCGAAAGTGTTTATCCCACGCTGTCGAATGCGATCGACCGCCGCTTCCGCCGCACGTTCGGCCTGCCCGGCTGGTTCGCGGCCGCGTTGATGGTGCCGCTTGCAGAATGGCGAATCGGCATCAATGCCGGCACCATCAGTCCACGTGACGCGATAGCAAGACTGTCGTGTCCCGTGCTAGTGATGAGCGGCGATCACGACGAACACACCCGCCCCGAAGACGCGCGGGAAGTTTTCGAGCACGCCAGCGAACCAAAGTCATTCTGGCTCGTGCCCGGCGCCGCACACGTCGACCTCTACGGCTACGCCAAGCATGACTACGAGGTCCGCTTGCTAGAATTCATCGCCAAAGCGAATCCCACGCCGCCTCAGTAGTGGTAGCGAAGTTGGAGCAGCCAGACGTTCACTCCGCTGACTCTGTAAACCACCCGGTGCTCGCCATCGATCTGGCGCGACCAACATCCCTGATACTCGTGTTTAGGCGGCTCGGGTTTCCCAATGCCGCCAACGGGCCGCGCAGAAAGCAGCGCGGTGCTTCCTGCGGCCGCCATAGCCCTGGCGACAGCGGAAGCCCGCGGAGGGACGGCTCGGAACGCGGGCTGAAGCCTCGCGCTACCGGGCGGCGTCGTTCCGCGAAACCCGGTTTGACGCCGCGCCGTTATCGCGTTTCCCTCTCCCTCGCGCCATGATCGACCAAATCGCCCTGCTGCTTCAGACCACGCCGTTCGTGCCGTTCACCGTGATGACCTCCAGCGGGGAGAACTTCCATGTGCCTCATCCCGATCATGCACTTATCAGTCCCAAGGGCACGCGAGTCACGATTTACAACGATGACGAAACCGCTGGGATGCTGACCGCACTACAC
>JACQWL010000275.1 GCA_016209255.1 Verrucomicrobiota bacterium
CACATCATCCGCGATGATGTGACTTTCGAGCTGCCCCTGCACGATCGACGCCGGCGACGCGTAACTCCCAATCCAGAACGCGTCCGGTTCGGCAGCGCGCAGCACAAAGCTGTCGGCCATGACCTTGCCCTTCACGGTGAGCCACAGCCCGTACACGGCCGGCTGGTGATCGAGCAGTCGCAGGTCGTTGGAAAACTGGCTTTGCAGGAACGCCGTGGCGTCCGGACCACCCGCCCGCAGCCAGCACGCTGGCTGCCACCGCAGAAATCCTGCGGAAGTAGAGTTGTTGATGGCAGGCAAGGCTCCAGACATGAGGTGGTTGCGTAAAAGTTGGGAGAATTTGAAAACTTGGAGTTGACCGCGCGTACTGAAACCGTATTCGTTTAGCGCATCAAGTTTAACACTTCTCCCGCCTAGCGGGAGTTTTGGGGTAACTAAGAAAGCAAAGGCCGGCCGCTTAGGGGTAAGCGGCCGGCCACTTTTTTTGGCCGGCTTTTCGCTCCGCGAAAAGCTCAGTGGGCGGATTGATTCGAACTGAAGCGTCTGTGCCATTTTGGGCTGATGCCGGATGACGATGCCGCCCCGTGGACCCGTACGCAAAGCGCAATTCTTCTCGCCGGAAAACGGCCGGCGCCGAAATAAGAACCTTGCCGTGGCCGTCCCCAGCGAGCTTTTTGCGCAGCCAAAAGCCATGCAGAAAACTTCCGATCTCAACGTCGTTGAAACCCGTGCCCTGCCGTCGCCCGCCGCGCTGCTGGCGGAGCTGCCGAAGACGGACGCCCAGGCGGAATTTGTGACGGACGCGCGCCGCGAGATCCACCGGCTGATCTTCACCGACGACAAACGCTTTCTGCTCATTGTCGGTCCCTGCTCCATTCACGATCTCGATGCCGGCCGTGATTATGCGCGCCGGCTTGCCACCCTGGCCCGCGAGGTCTCCGACCGCGTGATGATCGTGATGCGCGTGTATTTCGAGAAACCGCGCACGACCGTCGGTTGGAAGGGCCTGATCATGGATCCGCACCTCGACGGCTCGCACGACATCGCGACCGGCCTGCGCACCGCGCGGAAATTCCTGCGCGAGGTATTGGATACCGGCCTGCCGACCGCGACCGAGCTCCTCGATCCCATTACGCCGCAATACATCGCCGATTTGATCTGCTGGTCCGCAATTGGAGCGCGCACCGCGGAGTCCCAAACGCACCGCCAGATGGCGTCGGGCCTCTCCATGCCGCTCGGCTTCAAGAACGGCACCGACGGCTCAATCACCACCGCGGTCAACGCGATCAAGGCCGCCGCGCAGCCGCACACCTTTCTCGGCATCAATCTCGACGGTTCGGCCGCCGCCATCGTCACCCGCGGCAATCCCGATTGCCACGTCGTGCTCCGGGGCGGCGCCAACGGGCCCAATTACTCCCCCGCCCACATCGCGCAAACCGAGCAGCTCCTGGCCAAAGCCGGTCTGCCGAAATCGATTCTCGTCGACTGTTCGCACGACAATTCCGCGAAACGGCCCGAGCGCCAGCCGGAGGTTGCCCGCGAATTGCTCGCGCAGGTCGCCGCCGGGAACAAGTCCATCATGGGCGCGATGATCGAGAGCAATCTCGCCGCGGGCAGCCAGCCTTTTCCGCAGCCGCGGGAAAAGCTCACCTACGGCGTCTCCATCACCGATTCCTGCATCGACTGGCCGACCACCGAGACGCTGGTGCGCGAACTCCACGCTGCGCTCGCACCCCGGTTTGCCACCGCGTAGGCCGGCCCCGCCGCACTTTCCCCGCGAGCCGGGCCTGGGCACTCACGCCGGTTTGGCCATCGGCGGCGAGAGGAGCGAGTAGCAGTCGGTTGCGCGGCGGAATCGAAAATCTCCACCGCCATTTCACTCTGCGAGCACCCATAGTACGCGGTCAGGACCGTGAGCCGGAGTTCGCGCTGAAACGCCGCCGGCTGCCCCTGACGGCGCAGGTGTCTGGCTATTCGAGCGCGGCGACCAACATGTTTGTCTCAGTGCTTGGGACGGATTTTCACGCGGAGCGCGCGGAGACGCGGAGAGCAATGTTGGTTCCTCCGCGTCTCCGCGGGCTCCGTGTGGGAGATTTTCCAAGGCAGTTTAGCCGCAAAAAGGCACAAAATTATCCATCCTGCCGGCGGATGATTTCCGTGCGCCTATAGGCGCCTTGCGAGCCGCTTTCGCCCTCCGACTCTTTGCGTCTTTTTGCGGCAAAAATTTCTGTTTGGTTGCGGCGCCAGCCGCGGTAGGATCTCCGCGGCGAAAAAAGCCAGCAGTAAAGTTGCTCATAGGCCGCAGCTCACCTACAAACGCCCGTCCAAAAGCAATTCTTGCGTGGCGCGCGACCGTGCTTCGTGGTTAACTGACTTTCTCGCTCCTATGAAAACTCCCATTCGTGTCGCAGTCACCGGCGCCGCCGGCCAAATCGGTTACTCGCTTGTCTTCCGCATTGCCTCCGGCGCGATGTTCGGTCCGGACCAGCCCCTCATCCTTCACCTCATCGAGGCGCCGATCGAGAAAGTAATGAAGGCACTCGAAGGCGTCGCGATGGAACTCGACGACTGCGCCTTCCCGTTGCTCAAAGGCGTCGTCCAGACGTCCGACCCCGCCGTCGGCTTCACGGATGCCAACTGGTGCCTCATGGTCGGCGCCAAGCCCCGCGGTCCGGGCATGGAGCGCGCGGACCTGCTCAAGGACAACGGCCGGATCTTCATCGCGCAGGGGCAGGTGATCGACGCCGTGGCCGCGGCCGATGCCCGCGTCGTCGTCGTCGGCAATCCCGCCAACACGAATTGCATGATCGCCGCCTCGCAGGCGAAACGCCTCCCGCCCGAGTGTTTCACCGCGATGGTCCGCCTCGATCAAAACCGCGCGCAAACTCAGCTCGCGATAAAAGCCGGCGCCGATCTAACGACCGTCCAAAACATCTTCATCTACGGCAATCACAGCCCCACGATGTTTCCAGCGTTTGCCCACGCCACCATCGGCGGTCAGCCGGCGACTTCGATCATCACCGACACCGCCTGGCTGCAAGGCCCCTTCTGCGAAACGGTCGGCAAGCGCGGCGCCGCGATTATCGCCGCCCGCGGCGCCTCCTCCGCCGCCTCCGCCGCCAATGCGCTGGTCGACCACGTGCGCAGCCTGGTCACGCCCGGCACGATCCACTCCGTCGCGGTGAAATCCAACGGCAACTATGGTTTCGACGCCAACGTCTGGGCCGGCATGCCCGTGCGCACGACGACGCCCGGCAGCTACGAAGTCATCACCAGCTACGCGATGGACGAATTCGCCAAATCGAAGATCGCCGCCACCAACAAGGAACTCCTCGACGAACGCGCGTTCGTCGCCGAACTCATGGCGAAGTAACTGTTCCCCGCCATGGTGGTCGTTTCCGCCGCCCACCTGACGATCCACCCGGCCAGCTCAATGTAGTCATCGTTGGGAAAGGTTCGGGGCATTTGGTCCGGAGGGGTAGGAGCCTGCTTGCAGGCGATTGATTCTCGGCACGCCAGCGAGCGGCGCATCCTATCGCCTGCAAGCAGGCTCCTGCCTCCAATCAACCCAAGCGATGCGAGCCCCGGGGCATCGGACCCACTGCGGATCATTCATTCAGGCCGGCGCGCGAGTGCCGCGCTTGATCAGCGCGATGAGTCCGACCAACGCCAGCAGGGGAATCCAAATCGGCGAGAGGAGGGCAGCCAGGAGGAGGCCGAGGCAAAGCAGCACCGCGACCAGCGACACACCGACCAGCGCGAAGACCGCCAGCGCGGCGGCAAAAATGCACCCGAGCGCGAGGGTCAGCGGCAGCAATTTCACGGCAATCACCGCGGCGACGAGGATGAGGATGATTTTCAGGAAGGGGTTCATGGCTGGAAAACCCGCGTCGGCTGGAAAAGTTGCAGCCCGCACCTTCGCCGCGCCGGACGACCTCTCTCCTTGCCAACCGCGCCCGCTTTTCCGTGTGTTCCGGGTATTCCGTGGCCCAAAAATCCTCCATCCCTGTCGTTTGCGCCGTCATCGAGGATGGCTCCGGCCGCGTGCTCATCGCCCAACGGCTCGCCCACAAGCATTTGGGACTGAAATGGGAGTTTCCGGGCGGCAAGGTTGAGCCCGGCGAGGCGCCGGAGGCTGCGCTCATACGCGAAATCAAGGAGGAACTGGGCTGCGACATCGTCGTCATCCGCGCGCTGCACCGGTCTATTCACGACTACTCCACGGTCGCGATCGAAATGCTTCCGTACGTTTGTCGCCTCGCGTCCGCGAGCGCCGCGCCTCATCCCCACGAGCATGTCGCCGTGCGTTGGGTTACACCCGCTGAGCTCGCCGTGCTCGATCTCGCTCCGGCGGACCTGCCCGTCGTCGCGAGCTACCGGTAGGCCGGGGCAATCTCCACGGTTTACGTCGCCGCCACGGTTTCGCGCTTGAGCCCGCGCGCCATCAGGGCGGCGAGCGCGGCTGCCGGTTGCTTGCCCTCGAAGAGGATGGCGTACACCTCGCGCAAGATCGGCGCGTCGATGCCCTTTTCCCGGCACAGGCCCACGAACGATTCGGTGGTCTGGTAACCCTCGACCACCGTTCGCCGGTGGGCGATCAGCTCTGTGACCACCCCACCCTCGCCGACGCGCCGGCCAAAATCCCGGTTGCGGCTCCAGTCGCCATAACACGTCGCGATGAGATCGCCGAATCCGCTCAACCCGTAAAAGGTCTCCGTTCGCGCGCCCAGCCCCACGCCCACGCGCACCATTTCCGCCAATGCCCGGGTCAGCAGCGCGGCCTTGGCGTTGTCGCCGAGTTCCAAGCCATCGCAGCAACCCGCCGCGATCGCGTAGATGTTCTTCAGGCAGCCGCCGAACTCGGCGCCGGGCAGATCGTCGCTCGTGTAGATGCGCAGCGTCGCCCCGCTGATCGCCGACTGCACTTCTGTCAGCCACGGGCCCGACGGCGACGCCGCGAGCACCATCGCCGCCGGCTGTCCGTGCGCGACCTCCAGCGCGTTCGTCGGCCCCGTCAACGCGCCGACCGGAATCTCCGGCAGCGCCTCGGCGACGATTTCCGAGGGGCGCAAATGCGTGTCCAGTTCGAGCCCCTTCGCCAGGCTGAGCATGAGCCGCACGCGCGCGGCGCCCGGCAAGACTGCGCGCACGCGGGCGCACGTCTGCCGCAACGCCTGCGCCGGACAGGCCAGCAGGATCACGTCGGCATCGTCCAGTGCCGGCGCCAGGTCGGGCGTGATTGTGATGACCTCCGGCAGGACGACGCCCGGCAGATATTCGGCATTTTCCCGCCGCTCCGCGAGCGCGCGCGCCTGTTCACGCCGGCGCGGGATCAGGGCAACGCCATGGCCCCCGCGCGCCAGATGCAGTGCGAAGGACGTGCCCCAGGCCCCGGCTCCAACGACCACGAAATTCATGGCCGGAAACCTAACCACGGATGAGCACGGATGAACACAGATTTTTTCGTTGGGTTTTTGCGCAGCAAAAACCCCCTACTTCAGAAACGCGGGAATCTTTTCCCCGGCGATGATCTGCTCGAAGCTCTCGCGCGCGTTGACCAGTTCGAAGGCGCTGCCTTTCACCAGGACCTCGGCCGCCATGCCGCGGGTGTTGTAGCGGCTTGCCATCGCGTAGCCGTAGGCGCCCGCACTCATGAAGGCAATCAGCTCGCCCTCACCGACGTCCTGAATCTGCCGATCCTTCGCGAAACAGTCGCCGGTTTCGCAAATCGGCCCGACGATGTCCGCGGTCAGCGAACGCCGCGAAGAGTCGCGCTGCAGCGGCACGATTTCGTGATAGCTCTCATACATGGCCGGGCGGATGAGGTCGTTCATCGCGGCGTCGACCACGAGGAAGTTCTTGCCCGCCCCACGCTTCAGGTGCTCGACCTGCGCCAGCAGCACGCCGGCGTTGCCGACCATGAAGCGGCCGTGTTCGAGGAGGATTTTCAATCCGAGCGGCTGCAGCAGCGGCACCAGCGCCGCGCCGTAGCTCTCGGGGGTCAGCGGGCGCTTTTCCGGCGGCTGCGCGTCCCACCACCCCGGCTGGCCGCTCGCGAGGGCGTCGCGATAGACGATGCCCATCCCGCCGCCGATCGAGAAATAGGTGATGCCGAACTTCGCCTTCAGCTCCGCGGCCAGAGGCCCGACCTTCTCGACCGCCTCGACGAACGGCGCCACCGACGTGAGCTGCGAGCCGATGTGCATCTGCACCCCCTTGATCGCGAGGTGCGGATACTTCGCTGCCGCTTCATAGGCGGCCCCGGCGTACTTCAACGGGATGCCAAACTTGTTGTCGCTCTTGCCGGTGGTGATCTTGGCGTGGGTCTGGGCGTCGACATCCGGGTTCACCCGAATCGCGATCGGCGCCTTCACGCCCACCGTGCCGGCGACATGATTGATCCGGGCCAGCTCCGGCTCGCTTTCGACGTGGAACGAAAAGACGCCGTTTTGCAGCGCCAGTTTGATCTCGGCCTCGGTCTTGCCGACGCCGGCAAAGACGCTCGTCTTCACTTCGGCGCCGGCCGCCAGCACGCGGCGGATTTCCCCGCCACTCACGAGATCGAAGCCGGAGCCGAGATTGGCAAAGTGGCGCAGGACGGCGAGGTTCGAGTTCGCCTTCATCGCGAAGCAGAGCTGCACATCGAGCCCCGCCAGCCCGCGTTGGAGCCGCCGGTAGTTGTCCTCCATCGTCGCGGCGCTGTAGACATAGGTCGGGGTGCCGTAGAGCTTGGCGACGGCGGCGAGGTCGACGGACTCGCAGTGCAAGTCGTGACCGGAATAGTGGAAATGGTGCATGGCTGTGGGTAAAAAGTCGTGAAAGGCGCGACGGTAGCGGGTTTCGTCTTGAAAAAACCACCTCAAATTTCGATCGATATGCACTGTGCTGCGTTTCGTGCTCAACCTCTGCCATCGCCCGACCCTCCGGCTCGGCCTGCAACGCGACCCGCGCGGCAGGTTTCGCGACCCGCAGTTCGTGAGCTTCATGGCCCAGAGCAACCGCCGGCAGCTTGACACGGATTTGCACGACGCCGTGCTGCGCGGGCGCAAGATCATGCGGAATCTCTTCCGCCTGGCGATCACGGGCGGCTGCGCCTGGGTGGTCCTCGAAAGCGCGAAGGCGCTGTCGGTGTTTTAGGAGCCAGCGACGGTCACAGACCGCCGCACTAATCTACGATCCACCATCTCCACGCCTCACTTGGGCACCGGGGGTGCCGGGTTGACGCGAAGGGCGGCGGCCTGACGCTGCGCCGCGGCAGGGAGATGACCGGGCGGCAGCGTGCGGACGACACTATCCAACAATCCGCGAGCGGCGACGAGGTTGCCATCCCTGGCAAGTTGCGCGGCGGCAGTGAGCGAGGCATGGGCGGCCGGGATGCGCAGGTCGGCGGGGCCGTCGGTGAGCACCTTTTGGAGGGTTTTCGCGGCTTCGCCGGTGCCGATCATCCCGAGGGACGCCAGCGCCTCGGACGCGACGCCGCGTTTCGCATCGAGTGCCAGCCTTTGCAGGTCGGGCACCGCCGCGATCTCGCGGCGCACTCCGAGCGAGTTCACCACACCGGCCAAGAGGCGGCCATTGAGCCCGCGCAGGGCTTTGCGCAGGGCCGCTCCGGCGGCGGGATCCTGAATCGCTTCCAGCCCGCTGCGGGCGTAGTCGGCGAGATGCTCGTGGTCGAGCAGGGCGGCGAGAGCCGGCACCGACGCGGAACCACCGACCACCGCGAGTTCCTGGCAGGCGCGGGCTTTTTCATGCACCC
>JACQWL010000276.1 GCA_016209255.1 Verrucomicrobiota bacterium
ATCGGCGGGGCCGTGAACATGGTCTCGAAGAGCGCCCTGGACCGCAAAGGCCGCCACCTCAGCGGACAGGTGGGGGCGATCTACCGGGCCCGGCCTGGGTTTGGCCAGCCTCCGCTGCGAGCGTACGCGGTCTCTTACTCGGAGGTTTTCGGTGACAAGTTCGGGGTAAGTTTAAATTACGGGAACCGGTCGCATTATTCCCCGACTCCTGCCACCAGCCGAGCTTACGAGAACAAGCTCGACGATCCGGCCTATACTTACCGGTTTGGCACGGAGGATTACTACCACAAGCAGACCCGCTGGGGCGGGGGACTGAAGCTGGATTACAAGCTCAGCGAGGGCACGCGGTTTTACGGCAACGTGACACGGAACCGGATGATGGAGCCGTCTTTCAACCACTACATTGACTACGCTACAACAGACGCCGCTGCGACCCGGGATGCCGCGGGCAATTTGACCGGCGCAGGAGGGATCGTGCCGGGTTACACGAAAACCGTGACTGAATGGCGCCCGATTCCCGCGAGCACGGTCACGGCCAACAGTTCCTTTGAGTGGAAGCATGTGGGATCGGTGCATGCAGAAATCGGCGCAGTGCACAAGTTCAGGGGTTTGGATGTCGACTACAATCTCTACAAGTCAGTTTCGACCACCAACTATCCGCACAATGATCAGACCAATATCATCGCCACGGGGATCGGACTGCGCATCGAGGACACCTCCGATCCGAATCTCCCCAAGCTTACCCAGACCGCGGGGCCCGATATCACCAACCCGAACAGCTACAGCACCGCCCGGCGCGATCTGAGGAAGGCGCAGGGCAAGGATGCGTTTGTCGGGGCGGCCATCAATATCAAGAAAAACTTTGATACGGTGGTGCCGACGTGGGTCAAGGCCGGCGTGCGCCTCCGGACGCAGAACCGCGACCTGTTTGCCGATCAGTTCCGCTGGAATTACGTTGGCCGCGATGGCGTGACGGGCGTGAATCAGGCGACTGGGATCAACGACGACAACCTCGCGCAATTCGTCAACCCCAACATCCGGCGATGGGGCGGAACGGAAAAATACCCGTTGCTCCCGACTCTGAATTGGGCGACCTGGGGTTGGAATCCCGGCGGCAACTATAAACCGGGACCCAGCTTGGAAACAGGGTTGCGAGACAGTCCGGCCCTTTTTGTTGAAGACGTGGAGCTCAGGACCAGGACTGCCCTGGCCAATCGGCAAAAGTTCGAGGAGACGATCAACGCCGCTTACATCATGGGCAATATGGACCTGGGCAAACTGCAGATCACGGCCGGAATGCGGGTGGAGGAAACCAAGACGGAGGGCGAGGGGGCGAAGAACGAAATCACGCCGGCGGAGGCCGCGCTGCGGGCCGCGTTTGTCGGGCCGTTGACGGATGCGGAAATCATTCGCCGCACCACGGCCCAATACCGCGGACGCCAGAAGGCCAAGGGTGACTATCGCGAAGTTTTCCCCGGCCTGCATTTCAAATACACGGTGTTGAACAATCTGCTGGTGCGCGCCAGCTACTCCTCGAACATCGGGCGTCCTTCAATTGGGCAGCTCATTCCCAACACGACGGTCGACAACATCCGTCGCAGCCTCGTGATCAGCAATCCGAGCCTCAAACCGCAACATGCGAACAATTTCGACCTCGGCGTCGAGTATTATTTTGAGCCCGTCGGAGTGCTCTCCGCGGGAGTCTTTTTGAAGGAGATCAAGCAATTCATCTTCACCCGGGGAGGAGACGTTATCCAAGGCAACACCGGGGAATACGGGGAATACACCGGCTACACGTTTAGCAGCCAATTCAACGGCGGGGCGGCCAGGGTCAGGGGGTCGAACTGGCCTACCAGCAACAATTCACCTTCCTGCCGGGCTTGTGGAAGGGTTTCGGTGTGTATGCCAATTACTCGCGGAATCAGACCGAGGGCGATTATGGCGGGACCGTGTCCACGACCAAGGTGGCCGGGTTTATTCCGGAAACCGCCAACGCCGGTGTTTCCTATATCCGGTTTCCCCTCACCATTCGCTTCCAGTACAACTACGTTGGCCGCCGTCTCGTCGGCGTCTCCGCCGCCCAGGCGAGGCTCAACTACCGGCGGGCCACCGGCATCTCCGATATCAAGACCGTCTATGAGATTAACAAGAACTTCTCCTTTTATCTCGACGCCTGGAATATCTTCGACGTGCAGGAGCTGTCCCAGGAATTCGAGGGCGGGCGCCGGGGCAGGAATTTCCGCACTGGTCCCCAGGTCCTGGGTGGCATCAACTGGCGTTATTAGGCACCTGCTCCTTGAAGCCCATCGGTTCCGTCGCCATTTGCTGTGAACGGTGCCGGAGTCGGGTTCGGAGTCGTCGCGGGACGGCCCGGCCCCATTGGCCGAACCGGGCCATTGGCTGCGCCGGCCCCGCGGCCCCGGCGGGGCCGTGGGGCCGACCTGGAGACTCGCAGTGCCGTCTCATTGCCATAGGATCAGCATGAAGAACCGGGTGCTTCTGGCTTTTGCAGTTGTTCCGGGCCTTTGCTCGGGCTCGAACCTCGTCAAAGAACCGGCAGGAGAAAGGACCACGATCGAGAACGCCGAACTGCGCCTGGTCATCGGTAATGATGGCAAAGCCGTGAGTCTGCTCCACAAACCCAGCGGACAGGAATGCCTTCAGCCGGACGCCAAGCGCTGCAACAACGCCGCGGTTTTTTCCATTACTGAGTACCGGCCCTATAATGGCGAAGTGCACCTGGTATATCCTTCAAAAACGACCGCCTTTGAAGCCAATTCGGTGCACCGCGTGGGTGATGATCTGATTGTGGGTTTTGAGCGCAGTCACTGGCTGGCCACGATCAGCTTGAGGATAACCGACAGCTACATTGGTTTCACGCTCAAGAAACTGGATTTTGTCGAGGGCTATGGCGACAATACGCGACACCCCGTTGACGAAGTCACTTTCCTGCAGCTCCCCGTTCGCAATCGGAAATTCTTTGGTGAATGGCTGAACGTCATCTGGGATGAGGATGTAGCGGTGAATGTCCTGGGCACCGACCCTTACGCCAGGATCGACGGAGTGAAATACAATGACTATACCCTGCTTCAGGCAACGGCGGTCAGGGAGGTGAAGGCGTTGGGGGTAGGGGCGGCGTTGATTACCACGGGCAAGGACAATCTGCTCGATCGCATCGATCGGTTGGAACGAGACCTGGGTCTGCCACTGGGGGTCAAAAGCCGCCGTAACGATGCGATCAGACACTCCTACCTTTGGTTGCAGCAGGTCTCTCCGGAGAGTATCGACGAGTATATCGCCATTGCCAAACGGGCGGGATTGCGGGGAGTCCAGATCTACTGGCCGGCAATATTTCAAACCCTCGGTCACTACCCCTGGCGACCAGAATTTCCGAACGGGATGGCCGATCTGAAGACGATCACCCGCAAGATCGCGGATGCAGGGATGATTCCCGGATTTCACATGCAACACAGCAAGGCCAGTATCACCGATCTTTATGTCAGCCCGGTTCCCGATCACCGGCTGAACCTGTTGCGCATGTTCACCCTGGCAGCCCCGTTGGACAAGGAAGCGACGACGGTCACCGTGGAAGAGAACCCCGAAGGCTGTGATCTGATGACGGCGGTAATGTGGAACAAGAAGCAAGTACTGAAGATCGGGAGCGAGCTGGTGGAATACGCGACTTATACGCCCAATCGTCCGTATCAATTCACCGGCTGCAAGAGGGGAATCCTCAACACCGCTTCTTCGGCATATCCATTGGGCCATAAGCTCGGCTTGCTGGACATCGACGGTCAAGCCAAGGTTCGCTTCGATCAGAGAACAGGCATCCAAAGTGAACACGCCGAGCGAATCGGTAAAATATCCAATGAAGCCGGGTTTCGTTTTTTTTCCTATGACGGGGCGGAAGATGTGCATGCACCGTGGTGGTTCCATGTATCGATGTCTCAACTGGAAGTGCACAAACGCCTGGTCCCCGAACCGCTGTTTTCGGTCGGAGCCGCCAAGTCGCATTTCGGCTGGCACATCCTGACCAGTGCAAACGAGTTCGACACCTTCAAACCGGAAGTGGTGAAGGCGGCCACCCGAAAGCATCAGGTGGCCGCGGCGAAATACCTCGCCCAGGATTTCACCCGGGTCAATTTCGGATGGCTCGATTACGTTGCGCCGAACGAAGGGACAATCGGCATGCAGCCGGATATGTACGAGTACATCTGCAGTCGTGCGACCGCCTGGGATTGCCCGATTTCCCTGAAGGCCAATCTAAGAGCATTAAGAACGCATCCACGTACCGATGATAACCTGGAGGTGATCCGTCGGTGGGAGGAAGCACGTCTCAGCAGGTTCTTCAGTGATGAACAGCGAGGAGCGTTGCAGGAGGTTGGGCAGGAACATATTTTGCTGATAAACGAGACCGGCGGATTTGAACTGCAACCCTATGATGAAGTCCCTGATGCGGCGGGCGGGAGTCCTTCAATCCGGGCCTTTATTTTCAATCGCGCTGGAAAAACGCATGTCGTGTTCTGGCATCCCTCGGGGGAGGGAAACCTCGAGTTGAACATCGATGCCGGAAGAACTCGCCTCTTCAAACAGCTGGGCCGGGAAATACCCGTAAGGGGAAACAGCCAGAGGGTGTCGGTTCCGTATGGGGAACGACAGTATTTGGAAATTGATCGACCGAGGGAAAACGTGGTTTCCGCCTTGAGGGAAGCCAGGGTATTTTAGCGCGGGGAAACAACATGCATCGACGCCTTTATTCCGCTTGGTTCCTCAGCGCATTGTGGCTGGCCCTCGGGCTACCCCGGGCCTCCGGGGCCGCAGCCGGGCCGAAGGGAACCATAAGTTTTCAGCGCGACATCCGGCCCATCCTTTCCGACACTTGTTTCAAGTGTCATGGGCCCGACGAAGGCGCGCGGGAGGCGAAACTCCGGCTCGATACCCGGGAGGGCGCGCTGCGGGAGCGGAATGGGTTTCGCGCTGTGGTGCCGGGCAGGCCGGAGGACAGCGAACTCATGTTCCGCATCACGTCGAGCGATCCCGAAGAGAGAATGCCGCCGGTCGACAAGCACCCCAAGGCCCTCGCGCCAGGCCAGATTGCCCTCTTGCGCCAGTGGATCGTCGAAGGTGCGAAATGGGAGGAGCACTGGTCATTCACGGCACCGGTGAGCCCGCGGGTGCCGGCGGTTGGCGTTTCCGCAGTGGTCCGCAATCCGATCGACAACTTCGTGCTCGCGCGGTTGCAGCAGGAAGAATTAGCCCTCGCGGTCGAAGCCGACAAGGTGACGCTTCTACGCCGGGTCAGCTTCGACCTCACCGGCTTACCTCCCACGGTGGAAGAACTGGACGCGTTCATCGCCGACACGTCGCCCGCCGCCTATGATCGGGTGGTCACTCGATTGCTCGACTCACCCCGCTACGGTGAACGCATGGCTGCCGACTGGCTCGATGCCGCGCGCTATGCGGATACGAATGGCTATTTTGGAGACGCGACCCGCCAGGCATGGCCATGGCGCGATTGGGTGATCGATGCCTTCAATCGCAACATGCCATTCGATCAGTTCACGATTGAGCAGCTCGCGGGCGACCTTCTCGCCCATCCGACGCTGGAGCAGCGGATCGCGACCGGTTTCAACCGCAACAACATGACCAACAATGAGAGCGGGGCGATCGACGAGGAATATCGCGTCGAGTACGTGGCCGAGCGGCTGGAAACGACCGGCACGGTGTGGTTGGGAATGACGATTGGCTGTGCGCGGTGCCACGACCACAAATACGATCCGATCAGTCAGCGCGAGTTTTACCAGCTCTTTGCTTTCTTCAACAACGCTCCTGAGAAGGGGCTGGTAACGCAGGACGACCCCCCACCCGTGATGGACGTCGCCACGGCAGAGCAGCGGGCGGAATTGGCGAAACTGCAGGCTGGGACGCGCGCCGCCGAGGAGAAATTCGATCTTTTCGCCCAGGCGCTGCGGGAACCGATGGCAGCGTGGGAAAGGTCCGCGGCGTCGGAGCTCGAGCCCTTGCGCGGGAACTTATCCCTCCACGTTGCGTTCGAGCCGGAGCTGCCCGGGGTCGTGGAAAAAGGGAACGTCACCTACGGGCCGGGGCTGCGCGGGCAGGCGGCGGCTTTCGACGGCATGCAGCACCTCGAGGCGCCGGCCGACCTCCCTCTGAACGCGGACCAGCCGTGGAGCATCGGGGTCTGGCTGAAACCAACGGGTTCGCTAAATGGCGTGCTTGGCAAGATCGAGCCGGTTGGCGATCGGCGCGGCTTCGAGATCGTGTGGCAGAAGGGCCGCTTTCAAATTAATCTGGTCCACCGTTGGGGCGTCAACGCAATCGAGATAGTTACCCGGGAACCAGTGTCCAGCGGCGACTGGCAGCAGCTCGTCGTGAGCTACGACGGTTCGGGCAAAGCGCAGGGGGTGCGTGTATATATCGACGGAATCCAGGTGCCGCTGAACATCGTGCTTGATACGCTCACCGGGCCGATCGGCAACGCCGAGCCGCTGCGGGTCGGGCGGCGCGACAGCGGGCTGGGTTTTTATGGGCAGCTCGATGAATTGCGGCTGCTGGCGCGCGCGGTCGGCGACGAGGAGGCGCAAGCCTGGTTCTGGAGCGACCGCCTGCCGGGTGCTCTCGCCGTCGCCCCGGAAAAGCGTGAGCCCCGCCCCAAACAACTGCTGCTCGATTACTACACGAGCCGGCACGCAGATGCTCCGGCCCGGGATGCATATCGGGCGGTGTCCGTCGCGCGCACGGCCGAGGCCGATTTCCGTGCGCAGCTGCCGAAGACTCTCGTGATGGCGGAACTGCCCGCGCCGCGGAAGGCGTATGTCTTGAACCGCGGCCAGTATGACCAGCCTGGAGAGGAGGTCAGTGCAGACGTTCCAGCCAGTCTGCTCCCCCTGCCGGCCGACGCTCCGCGCAACCGCCTTGGGCTGGCGCGCTGGCTGACGTCGCCGGATCATCCGCTCACCGCGCGCGTCCAGGTGAACCGAATGTGGAAGCAGTGTTTTGGCGAAGGAATCGTGCGCACGAACAACGATTTTGGATCGCAGGGCGAACCGCCGACGCATCCGGAACTGCTCGACTGGCTGGCGGTGCAGTTCATGAGGAGCGGATGGGATACGAAGAACCTGCTGCGGCTCATCGTCACGAGTGCAACCTATCGGCAGAGCTCGGTGGCGAGCGTGGCTTTGCTCGAGCGCGACCCGGAAAATCGCCTGCTCGCCCGCGGTCCGCGGTTCCGGCTGCCGGCCGAGATGATCCGCGACCAGGCTCTTCTCGCGTCGGGGCTGCTGGTCGAGCGCATCGGCGGACCGAGCGTGAAGCCGTATCAGCCGCCGGGTTTGTGGGAGGCGGTTTCGTACAACGGCGACCATGCCTACCAGCCCGACGCCGGCGAGGGACTGTGGCGGCGCAGCTTGTACACATTTTGGAAACGGCAGGCGCCGCCGCCGGGAATGCTGACCTTCGACAGCCCCACGCGCGAAACGTGCGCCGTCAGCCGCCCCCGCACCAACACGCCGATGCAGGCGCTGGTGTTGTTGAATGACGAGACCTACGTGGAGGCGGCGCGGGCGCTGGCCGCCGTCACGCTGGCGAACGCCGGCCCCGGCCCGGGCGAACGGTTGAGTTTTGCGTTTCGGCGGGCGACGTCCCGGGCGCCGGACCGCCGCGAGCTGCAAATCCTTGAACGGCTCCATGGGCAACAGACGGTGCGGTTCGAGGCCGACCCCGAGGCGGCCAAACGGCTGGTGCAGGTCGGCGCATCGCGCGTGGGCCGCGAACGGAGCCCGATCGAACTGGCGGTGTGGACGGCGGTGGCCCAGGCCCTGATAAACCTTGATGAAGCCGTCATGCGCCGCTGACTTGCGAGTTACAGAGCCGCAACTTCCGCCTGACCGAAGTACATGCCGTCGTGGTGAAGAAGCTTCTGACCTGAGTTTGCGTTGCCGATGAAATATCTTGAATTCAATCGTCCCCGGTTCGCCACCCTCGCGAATGGGATGGAAAACACTTTTTTTCCGCACTCTACGAATACCAAATCGTGTTTGGATTCGCAGTCGATTCCAGATTACCGAGAAATTATGAAAACAAATCCGCAACTCAAACTACCCCGCCCACCTCGTATGCTTGTCAAACACGGCCAAGGCCGAATTACGGTTCAACTGGGAACACTCGTCGCCTTGGGTGCGGCGATCGTAGGATTTCCGCTGGCAGCCGCCCCGGCGCCCCAGCTTTGGGCTGGCGCCGCCAAAGTGGACATCACCAACCGGAACGTGCCACTCGTCAATGACCCCTTGTTCGTCAAGGCGTTGGTCGTGGGCAACGAGACGACCCGGGCGGTGATCGTCACCGTCGACGCGGTTGCGGTGGCCGAAATCGGAACGATCAAGAACGATTATGTCGCCAACGTTCGCGCGCAGTTGAAAAAGGACCTTAAGCTCGAGCCGGCAAATATCCTGTTCAATGCCAGCCACTGCCACGGTGTCGTGTGCGCCGATGTCGAGCAGCGTACCGTCGCGGCGGTGAAGGAGGCGTGGGGAAATTTGGTGCCGGTCACGGTCGGGGCTGGCAGCGGACGCGAGAACCGGGTCATGGAAAACCGCCGGGTGAGGCTGAAAAACGGGCGGGAGGCGGACGTCCGCCACGCCTATTCCCTGCCCCCGGATGAGGAGGTGGCGGGCATCGGTCCGGTCGACCCGGAAATCGGTGTCCTCCGGTTCGATCGAAAAAGCGGGCAGACGCTGGCCGTGGTCTACAACTTCGCCTGTCATCCCATCCAGTCGGTGCCCAACGGCGGCAACTCGGCGGACGTCACCGGTTTTGCCTCCAGGCTGATCGAGGACAATTTGAGCCATGGAGCCATCGCGCTTTTCGTGCAGGGGTGTGGCGGCGACATCAACCCAGTGCTCTACAAAGACGTTTCCATTCCCCGTGACGCCGAGCCACTGGGAAATATGCTGGGGCTCAGTACGATGCAGGCGATCCGAAAAATCCAGACCCGGGAGAGTGGGGAGCTGAAGGTGATCAGTGAGATCCTCGCGCTGCCGCGGGCCGATCATGCGCAACGCATCGAGTCTTTGCAGGCCGAGCAGACGAAGCTGATGCAGTCCCTGAAGGGAACGATGCTCAACCTGAAGACGTTCGTTCCCCTGATCGTGAAATACAACTACTCCAGCGAGTATCCTTCCTCCTACTCGCACCGCTATATGCACGACCAGATGATCGGAAGAAGCGATCTGCTCACACTGGACGCTGACAACCGGAGGAGGATTCAGGACTACATCGCAAACATCTACATCATGGAGGAGCTGAGCAGGATGAATGTGAATCTGGCGCTCTTGAAGAAGCATCAGGCCCGGAACCTGGCCGCCGGAAGGACGATTGAAGTGGAGGTGATGGGGCTGAGAATCGGAGATTTCCGACTGGTTTCCTTTCCGGGCGAGCTGACCGTGCAGATCGGGCTCAACATCAAGAAGGCGTCACCCCATGCGCGCACATTTGTGGCGGGATACTCCAATGGATACATCTATTACTCCCCCACCGCGGAGCAGCTCAAGAATGTGGGCCGGGCGCAGGAGGACAGCGACTGTCTTTTGGCGCCCGAGTGGCAAAAGATATACGAGGAAAAGGCATTGGAAATGCTGAAGATTCTGTAGCGGTGATCAGGCGATGATCGCGGCGGTCGGGAATTCGAGCATCCTGCAAATGCCTGAACCGACGCCTCGGGTTGACCGTCGGCAAAGAGGTGGGCCGTTCGCTCCGCGTGCGGCTTCCGGGTGGATGGAGGCGAAACGTCGACTCAACTCTGCCGCGCGCGGAGCGCACGGCCCACCACCATGGCGCCGCCGGCTTGGTTGCGCGACTCATCGAAGAGGATCTACAGTTTTCGCCAATACTCCGGAACTCGCTCCAAGGCTGCGAACGCCGACAAATGCGAAAAACCCGGCCGACCCTTCGGGGTTCAGATCAACAGCGACGTCCGGCCGGGCACATACACCGGATAGCTGCCATTGGGGCCGGGCTTCACCGGCGGTTCCATGTCGTCACCGCGATCCCCGGGCTTCGGCGGGTAGTGGAATTCGGATCGGTTGATCTGCTCCCAGGTGACTTCCTTGCCGGTGTAGCACGAGAGCTGGCCCATGGTGGTGATGAGCGTGCGGCGCATCATGTAATCGCCATTGTTGATCGGCTGTCCCGAACGGATGGCGGCGAAGAGCCTGTCGTGCTCAACCTGGTACGGATTGCACGCGCCCTCCCAGCGCCAGGTGTTTTCGCCCCAGAGGCGGCTGTTCAGAAGCGACGCGCGCCCTTTCGTGCCGAGAACGAGGCTCGAGGTCTCGTTGTAGCAACCTGTCGTCGTGCGGCAGAAGGCATAGATGCGCACGCCGCTTGCGAACTCATAGACGACGGAATGATGGTCGAAGACGCTGCCGTAAATCGGCTCGGTCATCGAGGAGCGTCCGCCCAGACCGTGGCATTTGATCGGGGCCTGCTCGCGCAGCACCCAGCTTGAACGGTCGAGATTGTGCGCGAGTGACTGCGGCACGTCGTCGCCCGAAAGCCACGGGAAGTGATATTGCGTGCTGCACTGCCATTCGAGTTCGCTCAACCCGGGCTTGCGTTCGACCACGCCGTAAGGCCCGCGCAGGAAGTTCTCCTCGAGCGCGATGATGTCGCCGTTCGCGCCGTCGTGAATCCGCCTCACGGTTTCGGCATAACCCTCGTGGTAACGGCTCTGCAGACCCGACACGACGCAGAGTTTCCTGGCCCGGGCCAGTTCGCAGGCGGCCTTCATCAGCCGGGCGCCGGCGGGATCGATGCCGTGCGGTTTTTCCACAAAGACATGTTTGCCGGCCTCGACCGCCGCCATGGCGTGCAACGGATGGAACCTGGCCGCGTTGGCAATCAACACCACGTCGCTGCTCGCAATCACTTTCTTGCCGCCCAGAGGTCGCCCGACGCACCTATTAGTGCGCCGATCTTCTCAAGGCCGGCGGTCATAGACCGCCGCTACAATTTTCAGACTGACCTACCACCCCCAACCGGGAGATGCGCCGGACGGTGCCACCCACGCCGCATTCTGCTGGCCATCGCGACGCCGGCGCCCATCGTGGCCCGTCGGCGGAGCCCTCGCTCTGGCCGACACTTGCCCAGGCAATCGCACGACCCGCTGAAGTGATCGGTACCGGGCCCGCCCCCGCCTCAATCGTCCACACCCCAGCTCTCCGCCGCATGAACCGCCGAACCTTCGTCAAAACCTCCGTCCTTGCCGGTACCGCCACCGCCTTGACGGCCAAGTCGTACTCCCAGGTCGCCGGCGCGAACGAACGGGTTCGCATCGGCATCATTGGCTTTGGGCTCATCGGGCGGATTCACACGCGCAGCTTCCATCAATTGAAGGACTCGCAGGTCGTCGCGGTGTCCGACTGCTTCCGGCCGCGCATGGAGGCATGTGCCCAACTGGTCGGGGCCGATTGCGCGCAGATGCCCGATTTTCGGCGGCTGCTGGAGCGAAAGGACGTCGACGCCGTGGTGGCCGGCTCAGGCGATTACTGGCATGCGCTGCACACGATGCTGGCTTGCGACGCGGGCAAGGATGTGTACGTCGAAAAACCGTTGCACCTTTTCGTGCGCGAGGGCGAATGGATGCAAAAGGTCGCCGCCCGCACCAAGCGGGTCGTGCAGGTGGGCACCCAGCAGCGCAGCGGGGCGCACTATCGACGGGCGAAGGAGCTGCTCCGCGGCGGCGCCATCGGCGACGTGGTCAGCGTGCAATGCAATTTTTTCCGCAACATCCGCCCGGGCATCGGCCGTCCGCCGGATGGCCCCGCGCCCGCCGATCTCGACTGGAACATGCTCCGCGGCCCGGCGCCGGAGCGCCCCTACAATGTCAACCGTGCGCTCTATCACTTCCGTTGGTTCTGGGATTCCAGCGGCGGGCAGATGACGAACCTCGGCCATCACTCGCTCGACATCGTGCACTGGATCTTCGATCTCGCGGCGCCGCGGGCGGTGAGCAGCAGCGGGGGGCGTCTTTTTCTCCAGGATCACGGCGAGGTGCCGGACACGCAGGACGCCATCATCGAGTATCCGGGATTCAACGTCATCGTGCAGATCAGCGAATGCGCGGCGGGTGCGGGCACCGGCGGCACGGGCGGGCTCGCCTTTCTGGGCACGAAGGGCACGATGACGCTCGGGCGCGCCGGCTTTGCCATCGTGCCGGACAGACGCACCGAACCGGTCAATGCGTTCGCCCGCATCATCGGCGGTCATCCGGTCGGCGGCCCGCAGCCCGTGCCGGAACCGGCGGGCGCCTGGTGGGGCGAGGGGGTCGAGGACAGGAGCGGCAATGCCGACCGGCAGTTTGTCGATCACGCGGCCAACTTCCTGGCCTGCGTGCGCAGCCGCCAGACGCCCCACTCCGACCTCGCCAGCAGCCATTGGGTGAGCACGGCCTGTCACCTCGCCAACATCTCCGCGCGCACCGGTCGCAAGGTCTTTTGGGACGCGGCGGCGAACGACATCCGCGGCGACCCCGAGGCGAGCGCGATGCTGCAGCGGCCGTATCGCGCGCCGTGGGCGGCGGAGCTGGGGAGGCTGCTCGCATGAACCGGCGGACCTTTGCGGC
>JACQWL010000277.1 GCA_016209255.1 Verrucomicrobiota bacterium
CGCTGCTGTTTTCCCGCGAACTTGTGGTGTCCTATCGTGCCCATCGCCGGAACGACTCGCGCGCACCCGTTCCAGATTCGCCATTGCGGTGACGCAGCCGCCGCGCAACCCGGGCGCGCCCGGGTCACGCGCCGAGTCCAGCCTGCCCGCGCAACGCGTCGATCTCGTCCGCCCGCGCGGGATCCCCGGCGAGGTTCTCCCTCTCCCAGGCATCGCGCTCGAGATCGAAGAACAACCAGGGCGAGCCATCCGGATTGAGCACGAGCTTGCGCGATTTCGTCCGCACCCCGCGCCACAACCGATCGCACTGGTGGGGCAGAGCCACGACGCCCGGCATCGAAATGAGACTGTGAGGGCGGGCGGTGTCTGGAGTTCGCCCGTCCGCCCATGCCAGCGTCATCTCCGCCAAATCCACGAGCGATGCCGCACGGTCATCGGTCCGGCCCCGGTCTCCCACCATCGGCGCCCGAATCACGAGCGGTACACGCACACTCTCCTCATGCGGCCACCCTTTGCGGAAAAGCCCGTGCGCCCCGTGCATGTCGCCATGGACGGACGTGAACACGACGATCGGGACGGGGCGCCCCCGCCTCGTCTCCTCCTGGTCGAGCGCCGCGATGAGCCGTCCGATCGCGCGGTCCGTCGCCTCGATGTGCGCATAGTAGCCCGCGAGTTCCTGTCGCGCCCTTGCCTCCACGCCGCCGCCGCGGGGCACATTCGGTTCCAATTCGAGCGTCCGCGGTTCGCGCGCCACGACACCCGCCGCCGGCGCAGCGTAGGGCGGATGGGGCGGCTCCAGGCTCACCACGCAAAACCACGGCCGGTCGTTCCCGGGCTGCGTTTTCGGATGAGCGTCGCCCGGTTTCCGGTCTCCGGCCGCGGCCGCCCAGGCCGCCGCGCGCCCACACACCACATCGCTCTGATACCCTTCGAATCGCATCGGAAGCGCGATGCGCGAACCATGCAGCCAGGGATCGTTGGTCAAAAATCCGCCCTCGAATCCCTCCCAAAACTCGAATCCCCCGCGGGCGTCCGCCGGCACCACCATCTTTGCGTGCGCCTCGCCCACGAGCGGCCCGTCGCGGGCGCGGGCGGCCAGATGCCACTTGCCAAAAAATGCCGTGGCGTAGCCGCGGGCGCGCAACGCGTGGGCAATCGTCCGCGCGTTGGCCGGCAGCGGGTCGAAATAGTCGCGCACGCCGTTCTGCGGCGAGGGTAAACCCGTGAGCAACGCGGCGCGCGCGAAGGGCCCAAACGGATGGGGCGTGACCGCCTGGCGGTAGTTCACCCCCGCCTGCGCCAGCGCATCGAGGTGCGGCGTCCGCGCATTGCGATCGCCGCCCCCGCCCCACGCCCGGCCACGCCACTGCGTCGTGACAATCCACAGGAGGTTGGGCGGCGGGAGCATTCCTTCCGCAGGTTGGGGCTTTTTTGATTTTGCTCACGCTTGTTTTTCGCCCTGCACCCGGCGCCGGTCCGTATCGTTCGCCGGATTTTCCTGCCGACGCAGTCTTGCGCCCGCCTGCACCCTTGCCCAGCCTCGTCTCCATCCGCTTCCCTTTCCCTCCGCCGACACCCTCCCGTTTGCCTCAAGT
Source organism: Verrucomicrobiota bacterium (assembly GCA_016209255.1). Classification (GTDB taxonomy): domain Bacteria; phylum Verrucomicrobiota; class Verrucomicrobiia; order Opitutales; family Opitutaceae; genus ER46. Next base: position 1,596 of record JACQWL010000277.1, read on the forward strand.
CATGAAATCCTGGACAATCGCCCAACGCCTGTACGCGTTCTTCGGAGTCGTCATGCTTGCCCTTGCCGGCGGCTTCCGTCTCTTCATGCACTTCGCCTCGCTCGAGGAACAGGCGGTCGAGCAACGCAACCAGATCGAAACCACCACCGCGCTGATCCGCTTCGACGCCCTGCAGATGAGCGACGCCCTGCGCGGCCTGCTGCTCGACCCATCCAGCCAGGCCGAGCGCCAGCGCAATCTCGCCGCCGGCGAGCACTTCACCAAGACCATCGACTCGCTGAAATCCGCCTTTCACGACCGGCCCGAGGTGCTGCGCGCCGCCGAAGCGATCGCCGAGTTCGACAAGGCGCAGCTCAACAAGGCGGAGACCCAGATCATGGAGCTTCTCGCCCGGGACAGCGCCGCGGCCAACGCGTTCTATACCGGCTCCTACCTGCCCATGCGCCGCGCCCAGGACAAACTGCTCGAAGCCTTCCGCAGCCTCGCTGCGAACGATTTGACCAACCGGATCGCCGAAGCCAGCTTCAAGCGCGTCGTCGCCCTGGTGCTGTTCGCCGGGATCTTCGCCAGCACCGTCATCGCCCTGTTGTTTTTTGCCCGCGCGCTCAGCCGGCCCGTGCAGGAGCTGTCCGCCGCCGTCGGCGTCCTGGCCGAGGGCGACCTCTCCGCCCGGCTGCCCGAGGCGCGGGGGAGCGACGAGATCAGCCAGCTCACGCTCTCGTTCGGGCGGCTCGTGGCGTCGCTCCGCTCGTTCAGCGAGGCCGCCAACCGGGTCGCCGCCGGCGACCTCACCGCCGAGTTCAAACCCCAGTCCGAGCGCGATGTCATGGGCAACGCCCTCGCCGAGATGGGCCGCAAGCTCGGCTCCCTCGTCACCGACGTGCAGCGCTCCAGCGTGATCGTCTCCTCCGCCATCACCGAGGTTGCCGCCACCGCCAGGAAGCAGCAGTCCACCGCCAACGAGGTCGCGGCCACCACCACCGAGATCGGCGCGACCTCGAAGGTAATCTCCGCCACCTCGCGCGACCTCGCGCAGAACGTCGTCCACGTCAGCGACGGCGCGCAGCAGGCGGCCACGCTCGCCGACAGCGGCCGCGAGGCCCTCGGCCGCATGGATGAAACGATGCGCCGCGTGACCGAGGCCGCGGGCGGCGTCAACTCCCGCCTCACCGTGCTCAACGACAAGGCCGCCAACATCGGCTCCGTCGTCACCACCATCGCCAAGGTCGCCGACCAGACAAATCTCCTCTCGCTCAATGCCGCCATCGAAGCCGAAAAAGCCGGTGAATACGGCCGCGGCTTCGCCGTCGTCGCCACCGAAATCCGCCGGCTCGCCGACCAGACCGCCGCCGCCACGGTGGACATCGAGCAACTCGTGAAGGAAATCCAGTCGGCCGTCACCGCCGGCGTCATGGGCATGGACAAGTTTTCCGAGGAAGTCCGCCGCGGCGTTGCCGATGTCGAGAAGGTCGCCAGCCAGCTGACCCAGATCATCCTGAACGTCCAGGCCATCACGCCCCGCATCGCCTCGGTGAGCGAGGGCATGCAGGCGCAGACGACCGGCGCCGAGCAGATCAGCCAGGCGCTCAGCCAGCTCGGGGACGCGGCCCGGCAGACCGCCGAGTCGCTCAACCAGAGCAACGAGACCGTGCGCCGCCTCGACGAGGCCGCGCGTGGCCTGCGCTCCGGCGTCGAACGATTCAAGGTGAGAAACTGATCCGGCCCCGCACGGCCACCGTCTGGCGCCATGCTCTTCATCCTTTTCCAGCTCGGCTCCGACCGCTACGCACTGCCTGCGCGTGACGTCGCGGAGGTGCTGCCTTTGATCTCGGTGAAAGTGCTCCCCGGCGCGCCCGTTGGCGTCGCGGGGCTCGTCGATTACCGTGGCACCGCGGTGCCGGCGATCGATCTCACGGCGCTCGCGTTCGGCCGGCCGGCCGCGCGCCGCGTGAGCACCCGGCTGCTCATGGTGAAATACCCGCATCCGCGGGGCGGCGAACGGCTGCTCGGCGTCATCGCCGAGCACGCGACCGAGCTGATGGCGAAGGAACCGGCCGATTTTCGCCCCATGGGCATCACCACCGGGGCGACCCGCTACCTCGGCCCGATCGTGCATGACGCGCGCGGCATGATCCAGCGCGTCGAGGTTGCCGGGTTGCTCACCGGCGAACTGCGCGCCGCGCTGTTTACGGATCGCGAGAGCGCTCCGCCGCCCGGGCCGGCGCCGACCCGGCGGCAGGGAATCGCGGCCGCAGGATCCGGAGCATGAACCTCGTCGCCGTCGAATCCTGGCTGCAATCTTTTGCCGGCCTCGAGGCGTCAACCCTCGGCGCGGGCGCGGTGGTCCGCGCCGCGCGCATTCGCCTCGAGGCCACGGGCTGCGCCTCGGTCAAGGATTACGTCGCCCTGCTCGACGCCTCCGCTGACGAACGCCACGCCCTCATCGACCGGGTGATCGTGCCCGAAACGTGGTTTTTCCGCGACCGCCCCGCGCTCGACGCGGTCGCCCGGCATGTCGTGGAGGCCTGGGGCCGCGCCCACCCCGGCGCCACCTTTCGCGTGCTCAGCGTGCCGTGCGCCACGGGCGAGGAACCCTATTCGCTCGCCATGGCCCTGGCGATCGCCGGCTGGCCATTGGGTTCGCTGCGGATCGACGCCGTGGACATCAGCCGCGAGAATCTGGCCCGCGCCCGCCGCGGCGTTTACGGCCGCAATTCGTTTCGCGGCGAGGATCTGACGTTTCGCGATGCATTCCTGGAACCGGCCGACGCCGAGACGTGGCGGGTTGTCGACCGGCTCCGGGCCCCGGTGCACTTCGAACACGGCAACCTGCTGGACGAGGATTTTCCGTTCGGGCGGCTGCCCTACGACGCGATCTTCTGCCGCAACCTGCTCATCTATTTCGATCGCCCGACGCAGGCGCGCGCCATCCGCACGCTGGACCGGCTGCTGGTTCCGGAAGGCTGGTTCGCGGTCGGTCCCGCCGAACCGGTGCTGCTGTTCGAGCATGGCTATGAGGCGCTGAAAGTGCGGTCCGCTTTTCTCCTCCGCCGCGCGCCGCCCGCCGGACCGCGACGCCCCCCGCTGCCGAAGCGCACCTTCGTCGCATCGCCGCCGGCAACGATTGCCCCGCCAGCGCCCGCCCCCGCAATCGAACGGCCGCCCGCGCCGGCGACCCCGGCCGGCGTGGCGGATCCGCTGGACGAAATGGAGCGGCTGGCCGACGCCGGCCGGCTGCGCGAGGCGTCGACGCTGGGCGAATTTGTGCTGGCCCGCCAGGGCGCGTCGTCCCGGCTGCTCTTCCTGCTCGCGGTGGTGGCCGAGGCGTCGGGCCACACCGGGCGCGCCGAGGCGCTTTTCCGCAAGACCCTGTACCTCGATCCCCAGCACGGCGAAGCGCTGACCCACCTCGCGCTGCTGGCGGAAAAAAGCGGCGACCTGCGCGGCGCCCGCGCCTACCGCGAGCGCGCGCAGCGGGTGCTGGCCAAGGAGGCCCGATGAGCACGAGCCCGGCCACCGATTGCTGGAAGCGCATTGGCATCTGGGGCGATCGCTCCTGTCCGGAGCTGCCGGCATACATCCATTGCCGCAACTGCCCCGTTTACTCCGCGGGCGCGGCGCGGCTCCTCGACGCGGAGGTGCCGGAGTCCTACCTGATCGAGCACGCGCGCCATTACGCCCGGGCGAAACCCGCGCTCCGCCCCGGCGCCCGCTCGGCGGTGATCTTCCGTCTCGCCGGCGAGTGGCTCGCGCTGTCCACCGCGGTGTTTCGCGAAATCGCGCCGCTGCGGCCGGTGCATTCGCTGCCGCACCGCCGCGATCGCGTGGTCACCGGCGTGGCCAACATCCGCGGCGAACTCCTCGTGTGCGTCTCCCTCGCCGCCGCGCTGGGCCTCACCGACGGCCCGGCGCCCGGCGCCATGGCCCGCCTCGTCGTCATCAGTCGCGAGGGCGATCGCTTCGTCTTTCGCACCGATGAAATCGCCGAACTCTGCCGCTTCGACGACGAGGACCTCGGCCCTGTGCCCGCCACGTTGGTGCACGCCCAGGCGACCTACACCCGCGGCATCCTGACCTGGCGCGAACGGCCGGTCGGCGTCCTCGACGACCAGCTGCTCTTCTACACCCTCAACCGGAACCTGGCATGAGCGCAGACCTGCAACACATGTCGATGGTCGAGCTCTTCCGCATGGAGGCGGAGAGCCAGCTCGCCGCGCTGACGGGGGGTCTGCTCTCGCTCGAGCAAGGCGACACGGCGCCACTCGAGGCGATGATGCGCGCCGCCCACTCGCTCAAGGGCGCGGGCCGCATTGTCGGCATTGACGCCGCCGTGGCCGTCGCCCACGCGTTGGAGGACTGTTTCGTGGCCGCGCAACGCCGCGAGGTGACGCTCGGCAGTTCGCAGGTCGATCAACTGCTCCAGGGCGTGGACATTCTCATGCGCATCGCGCATTCGACCGACGCCGAGCTGGCGGCGTGGGAGAAGGAGCGGATGCCCGAAGTCGCGGCCTTTGTCGCCGCCCTCAAGACCGTGCTGGCGGGCGGGTCCCCGGACATGCCCGCACCAACGCCGGCCGCACCGGCCGCGCGACTGACGGCCGACACCCATCGGGTCGATCGGACCGAGGCACGCGCGTTGCGGGTCACGGCGGAGAATCTCAACCGCTTGCTCGGCCTCGCCGGAGAGTCACTCGTCGAGTCGCGCTGGCTGCGGCCGTTCGGCGCGTCGGTTTCGCGTCTCAAGCGGCTGCATTACGAACTCACCGGGTCGCTCGACCAGCTCCGCGATCGCCTGAATGCCGGCGATTCCGAGGGGCGGATCAAGGAATCCCTCTTCGAAACGCAGCGCCGGCTCGCCCTCTGCCGGGAGTTTCTCGCGGGCCGTCTCGGCGAACTCGATACCTACGACCGCCGCTCGACCAACCTCGCACAACGCCTCTACGGCGAGGCCCTCGCCGTGCGCATGCGGCCCTTTGCCGATGGCGTGATCGGTTTTCCCCGCATGGTGCGTGACCTCGCGCGCGAACTCGGCAAGGACGTGCGTTTGGTGGTTTCCGGCGACGACACCCAGGTCGATCGCGAGGTGCTGGACAAACTCGAGGCGCCGCTCGGCCACCTGCTGCGCAACGCGGTGGATCACGGCGTCGAGTCCGCCGAGGTGCGCGCCGCGGCGGGCAAGCCGCCCACTGCCACCCTCACCCTCGAGGCACGCCATCGCGCGGGCGTGCTGCTCGTCGCGGTCACGGACGACGGCCGTGGCGCCGACCCCGAGGCCATCCGCGCGGCGGTCGTGCGCAAGAAGCTCGTCGCCACCGAGACGGCGCCGCGTCTGAGCGAGGCGGAGCTGCTGGAATTTCTCTTCCTGCCCGGCTTTACGATGAAGGAGGAGGTCACGGAAATCTCCGGCCGGGGCGTGGGGCTCGACGTGGTGCAGAGCATGGTGAAAGCCGTCCGCGGAACGGTCCGCGTGGCCTCGACGCCGGGCCGCGGCATGAAGTTCCAGCTCCAGCTGCCGCTCACGCTCTCGGTCGTCCGCGCCCTGCTCGTCGAGGTGGCGGCCGAACCGTATGCGATCCCGCTCGGATTCATCGCGCGCACGTTGCGGCTGCCCGAGAACGAGATCACATCGACCGAGGGCCGGCAGCATTTTGGCTTCGAGGGCCGGCGGGTCGGACTTGTGACCGCGCATCAGGTGCTGGGCCGCACCGGCGCGCCCCGCGGCGACTCCCTGCCGGTCGTGGTGATCGGCGACGGCGATCGCCGCTACGGCGTGGTGGTCGACCGCTTCATCGGCGAACGCGAACTCGTGGTCCAGCCGCTCGACCCGCGCCTCGGCAAGGTCAAGGACGTCGCCGCCGGCACGCTGATGGAGGACGGCTCCCCCGTGCTGATCGTCGATGTCGAGGACCTCTTGCGCTCGGTCGAAAAAATTGCCGCCGCGGGCAGGCTGGACGCGGTGCATGCCGCCGCCGCCCACGCCCCCGCCCCGCGCAAGCGCGTGCTGGTCGTGGACGATTCGCTCACCGTGCGCGAGCTGGAGCGCAAGCTGCTCGAGTCGCGCGGCTACGCAGTGGACATCGCCGTCGACGGGATGGACGGCTGGAACGCGGTGCGCACCGGCGCGTTTGACCTCGTGATCAGCGATGTCGACATGCCGCGCCTCGACGGCGTCGAGTTGACCAAGCTCATCAAGCAGGATCCGAAGTTGCGGTCGATGCCCGTGATGATCGTTTCCTACAAGGACCGCGAGGAGGACCGCCGCCGCGGCCTCGATGCCGGCGCGGATTATTACCTCACGAAGGGCAGCTTCCACGACGACACGATGCTCAACGCCGTGCGGGACCTCGTCGGCGAGGCGCAAGAACAGGAGGCAACGTGAAAACCGGGCCGACCAGATTTTCCGGGCGGGACCCGCGCCACGCCGGAGGTGAACCGTGCGCATAGCGATCGTCAACGATCTCGGCATGGCGGTGGAGGCGTTGCGCCGCGTCCTCGCGCGCGATCCCCGCCACCAGCTCGCCTGGACGGCGGCCGATGGCGCGGAGGCGGTGCTCCAGTGCGCCCGTGACCGGCCCGACCTCATCCTGATGGACTTGATCATGCCGGTGATGGACGGCGTGGAGGCCACGCGCCGCATCATGGCCGCGACCCCCTGCGCGATTCTCGTCGTCACGGCGACGGTGGAGGGCACCACGGGCCGCGTGTTCGACGCGCTCGGCGCCGGCGCGCTCGACGCCGTCAACACCCCGAGGCTCAACGGCGAGGGCGCCGCCACGCTGCTGGCAAAGATCGAGGCGCTGGGCCGCCTGATCGGCGACGCGGACACGCCGGCGGCGGCGACGACGTCGGCCGCCCGGATCAGGCCGGTGGCCGACCGGCGCCCGTGGCTCGTGGCCATCGGCGCGTCGGCGGGCGGACCGGCGGCGCTCACTGAGGTGCTGAAGATCTTTCCCGTGGAGACGCGGGCGGCGTTCATCGTCGTGCAGCACCTCGACGAAAGTTTCGCCGCCGGACTCGCGGAATGGCTCGGGGGACTGATCACCCTGCCCGTGCGCCTGGCGCACGACGGCGACGTGCCCACGCCGGGCACGGTGTTGATGCCCGGTCGCGACGACCATCTCGTGCTCACCAGCCATGGTTCGCTCAGGTACCGGCGCGAGCCGGCCGACTATTTTTACCGGCCCTCGGTGGACGAATTTTTCGAAAGCGTGGTCGCACACTGGACCGGCCCGTGCGCCGGGGTGATCCTCACCGGCATGGGTCGCGACGGCGCGCGCGGGCTGAAAAAGATGCGCGACGCACGCTTCCCGACCTTCGCCCAAGATCGCGCGAGCTGCGCCGTTTATGGCATGCCCAAGGCCGCCGCCGAGCTGGGCGCCGCCGCCACTGTCCTGCCGCTGGACCAGATTGGGCCTGCATTGCAACAGTTGCTTTCCCGGGGCCAACCTGCTAACTGACCGGCGCATACCGCGATGGCCAACTCACGTCCGCCCCATCCCATTCCCATGATCGTCCTGTTGGTTGACGATCAAGCGATCGTTTCCGAGGCGGTGCGCCGCTGTCTCGCCGACCAGCGCGACATCAATTTTCACTACTGCGCGGACCCGACGCAGGCCCTCGCGCTTGCAAAGCAGCTCAATCCCACGGTCATCCTGCAGGATCTCATCATGCCGGGGGTGGACGGATTCGATCTGCTCCAGGAGTACCGCGCCAGTCCGGAGACGAAGGACGTTCCGGTGATCGTGCTTTCAACCAAGGAGGATCCCAAGGTCAAGGCGCAGGCGTTCGAACTCGGGGCCAACGACTACCTCGTGAAGGTGCCGGACCGCGTCGAACTCGTCGCCCGCGTGCGGTTTCATTCCGAGTTCTACATCCGGGCGCGGCAGCGCGACGAAGCGTACCGCGCGCTCCGCGAAAGCCAGCAGCAGCTCGCCGATCGGAACGCCGCGCTCGTGTCGCTCAACCAGCAGCTCGAGGAAGCCACGCGCGCGAAGTCGGAATTCCTCGCCAACATGAGCCACGAGATTCGCTCGCCGATGAACGGGGTGATCGGCATGACCACGCTGCTCCTTGACACGCCGCTGAGCAGCGAACAGCGCGACTTCGTCGATACGATCAACAGTTCCGGCGAGAGCCTGCTCACGATCATCAACGACATCCTGGACTTCTCCAAGATCGAGGCGGGCAAGATCGAGCTCGAGACCCACCCATACGACCTGCGCCACTGCGTCGAGGAGGCCGCCGAACTGGTGGCGCCCCAGGCCGCGGACAAGGGCCTCGAACTCGTCGTGCGCGTCGACCTGGCGATACCCGCCGTGGTCATCGGCGACGTCACGCGCCTGCGGCAAATCGTTGTCAACCTTCTCAGCAACGCGCTGAAGTTCACCGCGCAGGGCGAGGTCGTCGTTTCGGTGGACCTGTGCCCGGCGACCAAGGGCGGCGAGATCGGGCTGCATTTCGCGGTGGCCGACACCGGCATCGGCATCCCGCGGGAAAAACAGGACAAGCTTTTCCAGAGCTTCACCCAGGTGGACAGCTCGACGACCCGCCAGTTTGGCGGCACCGGCCTGGGCCTCGCGATTAGCAAGCGCCTGACCGAGCTGATGGGCGGAACGATTTGGATCGAGAGCGAAGTGGGGCGCGGCTCGACGTTTCATTTCACCATCATGGTGCACACCGGCACGGCCGAGACCCCGGCGTGGCACCAGGCGCCGGCCGCGCTGCGGGGCAAACGCGTGCTGTTGATCGAGGACAACGCCGCGCAGCGGCGCACCTTCACCCAGTGCTCCGGGCTGTGGGGCCTCGAGATTGCGGAAGCCGCGTCGCTGGCCGAGGCCGAGGCCGCCCTCGCCGCGCCCGGTGTGCGTTTCAATCTTCTGGCGGTCGACGGCAGCATGATCGGACCCGATCTGGCAAAAGGCGTGGCGCGCCTTCGCACCCTGGCCGGCGGCGCCGCCGCGGTTTTGCTCATGCTGGTGCACCGGCCGCGGGCGGGCGACGCCGCATCGCTTGGCGCCGACGGCTTGTTGATCAAGCCGGTCCGCCCATCGTCGCTCCTCGAATCCGTGGTGCGCGCCGTGACGGGCGGCCCGGCGGAGGAGAAACGGGCCCCCGTGGCGTCCGCCTTCACGGAGTCGCTCGCCTCCCGCCTGCCGTTGCGCATGCTCGTCGCCGACGACAATGCGACCAACCTCATGGTCGGGCGAATGCTGCTGAATCGACTCGGGTACTCGCCGGACATCGCGGCCAACGGCCTGGAGGTGCTCGGCGCGCTCGAGGCAAAAATCTACGATTTGATTTTTCTCGATGTGCGGATGCCCGAGATGGACGGCTACGAGGCGGCACGCCGCATCCGCGCGAAATGGGCCGGCAGCGAAGCCGCGCGCCCCTGCATGATCGCGATGACCGGCAATGCGATGCAGGGCGAAAAGGAGCGCTGCCTCGAGGCGGGCATGGACGACTACATTTCGAAGCCCGTTCGCATCGAGGAGTTGAAGGCGTTGATCAAACGCTGGGGGGCACGGCAGGTCGCGCGCAAAGGGTCGGCCACCCCGTTCACCTCGAAGGGTTGACGGTGTCGATCGAACGCCGGGGCATACGGCGTGTCGGGCGAAAAGCGCGATCGGCTGCGGAGCGCCATCGCTCCGCCGGCCCGACCCCGGTCACTTCACGCGCTGCAAGTTCTCCTCTGCCAGGGCGACGGTGTGAAAGCGCACCTCGCGAATCGCGCCTTTGAACCAAAAAACCTTGTTCTGCCGCACGCCGAGTGAAACCTGCCCCGGCCCGAACGGCCGAAATGCGCCCGCCCGCTCGATCTCCTTCTCGCCGTTCACAAAATGGGCCATGGTCTTGCCGTCGTAGCGCAGCGCGGCCCAATACCACTTGCCCGTCGGGTGCACTTTTTTCGGATCGACCAGCGTCAATCCGCGGTCGGGCGGGGGCGCACCGGTCCATTGGAACGTGTCGAGCCACCAGCCGCCTTTTCCATTCAGCCGCAGCTCGATCAACGCGCGCGAATCGTTCGTGTCCTGCACGTGCACGAAGCGCTGCTCCGCCAGTCCGCCCTCCGCCGGCGAAAACATCACCTCGATCGTAAACTGTTTTGCGCCCGCAAAGGGAATCGCCGGGATGAACAAACCGTCGCGCACGCCGTCGAACACGATCGCTTTCGCGCCGCCGGCCTCGCTCACGCGCGGCGACCCCTCGAGCGTCACCGCGTGCCCGCCAATCCGCTGCAGATTATCGAGCCGCCAGATTTCCCCGGCGCACAGCGGGCTCGCGAGGACGAGCACCGCAAGCGGCAGACAGCACCGGAGTTTGTTGCGCGAAATGGCGGGGAGTTTCACGGGCGCAACTTACGGCACCCCTCTCGCGCCACGCAACCTCTCTTGCACCTGCCTCACTGCAGCTTGAGTGGCATCGCGCGCACGCGGGCCGTGAGGCTGTCCAACAGCGCACCCGTGGATTGCCCGAGGATGTCGGCGCCCGGGCGAATCGTCTTGAGCGGCGCGAAACTCTTGAGGAGCGCACAATAGTCGCTGTTGACCATGATCCCGAGCAGTTCCCCGGTCTTGCTGAAAACCAGGTCGCCCCGCGACGGCGCAAAGTCGCCAAAAAGCCGTTTGAAAAACCGGTTGTCCACGCGCACAAAACCGGGCTCCGTCGGATCCAGCTTGAACCCGACCTCGCCGTAGCCACGTCCACCGGCATCGATCAGCACCGCCTCCGGAAACTTGAACGGATCGACCGGCAGCGGGTAAATCCTGGCGCCAAGCGACGCGGCCTGGGCGGCCTCGAGCGGCAGCACCACGATGCGCGGATCGTGGGCGAGAAATTGCACGGACGGCGCGGCGCTGCGGATGCCCGCCCCGCGGGCCAGCTCCACGGCCAGGCTTTCCCAATCGACGGGGTTATCGCCAAGCGAAAAAACCGTGTCGGCAATGTGCAGCAGGGCGTAGACCTGGCGGCCGTCGGTGACGAGCACGGTGCTGGCCTCCTTCGCCCGGGTCGCCGGCCCAAGGAAACCCTTGCGGCTCGCCGTAAAGTTCGCGGTCACGCGATTCGCCAGAAAATCGCCGAACAGCACGTTGGCGTTGATGGGACGGTTGTCGCGAATCTCCTTCGACAGTTCGCTCGACCGCTCGGCGAGCTGTCCCACGCCCTGGGCCAGTTGCGTGGTGGCTTCCTGCACCTTGCGCCGCTCGCTTCGCTCCACCTCGACCTGGCCCTTCAAGGCCTCGGCGGTTTCGCGCAGGCTTTTTTTCTCCTGCTCGCCGACGACCACCGCCATCGTGAGGGTTTCGAGCTGCCGGCGTGAGTCGGCCTGCTGCTTCTCGAGGCTGGCCACCGCCTGGCGCTGCCGGTCGGCCTCGGCCTGCTTTTCCGCCAGCTCGCGCTGCAGCTGCACCAGTTGCCCCTTCGTCATCGTCGCCTCCTGCGTCGCGGCCGAAACCTTCTGGGCCAGCTCGGCGGCGGCACGCTGCGTTTCGGTGAGTGCAGCGGTGACGGTGCGGCGCTCCTCCGCGAGCTTGTTCCGCTCGGCTTGCGCCTGCGCCAGGCTCTGCTCCCGTGCGGCGAGCGCCAGATCGGTGGCGGAAAGTTTCTGCGCCAGTTCGTCGCGCACGGCCTTTTCGTCGGAGAGCGACTGGCGCATGGTCTCGACGAGGTCCTGTTCCTTGGTCACGGCATTGGCCGCGAGCTCGGGAACCGGCGGCCGTTTCGGCCGCGGGGGCTCCGCCTTCTCCCAACGCGTGAGCGCGAGCAGATTCAGCAGGAGGAAATCGCAGAGGATGAGCAGGAGCGTCTTGTTCATAGCGCAGTGGAGCCGCGCGCGGAGGCGACGGAAGGCTCATTGGGCTCGCGGATCGGAGAGGCCTCGACCAGGCCTTCGAGAATCAGCTGGCGCTTGTAGGGGCGCACGTGGCGAATCTTGACGAGCGCCACGCAGGTGATGCCGAAGAGGTTCGAGGAATAGGCGGCGAGCAGGTTGGGCTCGATCATGCCGAGCACCTGAAGCACGAGGGCGGTGGCGGTGCCGCCGATGCCCACGTAAAGGCCGCCATCGAACAGGTTCTCCTCGTTTTCCATGAGTCGCAGCTTCACAAGCGGCGCCAGCGTTTGCCGCGAGACTTCGCGAATTTTCAGCAAACACGCGAAGTACATCGCGACCTGCAAGGCGGCAAAAAAGCCGATCGAAAGGAGGGTTGAGGCGTCCATGGTTGTAGTGGATTGAGACTGCGGAGAAACGGGGGAGTTCGCCATCGACACGAGCACCGGCAGGCGAAGCTGGTACTCCGAGGGCGGCGCGGCCTTCAGGAGAAAGGGCTCGCTGCCGACGACCAGGAGCAACGCAAACACCACGGCGAGCACGCCGGCCTTGATGTGCCCGAGCGCCGACGGCAGCAGCGGGGCGTCGCCGGCCGCGACCAGCCAGCGATCCACGCCGCGCAGCCCGAGCCAGACGCCGAGAAAATAGCCGAGGTATTTCAGGGCGAGCATCAATTGCGGGAGCGTCAGCGCCAGCTCCGCCGCCGCGCTCAGGGCGGGGCTGGACGTGCGGTTGACCGGCACCTGGCGCAGCAGCAACTGCCGCACCGCGCCCTGCCCATGCCCGATGGCGAGCCACAGATCGTCCAGCCCAGCCTTGCCAAATTCGAACAGGTAGGCGGCGACGCGGTCAGCCGAATCCGAGAAAAGCGCGGCGGAGTAGATGAGCGGAAATTGATCCGGCGCAACGCGGGCGAGATGGGCGTATTCGCCGACGGTCTTGGCGCTGTCGGTGCGGCGGAGAAACTCCGCCAGCTGGCCCCAGTCGAGGCGGCGGCCGAGGGAGAGCAGATCGATGAAGAACGGTTCCAGGTCGCCCAGCTCCTTTTTCGTCAGCGCCGTGTCGGCGAGGCCGCGCAGTTCGCGCTGCAGCTGGGGCGAAAGATGCCCGCCCTGATAGAGCAGGCCGGTCAGCAGGATGAGCGCGTCGAGCGGCTGTCCGCCGGGTCGCGTCGCGGGCACGAAGCGGCCCGTGCCGGTGAGATCGCGCAGCTTCAGGAGCGACTGCACGCCGGCCGACCCGGAGTTGGCGAGATGGCTGCGCAGGGTGTGGCGCGCCTTCTCCGGGATGAAAAAGGTCAGGACCGGCGTGCTGCCGCGGCGCGTGGGAACCGCCCGCACGTTGAACAGCGGATCGAGCGATGGATCCCAGCCGCCCCAGGCGACAAGACCGGGCTGCCGCGCGGCGAATTGCTCGAGGGCGCCGGCCAGCGCGGGCGCACGCGGATCGTCGGTGGCGCGCGCGGCGGCGAGCACCAGGGCGGCCGCGCCGATTTTGTCGACGTCGACCAGATCGCGGCCGTAGGCCCCCAGCGTGGGCGTACCGGCGCCCGCGGCACGCAGCAGCGCCGGGCTCATCGATTTCAGATTCACCGGCAGCATCCAGGCCCCGGCCGCGATCGCCAGACCCGCCACGACCGCCAGCGGCGCTGCGAGGGGCGTGCGCAAACCCGGTTTGGAGGTGGAAACGCTCATCAAGCAACAAAGTATTTATTTGCCGGCGGGAAATGGCAAACCCACGCTTGCACCCACACCGACCGATGTCCCTGCGAATTGTTCATTATAACGAGCCGGTTTTGCGCAAGAAGGGCGAAAAAGTCGCCAAGTTTGACCCGGCGTTCGCACGCCTGGCCAACGAGATGATCGAGACGATGCATGCGGCCGCCGGCATCGGGCTCGCCGCGCAGCAGGTCGGCCGGCCGCTCATGCTGTGCGTCGCCGACCTGCGCGACACCGAGGCCGCGTTTACCTGGACGCTGGACGGAGCCCGGCCCCCGCGCGAATTGTTCATGCCCCTGGTCTTCGCGAATCCCGAAGTTACGGTCACACCCGGCACGCCCGAGACGGTCTATGAGGAGGGCTGCCTCTCTTTTCCGAAAATTCGCGGCGATGTCGCCCGGCGCGACGCGATCGCCGTCACGTTTCAGGATGAGCGCGGCGTCCCGCACACCCTCACCTGCGACGGCCTGCTCGCGCGCTGCATCCAGCACGAGGTCGATCACCTCCACGGTGTGCTGTTCATCGACCGCATGGACAAGAAGACGCGTGCCGCCGTCGAAGAGGCCGTCAAAGCGCTCGCCAAGGAGACGCGGGCGGCGGCAAAAAAACCATTATGAACCCGATCCAAAAATCCGACGGCATGAACTACGCGCCGCAAGGCAAACCGAGCCCGGTGGTGAAACCCGGCGAGTTCACCTTCGCCGCGGCCCACCTCGACCACGGGCACATCTACGGCCAGTGCAACGGCCTGCTCGAGGCCGGCGCGGATTTGAAGTGGGTGTACGATCCGGATCCGAAGAAGGTCGACGCCTTCCGCGCGAAATACCCGCAGGTGAAAGCCGCGCGCTCGTTCGACGAAATCCTGGCTGACGCCACCGTGCAGCTCGTCACCGCGGCCGCGGTCCCGTGCGAACGCGGCCCGATCGGCATCCGGGCGATGGCCGCCGGCAAGGACTACTTCACCGACAAGACGCCGTTCACGACCCTCGCCCAGCTGGACGATGCGAAGGCCGCGGTCGCGCGCACCGGCCGCAAGTACATGGTTTATTTTTCCGAACGGCTGCACGTCGAGGCGGGCATGTATGCGACCGACCTCATTGCGGGCGGCGCCATCGGGCGGGTGATTCAGGTCATCGGCCTCGGTCCGCACCGGCTCGGCAAGGCGGGGCGGCCGGCGTGGTTTTTCGAAAAGGCCAGGTACGGCGGCATCCTCTGCGACATCGGCAGCCACCAGTTCGAGCAATTCCTCACCTACTCCGGCGCCACCGACGCGACAGTCACGCAGGCGGCGGTCGGCAATTTCGCCAATCCGGACAAACCCGAACTGGAGGATTTCGGCGAGGCCTCCCTCCTCGGAGACAACGGGTCGTCGAACTACATTCGCGTCGACTGGTTCACGCCCGACGGCCTGAGCACGTGGGGCGATGGCCGCACGGTGGTGCTCGGCACCAAGGGCTACATCGAGCTGCGCAAGTACGTCGACGTCGCGCGCGACAAGGCGGGGGACCAGGTCTATATCGTCGACGATCAGGGCGAGCGGCACCTCAACGTGACCGGCCAGGTCGGTTTCCGCTTCTTCGGGCAGTTGATCCTCGACTGCCTGAACCGCACGGAAAAGGCGATGACGCAAGCCCACGCCTTCAAGGCCGCCGAGCTCTGCCTGCGCGCCCAACTCGCGGCGCGAAGAATCGCCTGAACGATGCCCCGCTCCATCGCCACGCGCACGGGAGACGACGGCACGACGAGCCTGCTCCATGGCCAGCGCGTACCGAAGGACCACCCGCAAGTCGAGGCGGTCGGCGCGTTCGACGAGTTGAATGCCGCGATCGGCGCCGTAAAACCGCAGCTCGCGTCCGACTCGCGCGGGGCCGAAGTGCGCGACCTCCTGACGACGGTGCAGAAAGACCTCGTCGCGCTCATGGGCGAACTCGCCTGCGCGGAAGCCGACGCCGCCCGTTACGCGACGTCAAAATTCAAAAAAGTGTCGGACGCCGATGTGCGGCGGCTAGATGAGGCCGTCGCGGGGCTTGAGCGACGCGGCTTGAAATTCGACGACTGGGCAACCCCGGGTGGGAATGCCCGCGCGGCGGCGTTGGATCTCGCGCGCACGGCCGCCCGCCGCGCCGAGCGCCGGCTCACCGCCCTGCCGGCGCAGGGCCGCCGCGTGCGTCCGGAATTGCGGCAGTTCATCAATCGGCTGTCCGATCTGCTCTGGCTCCTGGCCCGGGAGGCCGAGCAATAGGGCGGCTCAAGCGGATGGCTCAATCGAAAGTCGTAGCATGACCCGCCCGGCGCGGTCAGGTTGTCCAGAACGTAAGGAGCTGTCCCCTCCGCTCCGCCCATCCCGACTCTCGACATGACCGCGCCCCGCTCTCGCGAGCGGGGCGATTTCAACCCGGAAATGGCATGCCGCTTGGCAAGGTGTTTCAATCCGCGCCCCGCTCTCGCGAGCGGGGCGATGCCGCGAAC
>JACQWL010000278.1 GCA_016209255.1 Verrucomicrobiota bacterium
TCCTGGCCGGGCGAGGGCGGAATTCTGTTCTCGATGGGCTTGAGGTCGCCAAGATTGTAGAGCGCGCGCCCGGAAAAATCCTTCGCCTGCTTCGTCGCCGCGACTTCCGGCTTGATGAAATCGTTCATGGCCTTGCCCTCCGGCACGATCCGGTGCTCGCTGTAGTTGCTCCACATCGTGCCGAGGACGCCGTGGAAGTAGATGCCGAGCCGGCGCTGCGGGACGGGTTTGCCGTGCAGGTCGAACCCGTAGCTGTTGGTCAGCGACGACATCCATGTCATCGTGGTCTCCGGGTAACGCCACAGCACCTCGTGGTTGTCGTAGGCGTCGCCGTCGTCGTTGATGATGAAGCGGCCGCCGCTGGCGCTGATTTCGGTCGGATACTTCAGGTCGAGCGCCCAGATCGGCAGGTCAATGATGTGCGGCGCCATGCCCGGCGTCCAACCGCCGCTGTAGGCCATCCACGAACCATGGTTATACGAACCGGCGAAGAGGATCGAGTTGAACGGAACCAGCGGTGCCGGACCGCACCAGAGATCCCAGTCCAGGTCCGCCGGCGGCTTCGTATTCGGGTCCTGATGACCGACGCCCGCGGGACCTTGGTTCATGACATTGAATGTGCGCACCGTGCTGACCTTGCCGAGGTAGCCCGCGCGAATCATCTCCACTACGCGCCGATAGTTCTCCGACGCGTGAATCTGGGTGCCGACTTGGCAGACCCGCTTGGTCCGCTTGACGGCGTTACGCACGGCGATGTCTTCGCCGATGTGGAGCGTCATCGGTTTTTGGAGATAAATGTCCTTGCCGGCCTCCATTGCCATGATGGCGACGAGCGTGTGCCAGTGGGGCGGCGTCGCGACGATGACGGCGTCCACGCTTTTCTGGGCGATCATCTCGCGGAAATCGGCGTACGTCTTGCACGTGTCCTTGAACTGCTGCGCGACGGCGTCGCGTCGATTCTTGAAAACGTCGCACGCGCCGGTGACGACGACATCGGCGTGTTTGGCGGCGTTGTTGAGGTTGGCGCGGCCCATGCCGTTGCAGCCGATGAGGCCGATCTGGATTTTGCCGTTGGCGCCTGGACGGCCATTGGCGCCAAATGCTCCCGACGGCAGGATGTTCGGTGCGGCGAGCCCGACGGCGCCGAGCTTGGCGGCGGTTCCGAGGAAGTGGCGGCGGCTTTGATCTTCTGGCTGATTCATGAATGTTTTCTCCGGTTGGCGGTTACTGCTTTGCGTAGTCGGCCTGGGAAACCGCAGCGGCAGCCACGAGCAAAACTGCAAGGTGAGCTATCATGGCTATCGTCGATATCCTACGCGGCCGCGCGCTTGTCACAAAGGAAAATCCTTCCACGACCATTCGCGGGGGCGGATTCCAGATTCCGGACATGCCGGAAATGCCGCCGATTACCCGCGTGAGTTCATTGAAGCCGCGACGGCACCGTCGCGGTCTCAAACCACGCGACGGGCGTCGCCTCCCCAGTGTTACAAACCAAAGCCGCCGGCGCGGTGGCCGGTGGCGAAAGGCAGAACGAAAATCAGATCAGCGGGTTTCAGCCGCGACGCCGCTCATTGCCAGTGGCCGCGCACGTAAACGTAGCCGCCGTTCGCGGCGGGCTGCCACGCCGGCTGCACCCATCCGCGCGTGCCTGGAGGGGAGATTTCCCAGCGGCCCGGCTGCCACTGGTAGCCGCGGCCCGTGTATTCATAGTGGCCCCGAATCCAGACGGCATTGGCCGCGGGCCGCGCGGGTGGATTTTCCTGCGGCTCCGAAACTGGCATCCGAGGGACGGACCGCACGGTGTAGACGGCATCGTTCGAGCCATAGGCGGCCGCTTCCCGTTTGGTCGGTCCGGTGGCCGATCGCTGCGCCCGCGATTCCGCCGGCGACGGCGCCAATCGCGGCGCCCTTTTCCGTGTTACCATGTTCGGAGTTATTGCCGATGATGCCCCCGAGTACCGCACCCGCCACGGCGCCCGCCACGGCCCCGCGCGCGGTCTGGTTCGGATCTTTGGCCGGAGGGTAATCGCCCCATGCCCGAGCGGCTCCGGGCCAAGCGTGCCGACCGGAAAATTTCACATGGCACCACCGGCGTTTCGCGCTTCACGAGTACTTCAAAATACGACGACCGGTTCCGGACCGGCGTCGGGACGCGAGGCCCGAAGCGTTTTTCCCGGGGTGTTTTCGGTTGAGCTTCGAAACCGCCACGTTGCTTGATTCGCCGGCTCCGCCGCGCTTCGCGCATGAAGGTAGTTTGGGTGATTTCGCCCACAGTCGGGAACCATTTTATGGGCTAAAGTGCCCAATCCGGCATTCGACGCCGGCTGCAATAGTCACGTAACAGGCGTGCGATAAAAAACTAGCATAATCCGCAAGAGCTGGCATGCAGTTTGCAAAGAAATGTCGAAATTAGGTCGAGCTGAATCCCACAACCTCATCTTCATGAAAACGCAGAAGCATCCATTCGTAATCGTCCCCATGCCCGGCATCAACGCGGCCAAGAGCCTCGCATCGGATCGAACTACCCCAACGTTGCCCAGCGGAGCCCCTGCTCGCAGTCGCAGAGCCGGCACAACGAGTTCCACCGGCCTTGCGCCTGCGACCGACAGACCGAGCGCCACACCGCCTGGCGCCAACGCCCGTGAACCCGTTCTGCCGAAAGTCGAGTTTCCTGTCAGCCCCCGTCCCATAACCCGGATTTGGATTTGACCGTGCTACTCCTGTTCCCGCCGTCGGATGCCGAGTTCCACGCCAACGACAGTGATGGTTTTATCGCCGCCATTCTCGACCACGATCTCGTTCCAGCCGTCGCGCACGAGTGAAACGGGAAAACGGAAATCGCACCCGAAGTGGGCGGCACTGTGGTGGGAGAGCGAACCGCACGGAAAGAGGAGCCGGTCCACACGCGTGTGCTCGAGCCGCGGCCAGCAGCCGTTGATCGACACCGGCAGCCAGGCGAAAGAATCGCCCGTCCTCAGCACGACTTGGATAATCAGTTCCAGCCCGCGGCCGGCTGGCTCGGCGCACATCGGCGTTGATGACGAAGGTGTCGACGCCGTTGTCGGCGAGGGCGTCGACGTAGCGGTGGATCGCCCGGGCGGAGAACGGACCGCCTTCGGCGCCGCCGTAGGCGGGTAAACTTGCGTGCGCTCTGAAACGCGCCCGGATGCGCCAGAGGCGCACAGGGGCTTGCTCGCCTGAGGCGGGGCAGAGGCATAATGCTCACATTATCAGTCAGACGGTGCGGATATGCTATCCGTGGCACCCGTTTTGTGGCCGGGAGCTGCCGCTGTTGATACGCTATCGGCGGCTCGATGCGTTCTGCGTTCGTCTACCGGACGAAACGAACATGATCCTGCCTGCATGGATGTGCGATGCAGGCGTGTGCGCCGGACTGCGTGAGCTCGCGTCGCCTTGCATCGCACTCGGCGCATGGCGCCGGCTGCGTTGCCTGCTCGACGAGTGCCGGCAGCAATGGTCGGCGTATGCAGCCTCTTCTTCGCCAACCCAGGACCGATCAAGCGCAGCGCAGGCTCGCGCTCGACGTGCCGGAACCGACGGTAGTATTTCAACCTCGGATACAATCGCAGGCCATCGGCCTGCTCGCGCAACTGCTCTTGTCGGTGGGTCAGAATAAAACTCAACCCCTCAGCAATGAATACCGACAAGATCACCCCGCAGCATAGGCAACGCATTGCCCTGGTCTACGTGCGGCAATCCACGATGACGCAGGTGCTCCACAACCGCGAAAGCCAGCAGCGCCAATACGCGCTCAAAGAGTACGCCGTCACGCTGGGCTTCCGGCTGGCGGATGTCATCGACGAAGATCTCGGCCGCTCCGGCAGCGGACTGGTCGAGCGGCCTGGATTCGCGCGCTTGCTCGAGCGGGTTTGCTCGGGCGAAGTCGGCGGGGTGCTCGCCTTGGAAGCGTCGCGGCTGGCCCGCAACAACCGCGACTGGCACCACCTGGTCGACCTGTGCGCCATGACCGATACGCTGGTCATCGACTACGACGGCATTTACGATGCGCGCTTGCTCAACGACCGGCTGCTGCTTGGGCTCAAAGGCACGATGAGCGAATTTGAACTGGGCCTGTTGCGGCAGCGCGCCCAAGAAGCCCTGCGGCGAAAAATCGCCCGGGGCGAAGTCCTGCACGTGCCACCGGTCGGCTACGAAAGGACCGAGGACAACCGGCTGGAACTCACGCCGGACCTGCAAATCCAGCAGGCGATCAAGAGCGTCTTCGCGCGTTTCCGCGAGATGGGCAGCGCCCGCCAGGTGCTGCTGTGGTGCCGCCAGGAAGGCCTGCAGCTGCCCACCCGCGACGAACATGGCCGGTTGGTTTGGCGGCTGCCGGTATTTGGGCGGATCCTGCGGTTCCTCAAAAACCCGGCGTATGCGGGTGCGTTTGTCTATGGGCGGACGATGCGTCGCACGAGCATCGAGGAGGGCCGGCAGAAGCGCACCCGCGGGCACCGGCGCGAACCCAAGGAGTGGACCGTGGCGCTGCGCGATCATCATGCCGGCTACATCACCTGGGCGGACTATGAAGCGAACCAGTGCACGCTGCTGGAGAACTCGACCCTGCGCGGCAAGATGCGCTCGGCGGTGAAAAGCGGCGCGGCGCTTTTGAGCGGGCTGTTGCGCTGTGGCCACTGTGGCCGCCCGCTGCACCTCACCTATACGGGCAACGGCGGCAAGCACCCGCGTTATTATTGCCGCAGCGCCACGATCAATCATGGCGGGGCCGCGTGCATCCGGGTGGGCGCATCGCGGGTGGACGCCGCCGTCGTACAGCAGGTGCTGGCGGCGCTGCAGCCCTCCGGCCTGGACGCCGCGCGGCAGGCCGAGCGGCTCGCGGAGGACCAACGTAGTCGAAAACTGGAGACGATCCGACTCGCGCAACAAAAGGCCCGTTACGAAGCCGACCGCTGTCGCCGCCAGTTCGAGGCCGTCGAGCCCGAAAACCGTTTGGTCGCAGCCGAACTGGAGCGCCGCTGGAACGCGGCGCTCGCGGAGGTCGCACGACTCGACGCGCCGCTGCCAATCCCGCAGGCGGCCGAGGCGCCGCTGGCCACCGCGGAGATCGCGCGGCTGCGTGCGCTCGGCGCGGATCTCACCACGGCGTGGGAGCATCCGGCGGCGCCACCCGAACTGAAAAAGCGGATCCTGCGCACCGTCATTGAAGAGATCATCGTGCGGCTCGATTCGGGCAAAGCGGTGCCGACGCCCCCCTCTGCTCCGGAACCGCCGCGGGCCGGCAGCTGTTCTGGCACGACCGAAGCCTGTGCGCCGCATCCCGGCGCAAACTCGATCCTCACGCTCACGGTGCATTGGGCTGGCGGAGCGCACACGACGCTGCAATCCATCACGCCAGCTCGCCCTGCTCATCCGCATGCGACCGCGAGCGACACGGTCGAACTCATCCGCCAACTCGCCACCGCCTGCGCGGACGAGCAGATCGCGTTTGTGCTCAATCGCAACGGACATCGCACGGGCAAGGGACTGACGTGGAAAGCGCATAACGTGGCCGATGCCCGACGAAAGCATGAAATCGCTGCCTACCTGCCCGACGCGACGCAAGCCTGGCTCACGTTGGCGCAAACGGCCGCGAAATTAGGCATGTCGCCAAAAACCGTGCGGCGGCTAATTGCAAGCGGCAGCTTGCCCGCCCAGCAAATCGTGGCCCACGCTCCCTGGCTCATTGCCCCGGAGAGTTTGCGTCTGCCACGCGTGGTCGCGTTGGCAGTAAACCTGAAGAAAACCGGTCGATGCGGATTGCCGCACGCCAACTCGCCCGCCAATCTGGAACTATCCTTCTCATGACGACCCAAACAGACAACAAGTGCATTATGTCACCGCCTCCGGCGAGTCGCATTCCACCTCAATCCAATTGAATTGGTGCTGAGGGAATCCAGCTCGCCTGACGGAGGCTCGCCAACGGCGCGGAGGTTTCCATTCTTGCGTTCGTGACCGCGCCCACTGCCGACGATTTCAAACGCCTCGCCGCCTCGCTCACCGGCGAACTCCATACCGGCCGCACGTTGCGCCTGGTCTATGCCACGGATTCGTCCGAGTATCAGGAATTGCCCGCGGCCGTCGCGCTGCCGCGCACCGAGGCCGATGTGGGCGCGCTGCTCGCCTTCGCCCGCGAGCATCGCATCGGGCTCATCCCGCGCACGGCGGGCACATCGCTGGCCGGGCAGGTGGTCGGCGGCGGGATCGTCGTCGACGTGGGCCGGCACCTCAATCGCATCGCGGCCATCGACACCGCGCGACGCCGCGTGCGCGTGCAGCCGGGGGTCGTTCGCAACGAGCTCAACCTCGCGCTTCTGCCGCACGGGCTGCTCTTCGGCCCGGAAACGTCCACGGCCAATCGCGCCATGATGGGCGGCATGGTCGGCAACAACTCCTGCGGCTCCAATTCCGTCGTCTACGGCTCCACGCGCGACCACCTCGTCTCGGCGCGCGGTTTTCTCAGCGACGGCTCCGAGGTCACGTTCGGCCCGCTGACTCGCGAGGAATTTGCGGCCAAATGCGCCGGGGGCGAAACGCTTGAGGCACGAATCTACCGCACGGTGCGCGACCTGCTGGGCGACGCCGGCAACCGCCGGCTGATCCGGGAAAACTACCCGAAAGCATCGGTCACGCGCCGCAACACCGGTTATGCGCTCGACCTGCTGATGGACTGCGCGGTGTTCGATCCCGCGTCGACCCGGCCGTTCAATCTCTGCCGGCTCCTCGCCGGTTCCGAGGGCACCCTGTTTCTCGGCGTGGAATTCGAGCTCAATTGCGTGCCGCTCCCGCCGCCGGCCGCACTGATGTGCGCGCACTTCGCCTCGATTCA
>JACQWL010000299.1 GCA_016209255.1 Verrucomicrobiota bacterium
CGCCCCTACATCGCGACTGAATCGTTACGGCTAAGCGCGCGTCGCCGTCAGCGTCGGTCTGAAGCGCAGCGGGAAGAAAGGCAGCGTACGGATCGCCATTTTCATATCCGCAGCCGGGCGTCGGCGATCCGAGGTGAGCCGGAACCGCCTGGGCCGTGACTTCGATCCACTCACAATTCAGGTATTCGTCGCCCTCCTTTGGGAACTTCAGTTTCCACAATGTGGCGTAAATGCTCATTCGCGACGAAAATTGGCCTGACGGCGTTGTGACCTTCCGATCTTGCACCGCCCGGGCAAACCGAATTCTGACCGCCCGGTCAGTATTCGCCCTCCCTCCCGGCGCCCCGCGTCGCCAGTTCCGGTCGTGCGGCCAAAATCCAGCCTCCAGACCCGAACGGCCGAGGCCAGGCGGCAGCCGGAAAACAAGCGCGCAATTGCCCCAAGAAAGAGGGATTCGGCATCCTTGACGGCGACGGCATTGCAGAGCATCGGTGGCGTGTGAATGTGCAGCGGATCAAAGATCTGATCACCGGCGGTTTCGAACCGTTCATCATCCGGATGTCGGATGGGAAAAGCTACAATGTCCCGCATCCCGAGTTTGTCGCCGTAGGCGAGGGCGTCGTCGTGGTCATCGAAAGCAACGATCGGGTAAACACGCTCGATCCCCGGCACATCACCGCGATCGAGAAGAAATTCTCCGCCGAGGGCGGCGCGTAGCCACTCTGCCCGGATTCACGATCGAGAATTTCGCCCGCGCCGATCCCTTTGCGCCGTTCGTCGTGCGGATGAATGACGGACGCGGTTCAAAATCTCGCGCCGGCTCGCAACGACAATCGATCACCCCTAACTTGGGGTAGCGGCGAACGCTCCAAAAACGCTAGAGTGTTTCGTGCCACCATCCTCATCGGCAGCGCCGTCCATGACGCCCGGGAAAATCATCATCATCGAAAGCGCTGACTCCGGCTATCCGTCGCGTTTGCGGGAGCGTCTCGGCGCCGCCGCGCCCACCCGACTTTTCGCTCTCGGCAATGTCGAGCTGCTCGCTCCGCCAAAAATCGCGCTCTTCTGTTCCGCGCGCTGCCCCGGCAGTGCCATCCTCGCCGCCTACGACCAGGCGGCGCACTGGCGCGACACCGGCCGCGGCGTGATCAGCGGGTTTCATTCCCCGGTCGAAAGGGAATGTCTCCGCATTCTCCTGCGTGGGCCGCAGCCGATCGTCGTGTGCCCCGCGCGCAGCCTGCCCCGGCGCATCCCGCCGGACTGGAAGGGTCCGCTATTGGCCGGCCGGTTGCTGATTCTCTCCGCGTTCGCCGAATCCGCCGTCCGCATCGACGCCAGACTCGCCGCCGGCCGCAACGAATTCGTTGCCGCCCTCGCCGACGACGTGTGGTTCGCCCACATCGCTCTGGGCGGCCAGATGGAGCGGCTGGCGCAACGCGTGGCGGCATGGTCCGGGCGCCCTTCGTCGCCGCCGTCCTGAGCGCCGCCGCCGGATTTGGGCTGGCCGGCCCAAATCTCCGATTTCCAAATCCGCTTTCGTGATCTCGGTGCGTTTCGTGGACAACAGACCTTCAGCGCCCCCGCGGTGTCTCTGGTTTTTCCCCATGGATTCGAAGCGTTCATTGAACACTTTTGTCGGTCGTGGGTCAGTTTCCTGTAGCATCGCTCTATGAGCACCGATTTTCCCGTGGACCGCCGGAGACGACGGCACGGAAAACAAGACGATCTTTTCACGCCGGACGCCACACGCGCGACACTTCGTGCTCAGCCCGATATTCAGCCTTTAATCGCGCGCCACGCGGCTCCGAGGTCGATGTGGCTGCTCGCAGTCGAACTGTCCGCCCGTCCAGGGCGTTGACCCCTGCGGGCGCTGCGGTCAGATGTGGGCCGTGCCCCGGGTATTGCCCTTTTTCCTGGCGCTGTCCTTCGGCGTGCTTTCCGCCGAGACGGACGACTTTGTGCCGATCAAAGGCGGGATCCTCCGTCCCGGCATCCGGCTCGACGATTTCGAGATGCTGAACCGGCCGGTGACGAATGCGGACTACCGGGCTTTCGTCGACGACACGGGCCACCCCCAGCCGCCGTATTGGACCGGAGGACGCATCCCCGCCGGGCTCGAACAGCACCCGGTGGTCTTCGTCAGCCGCTACAACGACGTCCGCGCCTACACCGGATGGCGCTCCCGCCAGGAAGGCCGGGTTTACCGGCTGCCGACGTCATCCGAGTTCGAATACGCCGCGCGCGCCGGACGGCCGGAGATCAAATACCCATGGGGCAACGAGCCGCCGGACGGACGGGCGAATTTTTCCGCGCAGGGCGAGCGCGACATCAGCGTCTGGCGCCAGCGGCTCCAGCCCGTGAAGAGCCACCCGCCGAACCCGTGGGGGCTCCACGACATGGCGGGCAACGTGTTTCAAATGGTCAACGAGCATCCCGACGTGACGCTGGGCGGCTATGTGTTCCGGATCACCTCGCCGGACGACCGCGAAGGCTGGGCCATGGGTGGATCGTGGGCGCGCACCGCCTACTACCTCGAGCTCGGCCGGAGCGCCTACAAACTCGAGGGCATCCGCCAGGCCGACCTCGGTTTTCGCCTCGTGCGCGAACCGCCGGGTTCGACCCATTTTCGGCGTCAGCTCCGGCGCACCGTCGCCGCGTCGGCCGGCGACCGGAAGGTTTTCCTGAGCTGGAACCTGTTGCCCGACGATCCGCCCGGCGTCGGCTTCCACGTCTATCGCACGCAATACCGCCACGCCGCCGGCGAGCGGCTGACGGCCGCGCCGCTGGCCGATTCGACCAACTTCATCGATCCGAATCCGCCCGGCGCGCGGCCGACCCAGCACACGCGCGGCGAAGGGCCCGATCAGCCCGATGGCGAGCTGCGGTCGTACTACCGCGTACGCGCCGTGCTGGCCGGCGGCGGGGAGGGCCCGCCCTCCGAGTGGGCCGGGCTCGAACCCACCGAGAAACGCAGCGGACAGATCGCCCGCTTCGCGCCCAATGTGCGGAGCGGCGGATTCACGGTCGCGTTGGGCGACATCGACGGCGACGGCGTGACCGACGCCGTGTTCCGCCTCGACAACGGAATCAACGAACGCTCCGCCGACCCCGGCGTGCCGGTGGAACTCGAGGCGTTCACGAGCTGGGGCAAAAGCATCTGGCGGCGCCCGCTCGTGTGGCATGCCCAGTGTTACGGCAGCCACAACAACAGCCCGGTGCTCCTCTTCGACCTCGATGGCGACGCCAAGGCCGAGGTCGTCTGCCGCGCGCAGGAAGGCGATCTGGTTTACCTCGCGGTGCTCAACGGCCTGACGGGCGAGACGCTGCGCCGGACGCCGTGGACGCCGCTCGTCTCCGATTTCTCCCGCTCATCGACCCGCATCGTGCTCGGCATCGCGTATCTCGACGGAAAGACGCCCGCGATCATCACGCAGTCCGGCCTCTACGAAAACGAAATCTTCACCGCCTACGACGGCAACCTGAAACAACTCTGGCAGTTCAAGAGCTTCGGCGAGACCAACGGCAGCGGTGCGCACTACATCGTCAACGCCGACGTCAACGGCGATGGCCGCGACGAGGTCTTCGACGGCACGACCTGCCTCAACGCGGACGGCACCGTGCGCTGGTCGATCTATGCCGGGCACCCCGACGTGGTGGCGGTGAAGAGAATCATCCCGGGCCGCCCGGGCCGCCAGGTGTTCTTCGCCGTCGAGGACAACACCAACGCCGGCGCCTACGTCGTCGACGCGGACACCGGGGCGGTCCTCTGGAAGTCCAACCGCGAAAACGACCCGCGCTGGACCCACGCGCACACCGGCTGGGTCGCGGACATTTTCGCCGACTCGCCCGGCATGGAGATGATGACCAACCGCGACGGGCACCTGCAGCGCGACACGGTGCTCTTCGATGCGCAGGGCAAGGTGATCATGAATCCGTGGGTTGGCGGCTGGACGCCGGTCAACTGGCTCGGGGGCGACCGGCGCGAAATGATGTCCAACAACGGCAAACGGCTCGGCTTCTTCAACGGCGCGACTTTCGAAGCGCTGCCCGATCCGGGCCCGAACGAGGGCGAAGGCCGCGTGATGTATGCCGCCGACCTCGCCGGCGATTTCCGGGACGAACTCATCTGCTCCGTGTCGGAAAACAACCGCCGCTCCGTCGTCATCTACACGAACACGACTCCCATCCGCAAACGCGACGTCACCCGCCTCGCCGATCGCGAATACCGCACCTGGCTGGCCCGCAATCTGACGGCTGGCTACGGGTCGTATTTCGAGTGGCAGCCGAAATAGCCGCCGCGTGGGCGGA
>JACQWL010000300.1 GCA_016209255.1 Verrucomicrobiota bacterium
GCCCCGCTCAACCCGAGATCATCGTCCTCAAGGAAAAGACTCCGCTCAAGGCCGGCGAAATTCTCGACGCCACGTTCATGAGCAAGAAGGCCCTCGGCGCCTTTTTTGCCCAACAGATCGCCAAGGCCAAAAAAGACGGCGTCCTCTTCTCGCTCCACCTCAAGGCCACGATGATGAAGGTCTCCGACCCCATCATGTTCGGCCTCGCCGTGCGTGTGTTTTTCAAGGACCTCTTCACCAAGCATGCCGCCACCTTTGCCACGCTCGGCGTCGACCTGAAAAACGGCTTCGGCGATCTCGTCGAGAAACTCCAAAAGCTCCCCGCCGACCAGCGCGCCGCGATCGAGGCCGACATCGCGGCCGTCTTCGCCGCCCGCCCCGCCGTCGCCATGGTCAATTCGGAAAAGGGCATCACGAATCTCCACGTCCCGAGCGACATCATCGTCGACGCCTCGATGCCTGCCATGATCCGCGTCGGCGGAAATATGTATGACGCCGCAGGCAAGCCCCAGGACACCCTCTGCGTCATTCCCGACAGTTCCTACGCGGGCGTCTACCAGACCGCGATCGAGTTCTGCAAAAAGCACGGCGCCTTCGATCCGAAGACGATGGGGTCCGTCCCCAACGTCGGCCTCATGGCGCAGGCCGCCGAGGAATACGGCTCGCACAACAAGACGTTTGTTGCCCCGGATAAAGGTGTCATCCGGGTTGTCGCTATCGAGGGCAACACCACGCCGAAGCCAGGCGAAGGCGGGCCAGGCCAGATCCTCCTCGAACACCTCGTCGACGAGGGCGACATCTGGCGCGCCTGTCAGACCAAGGACGCCGCCGTGCAGGACTGGGTGAAACTCGCCGTCAAACGCGCCCGGCTCAGCGCCACGCCCGCCATCTTCTGGCTCGACGAGAAACGCGCGCACGACGCGCAGATCATCGCGAAAGTTCAAAAATACCTCGCGCAACACGACACCGCGGGCCTCGACATCAAAATCCTTCCGCCCGCCGCCGCCTGCCTCGCCACGCTCGAGCGGCTCAAGGCCGGGCAGGACACGATTTCCGTCACCGGCAACGTCCTCCGCGACTACCTTACCGACCTCTTCCCGATCCTCGAAGTCGGCACGAGCGCGAAGATGCTCTCGATCGTCCCGCTGATGAATGGCGGCGGCCTTTTTGAGACCGGCGCCGGCGGCTCCGCGCCGAAGCACGTCGAGCAATTCGTGCAGGAAAACTACCTGCGCTGGGACAGCCTGGGGGAATTCTTCGCGCTCGCCGCCTCGTTGGAGCACGTCAGCGAGATGTTCAAGAGCCCGAAGGCCAAAGTCCTCGCCGACGCGCTCGACGCCGCCACCGGCAAGTTTCTCGAGCACGACAAGTCGCCCACGCGCAAGCTCGGCGGCATCGACAACCGCGGCAGCCATTTTTATTTGGCGCTCTACTGGGCCCAGGCGCTGGCGGCGCAGACCACAGACTACGGACTACAGACCCTGTTTCAGCCGATCGCCGAAAAATTGACCGCGAACGAAACCCAGATCGCCGCCGAACTCCTCGCCGTTCAAGGCAAACCCGTCGATATCGGCGGCTACTACCAGCCGGATGACGCGAAAGCGCCCGCTGCGCTGCGGCCGAGCAAAACGCTCAACGAAATCCTCGCGACGCTGTAGGGCGGTTAACAAATCTCCTCGGGTCCACTGCGTCGGGGTTCTTTAGACCCCTATGGGAGCCTTGCCCTTCAGCTAGAAAAGACCATGACTGTGCCCATGCAGCAAACCACCGTCATCAGCGCACGCATCGACCCGCGACGCAAAGCCAAGGCCGAGGCGATTCTGAACAAACTTGGCGTGAGTCCCGGGCAGGTCATCAACATGCTCTACGCGCAAATCGAGCTTCGCAAAGCCATTCCCTTCCCGCTTGCCATCGACGACAGCCCCGTCGTCGCGCCCCCCATCGAGCACGTGGCCCACGTTTGGGATAAGCTGGACGACGAGGACTACTCGCACCTCGCCAAGTCGTGACCACCAGGCCCGGCGAAATCTACCTCGTAGACTTGGGCGTGGTAGCCAAGGTCCGCCCGGCCGTCGTAGTTTCCCGGCACGATCCGGACACTCCACGCGCCCTTGCCATTTTCGTGCCGCTGACCACGGAATATCGGCGGCCTCATCCCGATGGCGTGCTCCGGCGCGACGCGCTTGAAGCCGGCGAACATCAGGCAGTGCCGCCAGAGTTTTCCCGTCAGAAAGGCCAGGTGCGCCAAGGGAATCGCGA
The DNA here is from genome assembly GCA_016209255.1 of Verrucomicrobiota bacterium. GTDB lineage: Bacteria > Verrucomicrobiota > Verrucomicrobiia > Opitutales > Opitutaceae > ER46. The sequence continues at coordinate 2,260 of JACQWL010000300.1, forward strand.
GAAGCAACATGAGGTTCGCCGCCCAGCACAAGGCTCCCCGCGAACGCTGCCAATGCCAATCTGTGCGCGACATGCTATACGGGGTGAAAAAGTTTGAGACGGCTACGATCCGACGCACACCCGCCGGTAAAGCTCCTCGTAGTGCGGCACGATCGCGGCGGCGGAAAACTTCCCGACCGCCCGTCGCCGCGCCGCCTGGCCCAACGCGGCACGGCGCACCGGGTCGGCGATGAGCGACTCGACTCCCCGGGCGATCGCATCGGCATCCGCCGCCACGAGCAACCCGCTCTCGCCCGCGGTCACCACCTCGGGAATGCCACCCACCGCCGTGGACACACTCGGACACCCGAAGCACATGGCCTCGAGCAGGCTCAGACAGAAACTCTCGGATTCCGAGGTAAAGAGACCGAGATCGGCCGCCTGGAGATAGTCCTCCACGTCGGTGACCTTTTCCCGCACCACCACGCGATCGGTAAGTCCCAGGCGCCGCACGTCATCGACAAAGGGCGCGAAATCGGTGCCGGCCAGAATCACGAGCTTGAAAGACTCCCGCGGCTGAATCCGGGCCGCGGCGGCGAGCAACAGGCCGATGCGCTTCACCGGACGCAAATTCGATAAGTGCAGCACCATCGCCTCATCGGCGTCGATTCCGAGTTCGGCCCGCATTTCGGCCCGCGAACGCCGGGGAGCGCGCGGGTCGAAAAAATTATGGATGACCTCGATCGGCCGCACGATGCCGAGCAAACGGCGGGTTTCGTCCCGCAGCCAGGCCGAGACCGCGGTCACGGCGTCCGAGCGCATCAACGCGTGGCGAATCGCCGGCCCGTAGCCCGGGTCGCGGCCGAGCAGCGTCGTGTCCGTGCCATGCAGCGTCGTCACCACGCGCGGCCGGTTCTCCTCTGCCATCATCGAACCCGCCAGGATCGCCGCCGTCGCATGCGGCACGGCGTAGTGCACGTGCAGCACGTCCAGCCCGCAATCGCGGCTCACCTCCGCCATCTTCACCGACAGCGGCAGGGTGTAATCCGGGTACTTGAACAGCTCGTAATCGTTGATGACGACCGGATGAAAATGGAGCCGCGGCGCGCCGGCCGGCATCCGAAACGGCCGCTCGTAACTGATGAAATGCACCTCATGCCCGCGACGGGCGAGTTCCTCGCCCAGCGCCGACGCGAGAATCCCGCTGCCCCCCACCGTCGGGTAGCAGGTGATGCCAATGTGGAGCGGTTTGGTCGCGATCATCGCAGGGTTAGAGCACGCAGCCGGGGTATTTCGCACCGCGGCACGTGGCCGCAGTAAAAAGAATCCCTCGTGCTCTTGCTCGTAATCGTGCTCGTAATCGCGCCGGTCGAGCACGACCAGGGGAATTTCGGGACCTTCTCGGCTGGGGTGAGCCCAACATCGCCTGCAAGCAGGCTCCTACAGGCAGGCCTATGCGTCTCATCGTGAATGCGAATTGAAATCAAAACCGCCGCGCCGCGCGCTCCAGCATGCCGAGCGAGCCAAAGACAAGCGGATCGCTGGGAAACAGGGGGATCGCAAGCCGCAGCCCACAGCGCTCACCGTTCACGGTGGCCCGCGCCAACTGCAATTCGACATAGCGCCGCGTCTGGACCTGCGAGACGTGCGCCTGCATCGCCGCCGTCCACGCCTTTGCCACCGGCGCGTCGGAGACATCGATGAACACCGGCGGCTGCTCGCGCGGTTCGCCCTCGACCGTCACCGCGTAAAAAAGCAATTGCCCGATCGCGTGCGTCGGCCGGCGGCGCAGTTCCTCGATCCCGCCGTAACGCGCCAGCCGCGCGGCATCGCGCACGATCTTCCCCAGCACCGCATGGTCCGGATGCTGGTTTTCGACCGGAGTCGGCGCGAGGATGACCACCGGCCGCACGCGCCGGATGATGGCCGCGAGCTTCAACGCGCGGACCCGGCGCCATTCGAAATGCGCGTCGCCGCCGAGGTCGGCAAATTCCAGCGAGGCGCCGAGCGCCGCCGCGCCCTTTCTGGCCTCGGCCGTCCGCTGCACCGGAGTACCGTTGGTCGCCGCTTCGCCGCGCGAGCAGATGACGAAATGCGCCGGACGGCCCGCCTGCGTCTCGCGGGCGATCACCCCGCCGCAACCGAATTCGATGTCGTCGGGATGCGCCCCGAACGCGAGCAGCGGGGCGGATTCAGGCGGGGACGTCGGTGTAGGCTTCATCGGAGCGTTCAATGGGGTCGCGGTTGACGAAGACAATTTCAGGCGCGTCCTCCCGACGCAAGTAAGCCTGCTCGCCCGCCCCCGCGATATAGTGCGTGCAATGGACGACGGATTGCATCCAGCGCAAGCGGGAGTCCCGGGTCGGGCTGATCTGCTCCCGGGCAAACGCGCCGCCGGGCAGCGTGACGTAGGCATCGCCGCCCTCGTGAAGCTTGAGCGCGCCGTCGAGCCAGCGCGCCCGGACCGTTTCGCCCTCGTGCGGCACATCGACAAAAAAATCCGTGATGGCGCACGCCGCACGCCGCACGGCGGGATCGCTGGACCGGACGACCCGAATGCCCTCGAGCAGGCCCATCCGGCGATACATCTCGAGGCAGAAGTCGGCCGCGTTCGCGGCGACCGTCTGCTTGAAGGCCTCGATCCACCGCGAGTCGACGTAAGCGCCGAGTTGGCGCGCGGTGTTCGCCTGCCAGCCGGCGGCGATGCGCTTCAGGAACAGCGGCGACCACTTGCGCTGAACCTTGTTCTCGAAGGTGAAATTCAA
>JACQWL010000283.1 GCA_016209255.1 Verrucomicrobiota bacterium
ATCCACACGATGTCGACGAAGTGCCAGTAGAGGCCCATGCTCTCGACATCGATCGCGTGAACTTCGGTGAAGTCGACCGGGCCGCGCGGGCGGGCGAACCATACCAGCGCGCCGTAGGCCACGAGCGCCCCCGCGATCGCGAGAAACTCGCCCTGGAAGAAGTGGCCCAGCGCGGCGCCGGCGGTCGGCTCGGTCTGCAACGCGTGCACGAGGCCGAGCGTGATCTTCAGCGACAGCAACAGCGCGACGAGGAGCGCGATCACATGCAGGAGATTGTGCGACAGCCACGAACGCTGCCAGGGATTGCCCGCGGCCGGCTTGAACGAGCGCACATACATCAGGCTCAACCACAACACGCCGATGGCGACGTGCGTGCCGTGGGTGCCCGTCAGGGTGTAGAACGTCGTTCCGAGCAGGCTGTTGTTGAGCGTCATCTTCCGCTCGTGCACGAAGTGGCCGAACTCATACACCTGGCAGCCGAGGAAGATCATTCCGAAGAAGATCGTCGTCAGCAAAGACCAGCGGCAGCTCTTGACGTTGCCCTTCTGGATCGCGGTGACGGCCAGCGCCATCATCAGGGACGACATCAAAAGGATGAAGGTGGAGAACGACGTCAGCTCGGGGCTGAAAACGACCTTGGGATCCAACCCGCCCGCGGGCGGGTGCAACCGGTAGATGAGATGCGTCGAGATCAGCGCGCCGAAGAACATGCAGTCCGACGCCAGAAACGTCCACATCAGGAGCTTCTTGTTTGGAATCCCCGTCGACGTGGTCGGATCGTGGTGGTGATCGATCGTGGCGGTGGCCGCATGGCTGCTCATTGGGAGTGGAGGGGGGCTCAGTGTTTGGCGTCGTCGTCGTTGATCGGATGGCCGTTCTCGTCGAGGTGCAGGTGATAGCCTTCGTTACCCTCGAGCGCCCAGAAGTAGATGCCGAGAAACATGACGACGCCGCCCGTCAGCGCGAGGCCGAGCCTCAGGTGGATGCCGGGCGCCGGATTGGAATCCAGCGCACTGACCGCGACGGCGCCAATCAAGATGCCAACGCTCGTAACCAGCGGCCAAATCGACTGAAACGGCATGTGGATGCCGCCGTGGGTCGCCTCGGCTTTCGCATGCTCGGCCTTTTCCTTTTCAACTTCCTCGCCGTGATGCTTCTCGTACCACCACGCATCGCGCGCGTGAATGGTCGGAATGACGCGGAAATTATATTCCGGCGGCGGATTGGGGATTGACCACTCCAGCGTGCGGCCGTCCCAGACGTCGCGACCGGCAAGCCGGCCCTTGAAGTAGGTGTAGACCATCACGACGAAGTAGATGGCGATGCCGACGCCGAGAATGAACGAGCCAATCGTCGCGATCAGGTTCGGCGTGTTCCACCCGAGATTCTGGTCGTAGGTGAACGTGCGCCGCGGCATGCCGTTCAGCCCGAGGAAGTGCATCGGAAAAAACGTCACGTTGAAGCCCACGAACACGACCCAGAAGGAGAGCTTGCCCCAAAACTCGCTGACCGTGCGGCCGAACATCAGCGGAAACCAGTAGTGGATGCCGGCGAGCAGACCGAAGAGCGAACCCCCGATGAGCACGTAGTGGAAGTGGGCCACGACAAAGTAGCTGTCCTGCTGCTGCGCGTCGGCCGGAGCGGCCGAGTGCATGATGCCGGAGAAGCCGCCGATCATGAACATCCACACGAAGCCGAGCGCGAACATCATCGGGGTGCGCATCACGATATGGCCGCCCCACAGGGTGCCGATCCAGTTGAAGATCTTCACGCCGGTCGGCACCGCGATGGCCATCGTCGCGAGCGCAAACGCCGCGGTGGCGACTGTGCCCATTCCGGTCGTGAACATGTGGTGGCTCCATACCGCGAAGCCGAGGAAACCGATGCACGCGCCCGAAAAGACGACGATCGGGTAGCCGAAGAGCGGCTTGCGCGAAAACGTCGGCAGAATCTCCGAAATGATGCCCATCGCCGGCAGAATCAGGATGTAGACCTCCGGGTGACCGAACACCCAGAACAGGTGCTGCCACAGGACGGGCATGCCGCCGCCGGACACTTCGAAGAAAAAGGTGCCGAAATTGCGATCCATCATGACTTCGACGAGCGCAATCGTGATAAAAGGGAACGCGAGGACGATCAGGAACGACGTGACCAACGTCATCCACACGAACACGGGCAGCCGCATCATTGACATTCCCGGCGCGCGCAGGTTGATGATCGTGACAATGAAGTTCAGCGAGGCGGCGATCGACGCCACGCCGAGCAGCTGCAGGCCCATCACCCAGTAGTCGATCGAGTGCTTGGGGATGAATTGTTTCGAGGTGAGGGGAGCATAGCCAAACCAGCCGCCGTCGGGCGCGCCATGCGTGGCCTGGGGAAGAAACCAGCCGATGTTGAGGATGATGGCGCCGGCGAGGAACGTCCACAGGGAAAACGCGTTGAGCCGCGGAAAAGCCACGTCGCGCGCCCCGATCTGCAGCGGCATGACAAAGTTGAAGAACGCGGCCGACAGCGGCATTACGGCGAGGAAGATCATCGTCGTACCGTGCATCGTGAACAGCGTGTTGTACTGCTGGGCGGTGAGCAGATCGTTGTTTGGCACCATGAGCTGCGCGCGGATGAGCAGCGCCTCCACCCCGCCGACGAGGAAAAAGATGAGCGCGAAGAAACCGTAGAGAAAACCGATTTTCTTGTGATCGACAGTCGTAAGCCAGCCCATGAGGCCGGTCTTCGCGGCGGGATGGGCGAGCAGCCGCGGCTTCGGCAGGTGCTCCTCCTTGGTCAGGTACGCTGATTTGGCCAGTGCATCCATGTGAGTCGTAAGGTTGTTTGACGGTGGGTGAGGGAGCTTCGCATCACTTCAAGCTTTCGAGATAGGCCACGAGCGCCACCTCGTCTTCGGCGGTGAGGGTGATTTTGCTGTCCACATAGCCCTTGGCCATCTTGTTGCCGGGCTTGACGGCGCCGGGATCGTGCAGCCAGCGCTGCAGTTGCTCGCGGTTGTTCTCCAGCAGTCCGGCGCCGATCGTGCTGCGTGATCCGACGTGCGTGAGGTCGGGCCCGGTGACGCCCGCCCCGGCATGGCCGCGGACGGTGTGGCAGGTGATGCACGCCTTGGTCGTAAAAAGGGATCGGCCCTGCGCAACCAGCTCCGCGTTTTCATCTTTCTCCGGCGCCTGCTTGGCGCGCCACGACTCCAGCGGATCGACGTCGAATTTCTCCGTGACCCCAGATTCGTTTTGGCGGAAGGACCGCAGCGCCGCGAACTGCGGCCTTGGGCGGCTGGTGTCCGCCGGGCGCGGCACGAGCGTGCGCGCCGGCTGCAATTGCTGGTCGAGCCACGCGTTGAATTCGCGCGGTCCGAGGGCGACGACGCGGAAACGCATCACGGCGTGCGAATCGCCGCAATATTCCGCGCACTGGCCCCAGTAGTAGCCCGGCTTGTCTGCCTTCAACCAGAGGAAGTTCGCCCGGTTGGGGATCATGTCGACCTTGCCGGCGAGCTTGGGAATCCAGAGCGAGTGGATGACGTCGAACGTGCGCAGGTTGATCCGCACCGGCCGGCCGGCGGGAATGACGAGCTCGTTGCCCGTGACCAGCGGCATCTTCGTCGTGGCGTCGATGGTGGCCTGCTCGCCCGGGTATTCAAAGCGGAACCACCACTGGTAACCCACCGCCGTAATCTCGTAGGCGTTGGCCTTCTCCTCGGCCGGGATGTCGTAGGTGAACCAGATGGCCTTTAGCGTGGGGACGGCGATGATCACAAGCGCCAGCACGGACCCGCCGATGAGGCCGAGTTCGACCAGCGGATTGCCGTGGCCTTGTGGCGGCGGCTCGGCGTGCTCATCGGCATCGCTGCGCGCGCGAAACTTCAGCGAGGCATACGCGAGCACGGCGCCGACGATGATGAAGATGAAAAGCGTCACCCAGCACGTCACGTAGAAAACCTCCAGTTGGGCGCGGGCCACCGGTCCGTCGACGACGATGGTCGACTGATGGCCGTCCATGCGCCAGAAATTGAAGTCGCAACCAGTGAGGAGCGCGAGGCCGGCCAGCGCAATGGCTACACGGCCCCGGCGGAAGAGTGTCGGGAAAAAAGTGAACATGTGGGCGGTCAGGAAACGGGAAGTCGGTCTGGCGCAAGCGCCAAAACCCCCAGAGAGTTCGCGAACGCTCCCGCATTTCAAGCTAGTTTTCCGCCGCCCGGGGAAAACTTCTCAGTTCGAGCCGTAAAAGAATCTGTGGCTTCGGGTTTGCATGTCGCCGGCACGTTCTCAACCTTGCCGGCGCCATGAAAACCCGACTTCTTCTCCTTACACCAATCATTGCCGCGCTGATCGCTTCAGGTTGCGCCAAAAAAGAGACCGCGCCCGCCGCCGCCAGCGCCGCGCCTGCCGCGAAGGCCACGCCCGCCGCGCCCGCGCCGAAAGCGGGCCCGCGTGTCATCGAAATCACCGGCAACGACCAGATGAAATTCAGCCTCACGACCATCGAGGCCAAGGCGGGCGAGGAACTCAAGGTCGTCCTGACGAACGTGGGCATGATGCCCAAGGAGGCGATGGGCCACAATTGGGTCCTCCTCAAGGCTGGCAGCGACGGCATGGCCTTCTCCACCGCTGCCATGGCCGCCAAGGACACCGACTACATTCCTGCGGCGCTCAAGGGCCAGATTATTGCGCACACCGCGCTGATTGGGCCGCGCAAGTCGGATGAAGTGACCTTCACCGTTCCCCCGGCCGGCGAGTATCCCTTCCTCTGTTCCTTCCCCGCGCACTTCATGGTCGGCATGAAGGGCACACTGATTTCGAAGTGACCCGGGCGACCCCATTTTTGCGAACACTGCCCGCCTTCGCCGTTGGCTTCGGCGCGGCAGCCTTCGCGTGGGGCGAAGGCTGGGGCGGCCAACGGGACTCGAACCCGCGACCCCAAGATCCATTCTGCTGGCCAGCAGAATGCTCTAACCAACCTGACGAAACTCATTCAGAGCCACGGCAACGATATCGCGCTTCAGCCTGTTTCCGGCACCGGACTTGTAGTAGCGCTCTTTCCGCATCGCCTCCGCACGAGTGGAAAACGTTTCCCAGTGTACGACGACAGGCTTGAGCAGTTTTTCTCGGCTCGTTCGGGTCGACCCTTCGCAGTGCATGCGGTAACGGCGGATCAGATGGTCGGTGTGTCCCACGTAGGAGCGGCCGGACTCGCAGCATGCCAGAATGTAGACGAAGAACATGGGCGTCTGCGGTGCCAAAAATGGGGCGACCAACGGGACTCGAACCCGCGACCCCCAGATCCACAATCTGGTGCTCTAACCGACTGAGCTATGATCGCCGTGAAGAGCGGGGAGAATTCAGACCGGTTTCAAGGCCTGTCAACATCCGATTGCCGCCGGCGGGCGGAGAT
>JACQWL010000312.1 GCA_016209255.1 Verrucomicrobiota bacterium
GAGCGATCGGCGGACGCGGGAAAGGCCGCGCGCGGAGCGCCCGGCCCACCCCCGGGGTTGCTTGCCGAGAGGCGGCGGGTGCGCGCTCATTGGGAGCCGCCGAGCGGCCGCACGCTGATTTCCTTGAACCACACCACGTCACCGGGATCGTGATTCTGGAGCCCGATGTAACCGTGCGTCGGGCGTTTCAATTCGCGGATTGGTTCGGTCCAGGTTTTGCGCGGGGGATTGTCCGCGGCGCCGGCGTCAAACGAACTGAGGCGTTTGCCGTCGACCTCCACCGCGATGCGTTCGCCATCGAGCGTGATGATCATCGTCCGCCATTCGGACTGCGGCCGCTCGGGAACCGGGGCGGCGCGGGCCAGCGAGTAGATCGCCCCGGTGCGATGCAGGGCGTCGGTGGCGTCCATGATCTGCACTTCGTAACCGTGGTGGACGGGATACCACCCGCCGAGGTGCTTCTCGGACGCCTCCTTGAATTTTTGGATCCCGTCGGGGGTCATTTTCCCCTGTGCGTCGCGCTTCGCCGGGGCGGATTTTTCGCCGATCTTGGCGACAATGCCGTCGTCCAGGCGCACGAAGATGCCGGCGTTCGATTTCGGCTTTTCGCACTGGTAGACGATGCGAATCTGGCAATCGCCGAATTTTTCGGGCCGGAAGAGCAACAGCCCCATGCCGCGCTCGTCGGTTTCGGTGCGCAGCGCCCCGCCATCGACGCTGAATCCGCCCCAGCCGACCTGGGCCCACGAGGGGTCGACTTTCCCGGCAGCGACGAGCGGCAGCGAGCGCCACGGGCGGCCGGCCGCCGACTTGCTGTTCGCCGCGGCCAGGCGCCGAAAGGTGAGCACCCAATCGCCTGGCGGCATGGAAAAATTCACGGCGCCCCCGTCCACCGGGTTCAACTCGTGTTGCGAGCCATCGCGCGGATCGATGCGCAGGGCCGCGTAGCGCCCGGACGCGAGCGTGACGGTGCCATTGCCGCCGTGGAGCGAATACACGAGGTAAGCTTCGCCGGGCTGGGCCAGCGCGAAGTTGGTGCGCCAGGCGGCGCCGTCGAGGGTGACGTCGGCGGGCGTGACGATTTCGTTGTGCGGTTCCATCTCGGCAAAAGGCAGACTGGCCATCACATCGTGATGCACCCGCATGTACTGCACCGTGAGGCTTCCCATCATCGCGGGAAGCGGATCGCCGGTCACGTAGGTCGATTTGCTGCCCCACATCGTGTACGCCCCCGCGGACGCCGCGGTCCAAAAGGTGGGACGCATGGTTTCGGGGGTCTGGGAGGCGTAGGCGCTCTTGCTCCCCATGTCGTACGCCGGTTCCTCGTTGATCACGGGTTGCCGAAACTTGCGCAGATCGATCAGCACCTGATTGTGCCGCGCATACGAGCGCTCGTTGTAGACGACCGCTTGAGGCTGAGGCACAGAGTCGCTCAGGGCGCTGGCCGCCCCGATGCAGCCCACTTGAGCCTGCTTCAACATGAAGTCGGTCCAGGCGGCAAACGGCCAATCCTTGAGCAAAGTGAAGTAGCTGGGATTCACCGCGAGCTCGTGCCAGCAGGGATTGTGCACCGAGATCGGCTGTCCAAAGACCGTGCGGCTTTTCAGGTACGCGCCCATTTCGTTGATCCAGTTGTTGCACGAGAGGTCGTATGCCTTGTCCTTGTAGTTGGTGGTCTTCAGCTCGATCTCGTTTCCCAGCACGGGCATCACGTTGCTGAACGCGCCCATCCGCGCCATTCCGTAGCGAATGTACGCCCGGTCCTGTTCCGGCGTCATTTTCCACAGGATCTCGCGACGCGGATCGTAGTAGAAGTAGGGCGAGGCCAGGATGTCGGCCTGTCGGAGGGTGTCGATGAAGGCGTCGATGGCGCGGAAACGATCCACGTTGTACCGCGTGTAATCCGGCCCGGGCGCGAACAGGTTTCGCTGGGTGTTCACCGGGTCCTTCTTCGAGTCGACTCCCGGCATCATGAACAGCACCCGGTTGATCCGACCTTCCTTGAGCAGCGCGATTAACCCAGGCCACGTGGACGGCGGAGCGAACTGACACGTGAGCCGCGTGCTGATCAAATACCGCGGCGTGCCGTCGACATGAACGAAATGAAGTCCGCTGGTCTGGAGGGGGCCGTGCAAGTGGGGTTTCGTCGGCGCCACACATTCGACGGCCCCCGTCTTCCCGTCGAGTCCGCGGTCCGTCGATTTCGTGGTCCAACGCCACGTCCCGAGTTGGGTGGGCATGAAACGAATCCGCCATTTACTGCCGCCGTCGTGGAAACCGTCCACCGTGAGCCGGGCGCCGGATCGCTGGTGCGTGAAGGTAGCCGAAAGGCTCACGTCCATAAACGGGTTCGCATACGAATCAGCTGCATCAAACGCGACCTCATGCACATCCCAACGCTGCGCCGTCGCAAGGCCGGGAGCCATCGCGGGAGGGGCCTGGCCCGGGGTGCGGACCTGGGCGAATGCCGTCGGCGTGCTGGCATTCGCTCCGCCCGGACGAACGACTGCCGCCATGACCAGACTGGCGAGTTTTTTCTGAAATTCTTGATTCGGCGAACTCGCTTGTACTCGGTCCTCGTTACCCTTTCCGAGGCGCACAATCACGAGGTTCTCGCTCGGCACGACGATGCAAAGCTGACCGCCCCAACCCGACATGTAGAACGCGTCCGCCGCCACGATCGGACCCAAACCCAGTCCCGCCTGGTTGGTCCACCACAGCTGCCCATAGAACCGGTGAGCATCGCTGGGGCCTGTCCCTTTTCGTTGGGGCGACGCTTCCCCGGAGTACTTGGTGCCGGCCAGAAATGGCGCCCAGCGGGTGAGCAGCGAAATGCGATCCGGGCGAATCACCTGCTCGGAGCCGGGCGAGCCCTGCCAGACTCCTTTCTGCAATGCGAGATACCCCACGCGGGCCAAGCGGCGGGCAGTGAACTCTGCACCGCCCGCACCGGCGGTGTGCCCTTCAGGGGACCACCACCGAACCGGGGCAATGCCGATGGCGGCATTGATCTTCTGGTTGAAGAAATCCTGCAGCGTCTGCCCGCTTACGTTCTCGACGATGAGGCTCAGGAGGTCGACCCCAAGGCTGTTATAGGCCCACACGTTCTCGGGGGCGGTCTCCACGGGCCGGGTCAGATAGTAGTCCCATCTGGGCATGCCTTCCAGACTGCCCGCATCCCACGGGTACAATCCTGACGACATGGTCATCAGGTGTTTGATGCGAATGAGCTTTCGGCGTGGATCGGCGTCGCCCCACGACGCCGGCAAATACACATAGGCAAAACTCTCCGGCCCGATGGTCTTCGCGAGCTGGCCCGCATCGCTCAGATCGAAGAGCTTCGCCATCGCCAATCCCGTCAGGGACTTCGTGCAGGAGTGGATCGCAATGGGTCGCTTGAGGGCGTCCCACTCTGCGGCGATCCAGCCATTTCGAATAACAAGAAAGCTATTGGCGCTGCCTGAACTCTCGATAAAGCGCCAGACTTCCTGGAGCTTATCCCAATCGAGTTCGGCTTCCTCCAAAACCGCCCGCTTCTCTGCCGCCGTAGCCGCCCCATTCGCCGGAACAAGCGACCTCCAGTCGCCCTGGGCCTCCGGCGGTGGAAAGTACATTTTTCCCGTGGCCATGGTCTGCGTCACAAGCATGCACGCGAGCAGTGCACCTCCGGCGACGATTCGCAGCGTGGCCGTGACTAATCCAAACGTTCCGCCGAGGAATACGGTGTGCATGATAATCGATTACTGCGGGTGAAATATTCAGGATAGGACTTCACCGTAAAGCCACCGGCTCGATCACCGCGCCGCAGAGCAGCGCCTTGCCTTGGACGGGCGTGAGGCGGACTTCGATTCCGCCACCGCCGGAGGACTCGAGGCGCACCCGATAGACACGCTCGATCAAGCGTCGCGCGCCACCCGCCAGTTCGACGATGTCCACCCGCTCCAGCGGCGTGAAGGCCGCGTCGGAATTCGACGAGGAAACTCGCGCCGCCACGTCAAACACGCGCTGCCCCTGCGCCGCCCCCTCGGGCTCAAGCAAAAGCAGCCGCAGGCGATAATCGCCCGCGGGCAGCGGCACCGGCTTGGCTTTCTTGCGGCTGTCCACTGCCATGATCGGGCGCAGCGCCAGCGTGAGCGGACGCGAGGTCATGATGGCCGTCCGGCCGATCTCCTCCCAGGCTGCAGGCACATCCCCGCGGGTGATCTTCGTTTCTGCCGGCAAGACAAAAACCTCGGCGCCCGTCTCCTGGGCTCCCCAGCATTCCCATAGAGCGTGTTCCGGATCGAAGTGAAACGTGAACGTCCCGCGGCTCTGCGCGAGTAGGTCGTGCGAGGTCGGCGCAAAGTTGATCCGCACCGGTTCGAGACCGAGCGCCTGCCGGTGACGGACGATGTGACTGACCCAGCGCGTGTTCATCGTGACGACCAGCCCCTGTTCGCCGCGCGTAATGCCGCCGATGGCGCTCAGCCGGGCAAACCGCTCGATGACCGCGCCGGGTTGAAAACCGGCGAGCGCCCGCCGTGCGCCTTCACGGTCGCCGCGAAGCAGCAGGTCCTGGGATTCCTGGAATTTCCCCTGGGCTTCGTGAAAGACCGCAATCCACTCCTCGAGGTCCCGGTAATAGGCCAGGCGCGCCCGCTGCTCGGAGTTCAGCCCCGAGGTGCGTGCGGCGGCGATTTTCGCCAGCCGGGCGCGGCACTCGGCGATGACTTCCGGGATGTTGACAAGTTTGCGATCGATGAACCAGTCGCTCGTTTCGCGCCCGAAGCGCGGCGCACCGTTGATCCACGATTCCAGATACTCGCCCATGATGGTGCGGTTCTCCTCGCCAAACCACGGGCCGGCCAGGACGCGGCACGTCTCAGCCAACGGCTGGTCCTTCGTGCCACTCCAGACCTGTTTCGCGAGACTGGAGAAGTAGAGATCCAGCGGTCGGGTGGTCCAATGGATGATGCCGAAACCCGCCGCGCGCGCGTCGTCGAGCTTGGCGGCAAATTCCGGCAGCGGCGTATACGGCCGGCCGATGTAGTGTCCGTCGTCGTGGTGAGCCCAGACGATCGGGATCACCGGGCGGTGCGCCCCGACCTCACGCAACGGCGCCCGCGAAGCGGTGGAGCCGAGTTGTGGCTTCGCGTGGAGAATATCGTAATCAAGTCCGAGCAGCGGCACTCCGGCGGGGAAAAAGCGATCCGCTCCGGGTAGGAACTCAAAGCCCCAGGTGCCCGCAGCGAGTTGCGTGCGGGTCGCGCCGCAGTCCTTTAGCGCACGGTCGAAAGCACGGACGATCTTGCCAACCGCGAACAGGCCGGCCGCGTGCCAGTACTTTTCCGCCTCCGGGGTGCGTGCGATCTCCGCGGCAAGTTCCTTCTGCCACGCCGCGGGGAGGTCGGCGGGCTTCAAGTCCATCCACGGTGTCCCGCCGCGGCGAAACCAGACCACGAGCCGCGTGATCTGCGGATAGATCTTTATCAAAGCCTCCACCTGCGCGCGGAAAAAGGCGTACCCCTCCGGCGTATCCGGATTGGGCACCCAGATTCGCCCGGGGGAACCGCCTGCAACCGACGTCGTTGCCCCGCTGACCTGGAACCGCGCCGATTCTGGCAACCGCACCACGAGATCCGGCGGATTCGCGCTTGGCGTGTCCACATCCACGGCAAAATAGACGCCCATGGTGCGCTGTGCGGCATCGGCGAAGACCGCACGCATCAGCGACTGCGCTGCGGCCACCCGGTCCGCGTCGGGCGCCAGACCGGCGTCAGCCCCGAATGCCGGAGCATCGAAAACGCCGCCGCCGAACAGCCGGCGGACATCGTTCACGTGCATGGTGGACCAATCGCGGCCCTTGACTGTCGTCGAGAGGTAGCCCACCGGCTTGGCCGTCCCGTCGAAGGTGAAACCCGCCATCGGGTTGTTGCCGTAGGCGTGAACCATGATCGCGTTGTAGCCCATCTTTTGTGACTGGGCGGTCCAGCGCTGCCAGTCGGCCAGATTCCACGTCGAGCAGCCGCTGAGGAAATTGTGCCAGTTGAAGACGAGCCGATCGCCCACCAGCGGCCAATCTCCGAATTGCCAGCCGTCGAAGCCAAACTCCGTCTCGCGCGGAGGCGGCTGCGTGTCGCCCGAAAGATGAAAGTTGCAGCCGAGCTTCTCCAGCAGCGCATAAACGCCGTAGGCCGTACCGCGCGGATCGGCCCCGGCGATGATGCCAATCTCACGGGCGCCGTCGGCCGCGTGCCGCACCACATACGACTCCGGCGTGCCGGGTCCCGCTTCGCCAAGATGACGGCGCACCACCGCGCTGGTCGCACAGCCAACCAAAATCGTTTTCCCCGTCGCGGGCAGCGCCGTGGCGCCGAAAAAGTGGTCCCGCGGATGGATTTTCTGCAGAGCCGTCGCGAGATCCTGGGCGGCGATCCGCTCGGCGGATGAGGCATCTGGAGACGTGACGACCGCGATCTCGGCTGCCCGGATCCGGGGAAGCGTCCCGGCAACGACGAGCATCGCAAGGGCGATCCCGAATATTTGGTGCCTCGCGCTCCCGCGAGACCACAGCGCGTTAGAAGATGCGTCCGGCAGTCGCAGGCGGGTGGGTGTCCGGCCTGAGCGCGCCGATTCCCATGCCATCGGGGGGCAGCGCACAATGTCCATGGGTGTCACCACAGGTTTTCCGGAGTGCGATTCAGAACGTGCCCTTCACGCCGAACGTCCATAGAGAACCGTAGTCCACGCGGCTGTTGAACTGCGCGTGGGGCGGCGTGCTGGGGCCGGCGATTTCGAAATCCGTATACGAGTTGCCGACATTCCGGAGGTTGAAGAAGAATGAAAGGTGCTTGAGGAAATGATACTCTCCCAACACGTCGAGGAAGAGATACTTGGAGCCCCAGTTGTACGTGCCGGGCTCGATGCTGTTGCCGGCGGCGACCAGGCCCCGGCGATTCCGGCCCTTGTAGTTCCAGTTCAGGCGAAAGTTGAATCTCTCGCGGCTGAGGCTGACGCCCCAACTGGCGGTCCGCGGAACGTAGCCGGCAAAGTTGTCCGTGGCCGCGCCGGTGGCACGCTGCGCGCTGCCGTTGGCGAAGACCTGCACGCCGCGCGCCCAGCGCGGCAGAAACGTGAGTGCCTGCTTGTAGTTCACCGTGACGCCCGTCATGCGCACGGGGTCCTCGAGGTTTTGCTGCGTCGAGACGTCGTAGGTGCCGTAGTCGTCGGGATCCAGTCCGTAGAGCGCGAGGAACTCGGGCGTGGGTCGGGTCACGACGCCACCGAAGAAGTTCTCGAAGTCGCGCCGGAACGCGCCGACCGAAACCTCGCCGACGCCCTCGAAATAATACTCGAGCCGCACCTGTGTGCTCTGGGCGCTCCAGGCCTTGATGCCGGCGTTGTTCACGGTGATCCGGTTGCTCGAGCTGGGCAGGTTCTCCAGATTCGGCAGCGTGACGCCGCCGGCGTATTGGTTGATGCTGGGCCGGCCGATCGAATGGTAGTAGGAGGCTCGCGCAATCAGGTTTTCCTTGAGGCCGTAGCTCGCATTGATGCTGGGGAAAAGCCGGAGATACTCCTTGTCGGCCTTCCCACCGCGGTCGATGGACGTGAGCTTGGTCGCCTCGAGCGCATTGGTGGTGACGGGCAGCGGCTGGCCGGTGGGACCGCGGAGGGCAACGCCGCGCGCGTCATACTGGATGTTGCGCGTGGGATCGGTCAGCGGGCCCTCCGCCTTGACGTTGGTCTGCTCGGCCCGCACCCCGCCGACGAGCTTGAGCCGGCGATCGAAGAAGCTCACGTCGCCGCGCAGGTACGCGGAGGAAACGAGCTCCTTGGTATGCTTGGAACGCGTGACATCGGAGATGTGGCTTGTGCTGGCGTTGGTCGTGAACCAGGTCGGATGGTCGCGATAGGCTTCATAAATCAAATACGGGCTCAGCCGCGGCATGCTCGGAAAGCCAAACCGTACGGACTCGTTCAAATAGCTGACATTCACGAACGGAGCGGCGCCATCGTCGTTGCCCACGGGAGTGGTGCTCGCCCGGCCATCTGGTCCGACAAAATTGTAGGTGTGGATTCCCCCGCGGACATCACGCATGGACTGCTGGAGATCGAGACCGCCTTTCAACGTAAACGGCACGCGCCCGAAGAAATCGCGACGGAGATTGGCATAGGCCGTGCGCTGGCCGTCAGTGAAATCGGTCTGGGCGCTCACTCCGGACACCAAGGTCATGCTGTTGTGGCTGTAGGGATCGACGGGCTGGCCGGTGGCGCCGTCCGTGACCGTGATCACCCGGGGCCGCAGATAAAAGATATCGTCAAACGATATCGTTACGCCGGTCCGCCGTGCAGTATTGGTTTGAAGGAAACCCTTGTCGACATCGCGATCCTTGAAGCTCGAGTGGGAAAGCCCCGCCCCCGCCTCCGCCTTCCAAACCGGCCCATCGTGGCGCCAACGCATGGTCGGCATATACACCCGGGTTTTTAGATTGCGCGCAAAGCCGATCGCGTCGTAGGAGCCGGCACCAACGGCACCGCGCGTCGAGGTCGTGGTGAAATTTCCCGGCAAGACCTGATTGACGTTGAAGAGCAGGTCGTGGATCGCGGAGTACTGGTCATTATAGTTGTATTGAATCGAAAACGAGATCCGGTCGTTGGGCGTGAGCCGGTAATCCACGGTGGCGCCCAAGGAGTTGCGCATCGTATCCCGACCGCCGCCGCGGAAGCGGTAGCGGGTGAGATAGGGCTTGTCCGGCGTGGTATGGGGGAACGTCGTGCCGTTCGTGGGGACGCCAGCGCCCCGCCATTGCGTGCCCGAATTTGGTTCCCCGGAATACTGCTTCGAGGTGCCCCCGGAGAGGGTAAAGCCGAAACGTTTGTTCACCGGGACGATGTAGCTGAAATCGAACCCGGGATGGATCTTATACGTTCCGTCCCGCGTGGGCCCGGCGGTCTTGCGCAACGTCAGCGTGTCGTCGCGCATCAGGGCATACACGCTATAATTGAAAACCGGGCGCGAGCGCTCGAACGAACTGCGGGGCACCATGTTGATCGATCCGGCGAGCGCCGACCCCTTCGACTCCGCGGTGGGGGAAAACTCGACCTCAATGCGCGAGAGGTTGTTGATCGAAAGGTTCGTGAGCGACACCGCGCGGCTCGTCATATCGTAGCCGCCGAAGACCCCGGAACCCGCAACGCTGAAGCCATCGAGAGTGATCGGCACGTTCTGGGGCGGCACGCCGTTGATCGAAGCATTGAGCGCAAAGCCGCTGTTATAATCGATCGAGATTCCCGGCAGGAATTTCAAGAACTCCCCGATGTTGCCTTCGGCCACACTGCCGAACTCGTCGGTCGAGACGACACTCTTGAGGTTCGGCGCGAAGCGCTGCTCGTTGATGGCATAGGCGGCGGCCGCCATCTCGCGCGAGGCCGCCACGACGAATTCGTCCAACTTGACGACGCCGCCCGGGGCTCCGGTCGATCGCTGAAAGGAGTCGAGTTGGATGTCGTGGCGCACGACCTGCCCGGCGGTCACGCCGACCGCGGTCGTCTGCGGCAGGAAGCCGGTGCAAAACACCTTCACCTTTGCGCTGCCGGCCGGGACGTTGGTGAGCCGGTAGTTGCCGTCTGAGTCGCTGAAGCTTTCGAGCGTGGTTCCATCGACGGTGAGCCGTGCGGTTTCGAGATAATTTCCGCTGGCGGGATGGGAGACACGGCCTTCGATCGTGCCGGTGGTGGAACTCTGCGCCAGCGTCGTGCAGGCGAGCCATGCTGCGCCGAGGAGGGCGAGGCAGGCGCGAGTGATGCTTACGATGCGATGGGTCATGGTTGGGTTGTTGTTCATGGTGTTGGGGGTGACCAGAGATTCAGAGGCTTGGGGTGTTGGCACCGCGACCGTCATCGACGGCGGGATGGGTTTCAGTCCCGGGCGGCGCTATCGACGACTTCGAAACGCACCGTCAGCGGAATGCCGCGGGCGCCGGAACCTTTCACGCCGGCGTAAGGTGTGGCCGAGAGCGTGTAACGGCCGGGCGGCGGCGTCCACGGGTTCGAATACGCCGACAGCGGCTGGCCCGACGAAGAGGGATCGCCCGCGAGCAAATAGGGATAAAATATCTCGATTGAATTCGGGAATCCGTTCGGAACCGACAAGACCAGCTCCAGCCGACTTCCCGCTGCATCGACTCCGGAGAGTTCGAAACGGACGCTTCCGACGATCAACGGCTCGCCGTTGGCGCGAATGTTGAGCCGGCGCGTCGGCAGCGTCGCCAGATCGAGCACGGCGCCGTCGGCCAGTTGCTCAAAGCCTCCGATCGGCTTGATCGAGTCGGCATTCACAAGGGTGAAGCTGACGAGCCGCGTCGGCGCGGCCAGCGGAAGCTTGCTCAACACCGCGGTCTTCGGCGTAAGCTGTACGGAATAACCGCCTGGCGTTTCCACGCTTTCGCGGGTGTCCCGGGCCGTGACCCTCACCCGGCCGCTGGCGACGCCGACGCGCGTGCCTTCCGTGCCGATGCTGACGGCCAGTTGCGTGCCGAGCACCGTGGCTTCCCCGGCGGCGGTGACGATGCGCCAGTGGGTTCCGGTTTTTTGCGGTGCAACATCGCACGAGATTTGTCCGGCCGCGAGATGAACGATCTTGGCCGATGGTTCGAAGGCCAGCGACGCACGGGTATCAGCCCCGAGGATGAAATGTGTTTCTTCATTTTGGAGACGGATGACTGCGCCTCCCCGGCGGTCGGTGGCGAGGATCTCGCCCGGAAGCAGGCGATGACCGCCGCGCACGGGCGTGGAGGTGCCATCGGCGGCGATGAGCTGGGCGCCATGCACGTCCAACAGGGTCGCAATGGCGGAGGCGGGCGCCCGGCCCGTCGATGGGCGCCCGGCAAAATACAGGACTGCGAGCACGGTGAAACCGGCCGCGAGCGCCATCCATGGCAACGCGAAGCGACGCGTCGCGATCGGCGGGGACGGGAACGGCAGCGCTTCGGAGGCCGGTTCATAACGCTCCAGCAACGCGCTGAGCTGCATGGTGCGCAAGTAGAACTGGCGCGCCTCCGCGCTGGCGGCCAGCAGGTCCTCCAGCCGCGCGATTTGCTCCGGCGTGGCGACTTCGTCGCACACCGCGCCACAGAGTTCGCTCAGTTCGGCGGAAGGCGGCTTCATGGGGTTTCCTGCATGTCTGCCGGCGCACTGCGGTCCAACAGAGTGCCTTCGATGCACAGGAGCAGGGCGGTGCGGATGCGGTTGAGGGCGCGGCTGATCACGGATTCACTCCGGCCGGTGGCTTGGGCGACGTCGCGGTTGGTGCCGCCGGGGCGGTAGCGCTGACGGATGAGATCGCGGTCGCCCTCGGGAAGCTTGGCGAGGCATTGCGTCAGCGCGTCGTGGGAGGCCTCGTGGCGGTCACCCTCTGCCACCATCTCGTCGGCCAGACGCTCGATCAGGTGGTCGCCAAACTGCAGCCGGTCGCGCGCCTTGTTCTGCCGGTGCGCCAGGATCTGGAAGTGCGCGATGCGATACGCCCAGCGATCGAAGTGCGTGCCCGGCTCATACTGGTCGAACTTCTCCCACAAGACGAGGGCGGTCTCCTGCAGCACGTCGTCCGCGTCGGCGCGCGAAAACACGAGGGACCGGATGTAGGCGAAAATCCGGGGCTGGCAGCTCAGAAAGAGGCGCAGGAACTGGTCGTGGCGTGGATCGGAAGGCATCGGCGGGCGCGGTCGCTCAACCGCACATAACAGGAACCGCGAAAGTTTGCGCGGAAGCCCGAACGCTTCCGATTGGCGCACGTAGCAAACTGGCTGTTCGCCGATCGCTCAGCCCTCATCGGCCGCGGCCGAAGTGCCGATCCGCGAAATTCAAGTACTGTTCCCAATCGTACGCGGTCTGACTGTCTCCGCCGGTCCGGATGGTCACTTCCTTCCGCGTGGCTTTGCCGCCGAGCGCCTGCTTGTCCACCGACGTCGCCTCGAACGTCATTGGCGAGACTTTGTCGGGACTGCGTCCGTACATGTGCGTCCGGAACAGTTCCAGAATTTCAGGCCGGCGCTCGGGTAGGCGATCGGCTTCGGATCGAGCCACGCGACCACGGCGTTTTTGATCGCGAAGGCGTAAAACTGGTTTCCGATGGGTGTGCACGTGTTGGTGGCGCGCCCGCAGCCAATCGGCGTAGCGCTGGGACGCGCCGGAGGAGGGCGCTGGCCTCGCTTTTTCGTCGGCTGCAGCCAGCCCGTTGGCCAGCAGGGCGCTCGTGCCCGCGCCCACGGTTTTCAAGAACTGGCGGCGTGGCATTCGGGTGGAGGAGGGTGGGTTCATGGTAAAAGAGGCGTTGGCCTCGTTCGATTTCACGCGGATTCAGACGCTGACGCGACTCGTGCTCGACCTTGGTCGCAGGAACGTCTTCCGCCGCGGTCTTCCAATGCTCGCCGTCGTCCGACACCTGCACTTTGAACCGGGTGGGATGGTTGCCCCAATACAACAGCACGCGACCGATCTCGCGGATGCCTTCGAGATCGACGCGGATCCATTGTTCGTCTGAAACCTCGGACGCCCACCAGTCGCCGATGAATCCGTTCACCGCCCGTTCATGTGGATAGCACGTCCCGCGCAAGTTTGCGTTGGCACATGGAAATCTGCGCTTGGGCCGCACTTCGCTCGCAATCTTCGCCCAACTCCGCTATCGGTGGGTAAGTCCCGCCATGTCCTTGAATCCGCGCCACGAAGAATTCATGCGGCTCTTTCTGAGCTGCGAGCCGCGCGTCTTCGCGTTCATCCGCTCGCTGGTGTTCGCGCGCGCCGATGCGGACGACGTGTTGCAGGAGACCGCGCTGGTGTTGTGGGAGAAGTTCGATCAATTCGAACCGGGCACGCGGTTCGATCGCTGGGCCTTTCGCATCGCCCATTTTCAAGTGATGTATCACCGCCAGAAAAAGGCGCGCGACCGGCTGCGGTTCAGCGACGCGCTCGTCGAGCAATTGGGCGGGGATATGGTTGCCGAGAGTCAGCATCTCGAGGCGACCCAGGACGCGCTTGCCCAGTGCCTTGTCAAGCTGCCCGAAGCCGACCAGGAGCTCATTCGCCAGCGCTACCGCGGCAACGCCACCAACCGCGATGTGGCCCGGGATTCCGGCCGGAGCGAATCGGCGATCAGCCGGGCGCTCAATCGCATTTACCTGACGCTGTTGCTCTGTATCGAGGGCACCCTCGCCCAAGACGGCGCGCACCGCCAGACATGAAGACACCTTCGGCAGAACTCATCGAACTCTGCGGCGAGGTCCGCGACGCCATCGCCACACCGGAGCAAATCGCGCGCCTCGAGACACTGCTCGCGAACGATCGAGAGGCGCGACGGTTCTACCGCCGCTTCATCCAGATCAGCGCGGGGTTGGAGCGTTACGAGCAATGCCATGCGGGAACGGCGGCGACGGCACCGGCCACGCCCGCCGACCGGCCCCGCCGGCGGATCGGTCGTGCCACTCAATGGCTCGCCCTTGCCGCCGGTTTCGCGGTGCTCGCGTCGCTTTACTTCAACGTGCGTTCGCGGACCGAAGATGCTGCGCCCGGCATTTCGCCCGGGCCGGCGGCCGACACCCCCATCGCGTATATCCAGCAGGCGCGCGCGTGCATGCTCGTTCCGCGCGTAGGTCCGCCGGCGGAATTCAACGGAAGCTTTCAGGTCCGTCCGGGCGACATTGTGACGACCGCCGCAAACGGCAGCGCCGTCATCCGCTTCACCAACGAAAAGACGCTCTTCATCCTCTCGGCGGATACCCGGGCGTGGCTGTCCCAGGACGAAGGCTCGAAAATCGTCCACCTGACGTCCGGGGAGATTCTTTGCGACATCGCCAAACAAGCCGGGGGAAACCAATGGCGCATTATTACGGCAGACGGAGAGGCGAAAGTGCTCGGCACGCGTCTCGCCGTCACCGCCAATACCGCTGGCACGCGCGTGGCGGTGACGTCCGGCCGCGTGCGAGTGACGACGCGGGACAGCCGCCAGACCGTGGAAACGCCCGCCGGATTTGCCGCGCAGCTGACGCCGACGACCGCCCGGCTGGTCAAGCTTGCGCCCACGGAGCCGACGCGGGTCACGACTTTCACGGTGGTGAACGCAGATACGAATGCGGCGATCGCCGGGTTCGAGTCGCTGGCCGACGACTCGGTCCTCGATCTCGCGACATTGCCGACCCGCCGGCTCAATATTCGGGCGAATTGCGCACCGCAACTCGTGGGCGCGGTCCGGTTCGCGCTGACCGGGACCGACCCCGGCGGCAAAGCCCTGGATCTCGTGGTGCCGCTGGCCTACAGCTTCCCGAACCAAATCGAGAATTACTTTCCGTACATGCTGG
The DNA here is from genome assembly GCA_016209255.1 of Verrucomicrobiota bacterium. Taxonomy (GTDB): domain Bacteria; phylum Verrucomicrobiota; class Verrucomicrobiia; order Opitutales; family Opitutaceae; genus ER46. The sequence continues at coordinate 14,334 of JACQWL010000312.1, forward strand.
CGGGCGATCCGTCGATCGAAGGCGAAAACCTGCCGCAGCATTCCTTCCCGTGGACCCCGCCGGCCGGACGTTACACGCTCACGGCCACGCCCTACGCCAACATGAAAGGATCGGGTGCGCGTGGTGAACCGCTGACCGTGCATTTCGAAGTCGTGGATGGCGGGGCACCGAGATAGCCGCGCGATGCTTCGCGGCGCCTCACCTGGGGTTCTGACTTCCGTGGCTGCAAGCGCCAGCGAGTGGACGGTACGGAATTCCGAGCGAATCCACTCGCTGACGCTCGCAGCTACACCAACAGATTCCTGCCTGCGAAAAGATCCGCAAATTTCGTCGCGGACCGCTATGAATAGAAAACCGAAGCAGCCGGGCTGCAGGTCCGTCACTTCTCGAATCCGCCTCAACCCAGCCACCGAATTCAACTGCAAACCACGTTTTTCCGTTGTTCGGCTTTTCGAGCAACGCCGCACGATAACACCCCATGAACATGAACCGATTCCACGCCGCTGTTCCGCTCATCCGGCGGAGCTTTCTCGTCGCCGTTCTTTTTATCTTTGTCGCCGTCGCGGCGGCGCAATCCGCGGCCACCGGCATCATCGAGGGCCGCGTCTCCAATCCCGCCAGCGGAGCGCACCTCGAGACCGCACGGCTCACCGTCGAGGGCACGGCCCTCGAAACGTTCACCGACTCGGACGGCAATTACCGGCTCAGCCGGGTTCCGGCCGGCAGCGTGAAGGTGAGGGCTTTCTTCACCGGTCTCCTTCCGCAAACGACCGAGGTCACTGTGGCCGCCGGCCAGGTCGTGCACCACGATATCCAACTCGGATCGTCCCTGAGAGCGCCCGATGCAGGAGCGGTCGTGAAGCTGGACGAGTTCGTCGTTGCCACCACCAGAGAGATGTCGGGCACGGCCCTGGCGATCAACGAGCAACGCTTTGCGCCGAACATCAAGAACGTCGTCTCAACCGACGAATTCGGCAACGTGGCCGAGGGTAATATGGGCGAGTTTCTGAAATTCCTTCCCGGGCTTCAAATCAACTACGACAGCGGATTCGCGGCCACCGTTTCGATTGCCGGCGCGCCATCCGACAATGTGCCGATCACCCTGGATGGCTTCGATGTCGCCAGTTCCGGATCCGCGGGCGGCAGCGTGTCGCGGGCGGTCGATTTGACGCTCGTGTCCGTCAGCAACATCTCGCGCGTCGAGGTCGCGTATACGCCGACGCCCGATTCGAGAGGGGCGGCGCTCGCCGGCTCCGTCAATTTCGTGCCCCGCAGCTCGTTTGAGCGCGCGCGCCCGGTCTTCAATTACAGTGTGGCCCTCCTGATGCGCGACGATCGGATCAGCCTGAGCAAGACTGCCGGCCCCTATCGCAATCCGGGGCGAAAGGTCTATTCCGGTCTCGATTTCAACTACATCGTGCCCGTCAACAAACGCTTTGGTTTCACCGTCTCGGGCGGCACGTCGAAGCAGTTTTCCGCGGAACCGATTTCGCAGATGACCTGGCGCGGGAACGGCGTGGCCACGACCGGCGCCGCCTTCCCGAACACCACGCCCGACCAGCCCTACCTCAGCTCATATCGCGTGCGCGACGGCGGACGGGAGAATCACCGGCACTCCTTCGGCACGTCGCTGGATTGGAAGATGACGCCCCACGACCGGCTCTCGTTCGGGTTCCAAACCACGTTCACGTCGTTCCAATCCACGATTCACACCATCATCTTCAACCCGAACACGATCCCGGCGGGAAACTTCACCACCGCCTACACGCACGGCGCAGTGGGCGCCGGGAGCATGGATCTCAACTCGTTCTGTCGCGACATGGTCGCCGCCGTTTACATGCCGTCCCTGCGCTGGCGGCACGATGGACCGACGTGGAGGATGGAAGGGGGAGTGGGGCACTCCCAGGCACGCACCCACGAGCGCGATCGTGACAAGGGTTTCTTCCAATCGGCCACCGCCCGGCGCTCGGGCCTGACCATCGCATTCGACGATATCTTTTATCTGCGTCCCGGCCGAATCACCGTCACCGACAACACCGGCCGTCCGGTCGATCCGTTCGACATCGGCACCTATTCGCTGGTCTCCGGCAGCAGCACGCAGACCGACTCCGCTGACATCAAACGCAGCGCGTTCGCCAATGCCGCCCGTGACATGAACTGGAAGGTGCCTTTCACGGTCAAAACCGGCCTCGACGTGCAGCAGGGGATCCGCGACCTGCGCGGCGGTCAGCCGACCTGGAGCTACGTGGGCGCGGATGGCCGGGCCAGCACGAATCCGAACGGAAACGACGACAGCATGGTGCAATTCCAGAATGCCAGCTGGCTGAGCGAGCGCGGCACGCCCTGGGGCTTTCCGAAGGTGCCGCCGACCGACGCGTGGTCGATTTATGAGGCCTTGGTGGCGCATCCCAATCACTTTGTTTCGTGGGAAAACACCCGGGCGAACCAGAACACCAAATATCGCAATGAAGTCACCCGCTCCAAGCACTCGGAAGAAACGGTGTCAGCCGCGTATGTTCGCGGCGACGCGAGTTTCCTCGATCGCCGGCTCAAGTTGATTGGGGGCGTGCGCGCCGAGCAGACCAGCATCAAGGGCGAAGGTCCGCTTACCGATCCCACTCGCAACATCCAGCGCAACGCGAACGGCACGCCGATTCTCGGTCCGAACGGCCAGCCGCTGCCCATCACGACCGATGCGCTCGATACGAGCAGGCTGACGTTCATCGACCGCGGCGCGACGACCGAAAAGGAGTATCTGCGCTGGTTCCCCAGCATCAACGCCAGCTACGGCATCCGCGAAAATCTGATCGGGCGCGTGGGCTACTATCACTCGGTCGGCCGGCCGAGCCTGAATCAGTATACGGCCGCCGTCACGCTGCCGAACCTGGAATTGCCGAACGCCGCGAACAACCGGATCAACGTCCCGAACTCCGGGATCAAGGCCTGGAGCGCACGCTCCGTGCAGGCCCGGCTGGAATATTATTTCGAGGGTGTCGGCCAGATTTCGATCGGCGGCTATCGGCGCGAAATCAAAAACTTCTTCGGCACCATCATCACGCGGGCGACGCCGGCGTTTCTCGCGCTCTACGACTTGGACCCGAACGACTACGGCGACTACGACGTGCAGACGCAGCGCAACCTCGATGGCAGCGTCGTGATGACGGGCATCGACGTGAACTACAAGCAGGCGCTCACGTTCCTGCCGCACTGGGCCCGCGGCGTGCAAGTCTTCGCGAATGGCACCGCCCAGCGGGCGACGGGCGAAGCCGCCGACAACTTCTCCGGCTACGTGCCGCGCACGGCGAGTTGGGGCTTCAGCTTCACCCGCGACAGATTCAACGTCCGCACGAATTGGAACTACCGCGGTCGCAACCGGCGTGGTCCGGTGGCCGCCGGTTTGAGCATTGAGCCGGGCACTTACAACTACGGAGCAAAATACCTTTTCGTCGATGTACTCGGCGAATACCGGCTGGCGAAGCGCCTGTCGCTCTTCTTCAATCTGCGCAACTTCACCGACTCGCCGGAGGATTCCAAAGTCTACGGCCCGAGCACGCCGGCGGTGGCGCGCTTCAACGCCCGCATCGACTACGCGGCGCTCTGGACGTTCGGCCTCAAGGGTACGTTTTGATCGGTCGGCACACCCCACGGTGTCTTCGCTCGGCCCGACGTCTCGATGCGTTTGAAGGACACCTCCACCCAGGCGAAGAAAACGTCTCGAACGGGATGCTCAGGTGCGAACCGGGTGTCTTCGCTGAACTGGCGGTGGTCCTACTGCGCGACCAGCGCCTTGGCCGTGGCGATCCAACTCTCATAGACGAATCGATCCTTGTCGCGCTGCCACTCCTCGAGCGGCACGGCGTGGAGCTGCTCGCGTGGTATGCCCGGAATTCCCGACCCCAACGCGCGAATGCCGGCCTCGCGGACTTCGGTGGCGTAGGCCGGTTCGATGTAGACGCCCTCCTGCCGCGCCCACTCCCCGATGTGCGTTTCGGGCATCTTGACGATGTCCGCATCGGTCCAGTTGGGGAAATCCAATTGGCCCTCGAGCCACAGCGCCACAGGTCGGGTGACAAAGTAGGGACGATGTCCGGCGCCGGGCTCGAATCCAAACTCGAAGACGTTCTTATCGCCGCCATGCAGCGCAACCGTCCTCTTCCGGAGGTCCTCGAAGAAGCCCTGGGGTCCCAGCTCTTCGCTGGTGACCACACGGTCCAACATGCCGTTGAAGATGAACGTGCCGCCGCGCGAGGCGTGCAGGGAATAGAGCAC
>JACQWL010000313.1 GCA_016209255.1 Verrucomicrobiota bacterium
CAGCGCGACGGCAATCGCGCACAGCAGAACCATCGGGCGCACGAGCCGCCGGATGGAAACGGAAACTAGGGGAGAATACGCACACAGCAGAACGCACTTCATGGAGTTCATCGGGGAGTCAGACTTCGGGGTTAAGACACGATACGGGGTGAAGTTGACGCGCCAGGCATTGGCGCGCAATTGCAAAGTCGGTTGATGTTCCGGCCGAACGCATCTCCTCTTCCTGCCTGTGTAGGGCCACCGCTTGCCCGTTCGACAGGCTCAGGGCCCCGAGCCAGTCGAGGGGCGGTGGGCCGTTTGCTGCGCGTAGCCGCAAACCCGGCCCCGCGCCCGCCGTCGCTTCGCTTTGTCGCGGCAAGCAAGCGCAGGCCCTACACGGATCGGAGCGCCAGTTTTCGCGCGCTCAGAACCGCCCGCTGACGCCGACGTTGATCGTGACGCCGTTGATGATCGTGGTCTGCATCTGGCTGGGAACCCCCATATAGAGAACTTGCGGGGCGTTGAACAGATTGGAGATGTCGCAGGTGAGGCTGACGGCTGGGCGCAGTTGGTAAGCCAGGCCGAGGTTCACGACCTCGAGCGCCTGGCGGAAGGAATTCCGGCCGACCGTCGTCGCGGAGTAGCTCACGACGTAATCGCTGGTGCGGTTGTAGAGCACCCGCGTGCTGAAGCTGCGGTAGCGCCAGGACAGCATCACGTTGGCGGCCCGCGGGATAAAGCCCGCGACCTGGCCAGTGCTGGAGTTGGTCGTGCTGCCGAAATTGCCGTGCGTCTCGATGATCGTGTAATTCACCGAACCACTGAGGCCCTTGAGGAGGCCCGGCAGAAACGTGAACTGCTGTTGGTAGCCGAACTCCCAGCCCTGCACGAAAGCCGTGCCGGCGTTGAGCGATTGCAGCCGGGTGAAATCCGCATAATTGCCATCGTAGCCGTTGTCGTTGCCCGATGGGATCGTGCCGGTGTTGATGCCACTGACGATGTAATCCGTGATCGTCTTCTTGAAAAAGCCCACCGAGAGGTTGCCGACGGGTTCGAAATAGTAATCGAGCGAGGCATCCCAATTCGTGGCCATCTGCGGGAGCAGGCTCGGATTGTTGATGCTAAGGGTCTGGGCAGTTTCGTTCGCGCTTTCACCGGGGTGAAAGTTGGTCATCGCCGGACGGCCGAAACTCGTGGACCAACTGAGCCGGGCTTTCACGTTGGGGGTGACATCGTGGGTCAGATGGGCGCTGGGAAACGACTTGGTATAGCTGCCCTCGGACTTGCGGAAGGTGTTGGCGTAATCCTGCGCGGCAGCGCCGACCGGGTCGGCCAGCCGCCGGGCAGCAGTGGCGCGGAGGTTGGCGCGGGCGAGCACCCAGCCAGCGCCCGACGTATCCGTCTTCTCGGTGCGCACGCCACCGAGATAGCTCGTGCGGCCGAGGAAGCCCTCGCGGCCGAACTTGCCCTGCGCCATCAGGTAGCCGGCGGTCACCGTCTCCATCAGCGTCCGCGGCGTGGAGTATTTGTTGGCCTCCCGGTTATAGAGGTCCTCGGACCAGAGCGTGGGGTCGACGGGCTTGCGCCTGCTATAAAACCAGGTGGTCTCCCATTGCGGGATACGGCGACCGGTCTTGAGCAGATCGGTTACGATGCGGTTCGGATTGGCGGGCAGCGGTCCGGTGCCAACGTAGTTCCACCGCCGACCGTCGGTGATGACCTGGGCCAGGGTTTCGCGCCATTGGGCACCGGCCTTGACGACGATCGGGATCGGCGTCGGCACGACGTAGCGGGCGTTGCCCCGGACCTCCCGGAGCCGGTTCTCATTCTGACCATTATTGTGCACGAGCCCGTTGGGGGCGGGGCGGTAGTTGGTGGAGTCGGTCATGTCCGGCCCCGCCGTCTGCGTAAAGCGCGGGTGGAGGTCCGACTGGGTGCGGTCGAGGATCCAGCCGACGCCGGTGAGGCGCATGGTGAAATCGCCGCCTTCGCCCTGGCCGTTGTTCAGGTTGGTGCGGGCGTAGTTGGCGGTGTAGTCGAGCTGCAGCGGGCCGAATTCCTGCTCCATGTTCAAATCCAGCCGGCGCATGCGGACCATGTAGTGGTTGGGCCCGACCGTTTGCATGTTGATGGTCGAGGTGGGAACCGCCCGCACCTCCGTGATGCGATCGGTGAAGCCGGGAACGATGCTGGACGTCGTCGCGTTGGGCACCGTGTTCTGGTTCTGGCTGCCCGTGTTGGCGGTCACATACCAGCGGATGCGGGACAACTCGTAGTTGTCGTTGGCGATGACGTTGACCGATACCTTGGTGCTGGCGGCAAGGCGGTAGTCGGTCTTGACGTTCACACTGGCCTGCTTGCGGTTGTTGTAGTTGTCCTGGGTCCGGTAGCTCCACACGAATGCGGGCTGGGTGGTGGTGTTCTGGAAATCGCGATCGGTCCGAAAGAAGCCCACGGCATTTTCACTGTAGAACGCGTTGACGCTGAGACCGAGGTTGCGCTGCTCGCCAAAGACGCTGAAGACCTCCTGATAGCCGAAGTTCAGCACGGGATGGGCCCGGTGCTCCTCGCGCATCGGGATCTGCTCCGTGAACGACGGCGCAATGCGGGCGGTGAAGCTGTAGGTGAACCGGCGCTTTTCCTTCATGTTGAGGGCCGAGCGGGTCTTGAGGTTCACGGTGCCGCCGAGCGAATCCGCGCCCTTGTCGGGCGTATGGCCCTTGACGAGCTCCATCTGGTCGAACATCGCGCCGGTGATGCTCTGCGTCTCGAAGGCGCGGCTCGTGCCGAGGGTCGTGAGCCGGGAGCCGTCGACGGTGACGGTGTTGAGCGCGGGAGCCATGCCGCGGATATTGAAAGCGTAGGCGAGGCCCTCTTCGGTCGGGCTGCCCGCAACGCCCGGCAGCCGCATCAGGACTTCGCCGGCGCTCATGTTGGGCAGGTAGCCGAACGAATCCGTCGAGACGACGTTCTTCACGTTTTCGGCGTTGCGCTGGGCCGTGATGGCGGCAGCGCCGCCCTCGCGCTCGCCGGTCACCTTGAACGCGTCGAGCTTGTAAATAGCGGTTGTCAGATCGAAATCGCGCACGGCCCGCTGGCCGGCGGCGACGGTCACCGGGCTCCGCACGGTATCGAGTCCGATGTAGGACACGACGAGCTCATGGGCGCCGGCCGGCACGCTCGTGAGCACGAAGCGCCCGGTGTTGTCGGTGAGCGCGGTCAGGCCGAGCTGGGGCACCTCGATTTTCGCGCCTTCGAGGAGATTGCCGGTGGCGGTGTTGCTCACGGATCCGGTGATCGAGCCGACCTCCGCCGCGCGGGCAGGCGGGGCGAGCAGCGCGCACGCGAGAGCGGCCGACAGGACAAGCGGCCGCATCATCCGCCGGGCGAAAATGGAAATGGGAAACGAACAGTTGAGGGGAAGCGTAGGTTGCATGGGGTTTGGTATTGGGTTTGGATCCGGGTTTGGTGCTGGGGTTGGTGCTGGGGTTGAGAAGGACGCCCGAAACTAAGCCAGGAAATGACGCAGTCGGCGACCGCGGAGCACGAGGTGACTTTTCAGGGACAGCCGACACCCCTGAACATCGCTGCGATGTCCACGGGGTTTGAAAATACCCGTCGTGGTCCATTCTGCAGGATGCCAGATGGGGGCGAGCCACAGCATGCTCATATCAACGGTCGAGATAGCGCGGATGGCGAGAAAAAAGTGTGCCGACGACGCGGGCGGACGCATCTCAATTTCCGGCAAACCTACGTTGCGGTTCTGTAGGGCCGCCGCTTGTCGGCGGACCGGAGCGGTTGGAGCATCCAAGCCGGCCTGCCGGCAAGCGGCAGCCCTACAATATGCGAGAAAGTGGAATGCGACGACGACGCGACCGGGGCGGTCCGCGACGAAAGGACACGAGGTCGTACGCCGTCGCACGGGAGGCTGAGCGCCGGGCGCAGCCGGCCGGCCGGGCTAAACGGCAAGCTTCAACACCGCACGGCGGATGAGCGCCCGGACGAGAGGAATCTTGTAGCCGTTGTGCTCCTGCAGCGCCGCAGCGCGCAGCATGAGGCCCGCGGCCTGCGCCGCGTTTTCATCGCTCGGCTCCCGCCCTTCGAGAAACTCGTCCGACCGGGGGATTCTCGCGCAGTCCACAATTCGACCAAATTATTGACCCTACCGTGCGCCGGTGGCATGAAGGTCGCGCAGTCAAATCGCTCTATCCTGTGTTTTTCCTGTTTCGTAACGTGATGTCGCGCCGGGCCATCGTGGCGGGTGCGGTGTTTGCCCTCGCCGCCTTCGCCATCCCGCCGTCATGGGCTGGGCAGGCAGGACCGATTTACCTGCTCCCGGGCGCCGAATACTATGTGGCGATCGACAACGTCTGCGCGTGGCCGAACCTGAAGCGTCTGCCCGGCGGGGAACTCGCCGTGGCCATCTACAACAAACCCGAGCACGGCATGCTGTGCGGCGACATCGAACTCTGGGTCAGCAGCGACGAGGGCAGATCGTGGGTCCGGCGCAGCACGATTTCCGACCACAGCGAGGATCCCGAGTTGGTCCGGATGAACCACGCGATGGGACTCGCGCCGGATGGCTCGTTGGTGGCGTTGATCAGCGGCTGGTCAAAAGGGCGAAAACTGCCGCTCCTGCCCGTGCAAATCTGCATCAGCAGGGATCAGGGCCGCACCTGGCAGCGGTCGATCTGTCCGGACCTGGCGATCGCGAAGCTGGTGCCCCATGGCGACATTGTGGCCGATCCCGAAGGCACGCTGACCGCCAGCCTTTACGGGTCACAACCCGACCCCAGCGCTCCGCGCGGGGCGCGCGCCCACAGCATGACCGTCCGGAGCCGTGATCACGGCCGCACGTGGACCGATCTCAGTCTGTTGACACAGGACGGCGGCGAAACCTCGCTGCTCCAGTCGCGCTCCGGGAAGTGGTTCGCCGCCGTGCGCCGAGAGGGGCAGATGGAACTCGCGGTGGCCGGGACCACCGCGTCGGTGGCACTTTTCACGTCGAGCGACGACAGACGCACCTGGCAACCAAACGAATTGCCCTTGTCCCTGCCGGGCCAGCATCCCGGACACCTCCTCGAGTTGAAGGACGGCCGGCTCCTCGTCTCCTACGGGAGCCGGATCACCGGCATGTATGGCGTCTGCGCGCGGGTGAGCGACGACCAAGGGAAAACGTGGTCGCGCCCCAAGATATTGATCAGCGCTCCCGGACCCTTGGATTCCGGCTATCCCTCCACGGTCGAATTGGACGACGGCACCTTGGTCACGGCCTATTATGCCGGACCGCGTTCGGTCGCGTTTGCGCGAAAATATTCGCCGTACGGGATGCCGTGGCACCAGCGCTATCACATGGGCATCTGCCGCTGGAAGCCGGTCGATTTCGAGTTCGTGCGCTGAGCCATAACGATGCATTTGGCCACGAATCGTCTCCTGATCATGAAAACCGATCGGTGCGGCGGCAGGCAGCCCGCTCGCGGGCGCGTTTACAGAGCGCGAGCAAGGGAACTGGCATACGGCCGAGTCCCAGGAACCAGCGGCGGATTGAAAGGTGGGCTGTGCGCTCCGCGCGCGGCTCTGCCGGGAATGAACACTTCAACGGGAGAAAAGCCGCGCGCGGAGCGCGCGGCCCACCCCGATCAATTCCGCCTTCAACGTCCTCCATTCTCTCCATCATGAAGCCTACTATCTGTCGTCTCCCGGACCTCGCCCGTTTGAGTCGCATCTTCCTGCTCGTGGGCACCGCCACGGCGTCAATCCAGTTGATCGCCAGTTCGAGTCTGGCCGCCCAAAATTCGGCGGGGGCGGCCACGGACACCGCCAAGCGCGCGACCGCGACCGGCACCGTGGCGGGTCGCGTCAAAAATGTCGTCACCGGCCAATACCTGAGCAGCGTCCGCGTGTCCATCAAAGACACCGACCTCGTCGCGTTCACGGATCAGTCCGGTGAATATCGCATCGCCAACGTCCCGGCCGGCCAGGTTGCGATCGAAGTGCTCTATACCGGTTTGGATTTGCAGCAGGCCACGCTTGCCGTGACGGCCGGGGAAACCACGCAACACGACGTCAACCTCACGAACCGGCGGCTCTACGGCGATCCCGCGGAGATCGTCAAACTCGACCCCTTCGTGACGTCTTCCGCCCGCGAAACCGACGCCGGCGCCATCGCCGTCAACGAGCAGCGCTTCGCCCCCAACATCATGAACGTGGTGGCACCCGACGCTTATGGCGACATCATCGGCGGCAATGTCGGCGACTTCTTAAAGTATCTTCCCGGCGTGCTCTCGGCCGATCCCGGCAGCCAGCCGGAGCCGACCCAGATTTCGTTGCGCGGCTTCGCGGCGGACTTCACCGGCTTCTCCGTGGACGGCGCGATGATCGCGAATGCCAACTCGGCGGGCAATGGCCGGGCTTTCGAGTTGAATCAGAGTTCGATCGCCAACGTCGCCCGGGTGGAGATCACCAAGGTACCGACGCCCTCCGACCCAGCGAGTTCGATGGCGGGTTCAATCAATCTGGTGAGCAAGAGCGCCTTTGAGCGCAGCCGGGCCGAACTCCGGTACCGGGTGAGCCTGACCTCGAATAGCGAGGACTTCAGTCTCAAGCCGACTCCCGACCAGTTCGAACGCAAATCCTACAAGATATTTCCCTCGTTCGATTTTGATTACACCCTGCCCCTGCGAAAAAACTTCGGAATCGTCGTCACGGGTCTGCATTCCAAGATCTATTATCCGAACGACACCTCCATTCGCACCTTTGCCACTTCCGGCGTCGGGACGGCCGCTACTCTGGCCACGCCCTATATGAACTCACAGGATAATCGCGAGATTTCAAACTTCTCGACCCGCGATTCGCTGAGCATGAAGGCCGACTGGCGCGTGACACCCAACTCTGTACTCTCGTTTGGTGTCCAGAACACGTATTTTCTCAATGATATCGGCTATTTCGGGTTGGTACAGAATACCGGCACGACGGGGACGCCCACGATCGCAGGTGGAACAGCCTTCAGTTACGACCCCACATTCACCGTCGGCGCGACCGGACGCGGCTCGATGGTCCAGTCTGGCACTTTTCGGCGAACCCGGGCAGCCGCTCTCGCCGGCAATCTCAATTATCGCTATAACAATGGTTCCTGGAAGGTCGACGGCGGGCTCGGTCAATCCTTCTCCCGCAACTGGTGGCGCGACGGCTCGGACGGTTTCTTTGCCGCGATGGCGGTGGCCAGTGTCGTTCCGGTGCGTGTGACTTTCCGCGATATTCGCGCAGTGGGGGCCGGAGAGATCCAAGTCTTCGACAATTCCAATCGTCCCGTCGACATCTACGACGGCAAGAGCTACCAACTCAACACCGCGACGGTAGCGCCGCGGGATGTGCGCGATGAGGTGAGGAGCGCCCGGCTTTCCGTCGCCAAGACACTGGATTTCATGCCGTTTCCGTCGTCGCTCAAGCTTGGCGGCTTGACCCAGGAACAAAACCGCGACTCGGTTCGTCGCGGGGCGGTGTACACTTACACGCCGCGGGATGGCAACCGATCCATCGACCCGTTTCTCTCCCAGGTCTACGGCGCGCAAACGCTGTTTTTCCGCCATGACAACCGCGCCGTGCCGTGGGCTTCCTATACGCGCGCCTGGGAGGCGTTTCAGAAAGATCCATCGCTTTTCCCCAAAACACCGGCGCAAGTCGTACAGACCGCCCGCGACTACATCACCAACTCGCAGCACATCGAGGAAACCATTTCCGCCGCCTATGTGCAAGCGGAGGGACGGTTGCTCCGCAATCATCTCCGGGTGCTGACCGGGGTTCGCTTCGAGAAGACCACCGACTTGGGCTTCGGGCCCTTGGTCGATGCCAGTGCGGTGTTTGCCCGCAATCCCAACGGGACGTTCGTACGCGATGCCGCCGGGAACCGGGTGCGGCGGCCGGAGGCGGGCGCGGCTGGCTCATTGGAGGAACTGGCCCTAACCAGCAAGGAGCGCGGCGCCCGGGCCGAACGCAGCTATGGCGGCTACTATCCCAGCCTGCATTTCACCTACTCCATCCGGGAGAATCTGCTCGCCCGTCTGGCGTACGCGAAATCGTTTGGCCGGCCCAATTTCGCGCACATCATCCCGACGGTGAACGAAACCCAAAATCTCGATCCGTCGGCCGACATCGATGTAATTCCCGGGACCATCACGCTCGCCAACACCGGGCTGAAGCCATGGTCGGCCGGCAACTACGATTTCTCGCTCGAATATTATTCGGACGGCGGCGGCCTGTTTACCGTCGGAGTGTTCAAAAAGGAGATTCGCGACTTCTTCGGCAGCGTGACCAAAATCGCAACCCAGGCGGATCTCGATCTGCTTGATTTGGACGAACGTTATCTCAACTGGCGGATCACCTCACAGTTCAACGCCGGCTCCGCGAGCGTCACGGGCGGAGAGTTCTCCATCACCCAATCGCTGAATGCCGTGGGCTCATGGGGGCGCTATTTCTCCGTCTTCCTGAACGGAACGAAGCTCCGACTGGAGGGAGACCAGGCGGTGAATTTTCCGGGGTTCATTCCGGAAAGCGTAAACTGGGGCTTCAGCTTCAGGAAGAGTCCGATCAACGTCAGCGCGCGCTGGAACTATCGCGGCAAGTTCAGGACCGCCACGGTGGTCCCCGCCCTCGGTCCCACCGGTCGTCAATATACCAAGGCGCCGCATCCGCGACTGGATCTGAATGCCGACTACACCTTTTCGCGCCGCGTTCTGGCCTATCTCAGTGTCAAGAATGCGACCAACGTGACGGCGAATGCCCTCCGCTATGCCGACGAAACGCCGGACTACGCCAAGCCCGGTCAGGTGACAAACACCGGCGTCATTTTTGAAGTCGGCGTGAAGGGATCGTTTTGATTCCCGGTCGCTTTCAAGATGAGACTGACCGTTTTTCGGTTTTCGTCAGGTGTAGGGGCGCCGCTCGTCGGCGCCCGCGGGCGTCGCCAAGCGACGCCCCGACCTGTTTCGATTCTACTTCTGCGCTACGAGAAACAAACGACCGCACCGCCCGCATGAACCGCCGCCATTTCATCCTCTCGTCCTCGGCCGCCGCCCTCACCGCCGCGGGCATTCCGGGCGCCTTCGCCGCCCCCGCCCCCGTCACCCTGCCGGCGGATCACGTCGCCGCCATGCGGCGGCGGAAGCGTCGCATCGTGGTGATGCACGATGTGTACTGGGTCATGCGCAATTACGGCAAAATGCATCCGGACGTTAACGCACCGTTCGGACCGTTTCGCAGCGCGGCGTTTTCGTACGTGGACGAACCAGGCACGCAGATCGATGCGCTCTGGTGGGACATTGGCGGCAGCCCCGTGGGCAGTGTTTATCCAAGCGACGTGTCGCAGCCCGCGCTGGCACCGCAGGTGAAACGCTGGGCGGACCAGGGGGTGGACTGGGTGAAGGAGTTGGTGAACGAAACTCGCCGCCGCAAACTCGAGGCCTTCTGGAACCATCGTATCAGCGAAGTGGACATGCTGCCCGAAGGCGGGCACGCCAAGCAACCGCATCCCCTCAAGGTAGAGCACCCCGACTGGGTGCTGCCGGCGACCTGGTGGCCGCACGGCATGTGGAATCTCGCTTCCCCTGGCCTGCGCGAATTCAAGATCAGGGTCCTGCGGGAAATCGCGACCCGTTACGACCTCGACGGAATCCAGATCGACTTCGCCCGCCACATCCCGTGCCTGCCGGTTGACCGGCAATGGGAGTTGCGCGGGGTCGTCAACGAGTTCATGCTGATGGTGCGACTCTTTCTGCTCGAGGTGGCGCAGCGACGCGGGCGGCCGTTCCTGCTGGCGGCGCGCGTGCCGCAGACGCTCGCGGGGTGCCGGGCGGACGGCTTCGATGTCCAAACCTGGGCGGAGCAGCGCCTCGTGGACATCCTGACGCTCGGCTCGCGCACGATGGACGTGGACGTCGAGGGACTGCGCGCGGCCGTAGGCGCCGGGGTCCAGTTGCAGCCCTGCTTCGACGATCATCACACCACGGACGGCTATCGCTACGCGCCCATTGAGTTTCTGCGTGGCGTGTTCGCCAACCACTTCCGCCGTGGCGCCAACAACGTCGTCACCTTTAATTGGGCGATGGGCACGCCCGCGGTCGCGAAGATGGTTGGCGGCGAGATTGCACCCCTCTCCCACCAGCTGGCCTTCCGGGAGATCGGCGATCCGCGAACCATGGCCGGAAAGGATAAGATTTTCGCCGTCGAACGCCGCGGGGGCTACCCGTGGGCGGACGGCTTTTTCAATCGCAATGACACGGCGCCGCTGCCGGCGAAGTTCTCGTCCGATCAGCTCACGCACCGCTTCGGCCTGAGGGTAAGCGACGAGAATCGCGGCGCCGTCCGTCCGAGCGTGCGCTGCATTCTGTTTAACGCCGGCGAAGGCGATGCCTTCGAATTCCACGTCAACGGCCGCCGGATCGAGCTCTCGATCCGCGACCCGGAGTGGAAGGATGCACAGATATTTTCACCGAAACCTCAGCGGACCTCCGGCGGGGATGGAAAATATAAGGTGGATCCGAAGCAGCGTCTCCTGCGCATCGAAGGCACCGTTCCGGCCGATGTCTGGTCGGCCGGTCGCAACGAAATCAAGATTCGGCTGGCGGAAAATGCGGCCCGGGCGGCGGAGTCGTATCCGCAGATCGAGAAAGTCGAGGGACTGTTGACGTTCCCGCGAGGTTAGCTAAACTCCAACTGATCCTCCAGCCAGTCACGCACTTGCTTCATCTCCTCCGGCGAGATCTCCGGGCCGTTTTTCACGCGGAGGCGCGGAGACCGCGGAGGTTGGTTGCTGAGGGCGTTGCCCCGGTTCGATTTTTCAGGCCTTGCGGCAGGAAGATGGGAAAACGGAAGACTGCCCGGAATTTTCCTGCTCAAAACCTTTCTGCCACCAGCCCTTTGGCTCCGCGTCTTCGCGCCTCCGCGTGAGAGCGCCTCTCGGATCCTCACGCAGTCCACAATTCGACCAACTTCGTTCTCGTTCTCGTTTCTCGTTTTCGTTCTCTTGCCCTTTTCTCAGCCATGAAAAGATCCCGCACTCACTTTCCCCGGATCGAGACCATCGCGTTCGAAGGGCCGCAGTCCGCCAATCCCCTGGCCTTCCGCCACTACAATCCCGACGAAGTAATCGACGGCCGGACGATGAGCGCCCACCTGCGCTTCTCCATCGCCTACTGGCACGCCTTCCGCGGCACCGGTTCCGATCCCTTCGGCCCCGGCACCATTGTCCGTCCATGGGAAAAAGGCACCGACCCAGTCTCGATCGCGAAGGTCCGCATGGACGCCGCCTTTGAGTTCTTCCAAAAAATCCGCGCGCCATTCTACTGCTTCCACGACCGCGACATCGCCCCCGAGGGCCGCTCGCTCGCCCAGTCGAATCGCAACCTCGACACGCTCGTCGCCCACGCGAAGGATCTCCAGAAGGCCACCGGCGTGAAACTCCTCTGGGGGACCGCCAACCTCTTCTCCCATCCCCGCTACATGTGCGGCGCCGCGACGAATCCCGACGCCCATGTCTTCGCCTACGCCGCCGCGCAGGTGAAGAAAGCCCTCGACGTCACCAAGCAGCTCGGGGGCGAAAACTACGTCTTCTGGGGCGGTCGCGAGGGCTACGAAACCCTCCTCAACACGAACCTCAAACGCGAGCAGGACCACCTGGCGGCATTCCTTCAGATGGCCGTCGATTACGCCAAATCGATCAGTTTCAAGGGCCAGTTTCTCATCGAACCGAAACCGAAGGAGCCGACGAAGCACCAGTACGACTTCGATGTCGCGAGCGGCATCGCCTTCCTCCGCACCTACGCGCTCGAAAAGCATTTCAAGTTCAACATCGAGACGAACCACGCCACGCTCGCGGGCCATGGTTTTCAGCACGAAATCGAAGTCGCCGCCGCCCAGGGCATGGTCGGCTCGATCGACGCGAACTCCGGCGATCTGCTCCTCGGGTGGGACACCGACCAGTTCAACACGGACGTCAAGGAGCTCACGCTCGCGATGACCTCGATCCTGCGCGCCGGCGGCCTCGGGACCGGCGGCTTCAACTTCGACGCCAAACTCCGCCGCCCCAGCATCGACCCCGAGGACCTTTTCCACGCCCACATCGGCGGCATGGACGCCTACGCCCTCGCCTTCAAACTCGCGCGCCGGATTCTGGCCGATGGGAAATTCGAACGCTTCGTCGCGGACCGCTACGCGAGCTACGACACGGGTTACGGCAAGGACATCGGGCGGCGCCGGGTGGGCTTCCGCGAGCTGAACAAACTCGTCCTCACGAAGCTGGGCGAACCGAAGCCGCGCTCCGGCAAGCAGGAATATTTGGAAAACCTCCTGAACACCTACCTGCACCGTTGAGCCAGGAGGATGCCGTTGGATCGGCGTGGAACAAACACTCAATAGTGAGCCCGGGTCAATTTGTGCCATAGGGCACAAATCGGAAATCGCGCGCCCGGCCATGATGGAACGGAACGCGATTGTTGTGACCACTTATGCTTCCAGAACACGTTTTATCTCTTTCTGCGCATAAACTATGTAACTTGACGCGAATCTTAAGTGCTTTCGCTTATCGTTGGGAGGAGGTGATCCCGGCGCACGCAAGGGCCGAGAAGCAGCTTGCCTGGGAACAAAACCCCGCTGATGACTCGGCACTCCTCTTCTGATCTATTGTCGGTAACCCCCATGCCTCGTCTTCGTTTTCCCTCCATCCTGGGCGCTGTTTCCGCGCTCATGGCGTTGGACGGCGCGGTCTTTGCCGCCACGGCGCCGGATCCCCGCACCGTCAGCATGCGCGAGCAGGTCCTGCGGATGACCGAGTTTTTCGACACCACGCTGCCCGGCACCGTCGGCAAGCGCAACATGACGCTGCACTTCACGCCGAAATTCAGCGATTTCCGGCATCGCGAGTACGTTCGTTATCCGTTCGAGGTCCGTTACGGCATCGGCGAGCGCTGGGATCTTTCCGGGGGCATAATGCCCTTCGGTCCCAATCCCTTCAAATCGGGCCAGGATAACCGCTGGGGGCCGGGAGAAGTGAAGCTTGGCCTGCGCTACGATCTCGGCGCGCTCCTCAATTTTTTCGACGCCACGACGGTGGGCTTCGAAACGCGCATTCCCGTCGGCAAACCACCCACACCCCTCAACGACCATTACACGCACGTAAAGCCGTTCGCCTCCGCCGCCCACACGCTGGGCATATGGCCGGACACGACCTTCTACGCCAATCTCAGCTACGATCGCAGCGTTGAACTCTCGCACCGGGGTGAACCGCCGCCCGATGTGATGCGGCGCAACACCATCGAGGTCGTGCCGGGCCTGCTCTTCAAACCCGGCCAGTTCGGCTATTTCGCCGAATACCGCTTCCGCCACATCGCCGAGGAGACGGACTCGCATCTGGCCCACGAAGTCCGGCTCGGCTCCATCTGGGACGTGCCGCTGGCCCGCAGCGAAAAGTGGCGGCTGCCCGGCAAATGGCAGCTCGAACTTGCGTATAAGGTCAGTGCAGAGCAAGGCCAGGATCTCGTTCACGGAGTGGCCACGCGCGTCAGCTGGCGCACGACGTTGCGCGAGATATTTTCCGGCACGAACGGCAATACAGCGAAAACTTCACGGTGAATGTCTGCGCCCCGCTCGGCATTGCCCTGGCCCTCACCCTCCTCGCCGGGTGCTCGTCGGTTTCCGCGCGCAAGGTCATCGCCCTCGATCATTTTCAACGCATCTATGTCGAACAGCGGTTCAACGACAATCACCGCCTTGACGAACTCATCGTTGCCGAATTGAAGCGGCACGGCCGGGACGCCTCCTCGGGGCCGCTCACGATGATGCCGGAGAACACCCAGGCGATCATGACTTACGACGCCCGCTGGACTTGGGATTTCAAAACGTACCTCATTGAGCTCAACCTCGAGTTGCACGCCACGCACCCGCGAAAGAAACTCGCCGACGGCCGCTACTACCAGCCCTCCATCAAGACGAAGGGCGCAGCCGATGCCATTCGCGAGATTCTCACGGCGCTCTTCGCCAAGTAGAAATCCCCGGACGAAGCTACGGGGATTTCATAAAACCGGTTTGTCATTCTGAGCGAAGCGAAGAATCCAGCGGGGACGGCGAAGCCTCTGAGCCGTAACGATGCGGTCGGCCGTAGGCCAGCGCGCCTGCGCGCGCTCTGACGCCCTAATGCGCGCCAGATTCCGACTCCGGCATCCGGGAATCGAATTTCAGATTCAACAGCGGCAGCAGGCAGAGCAGACCGACGACCGTAAACCCCAGCACGGCGTATCCCGCGATGTCATGCACGACGCCGTCGATGGCATCCGGACCGTAACGGTAGGCCCACGTGGTGAGAAAAAGGCTGCGCCCAAGATTGGTCACGAACGCGAGCAGCATCGCCGCGCCGACCAGCGCGACTTTTTTCCAGAGCTTCTCCAGGAAGACCGCCGCCAGAAACGATCCCGCAAAGAGACAGCCGGTCAGCGATCGAATCCCCGAACACGCGTCCTCGACGCCCACGTTGCCCTTGGGCAGCGCGAGGACGTTCCCCTGCTGCTCGATCGGCAGGCCGAGCGTCTCGAACACGAACGCGACGACCGTCACGACCTTGCGCAGCAACGTGAGATTGAGCTGCGTCTCCACCGCCGACACCATCGGCGCGGACACCAGCCACACGAGCGCGGGAAACAGGAACAGCGCCGCGAGCCGCACGCGTGCATCGTCGAAAAGTCCGGCACCCGTCACCTGCACGGCCGGTCTTTGGCCCACCGGCGATGCGCCTGAGTTCGGCACGGGCGTCAATCTCACCGCGTCTGCCGCCGGTCCGATCCCGACGGGCCCGCCACTGCCCGGCTCGGGCGCATTGACGAATAGAAGCGGCAGCAGAATCGCCGCCGCCCCCATCGTGATCGCCAGCGTACCCGGCTGGGACGTGCCGGCGCCGGCTCGATAAAACGATCCGAGCAAGAACATCAGCACGCCGAACGCGAGCGCCGCCCCGAGCAGCAGCCGCAACACCCATTTCTGCCATCCGGTCGCGCGCGAGCTGTCGGCCGCGGCACACGCGGACAGCGCGGCAGTGATTCTCGGCCACCGATCGTACACGACGAAAATCACGAACAAGGGCACCAGCCAGCCAAAGCTGTAGTCCTGCTTTACGCGCCACCAGTGCGACTGGTCCCACGCGACAAACGCCAGGAATCCCGCGCCGAGGGCGAGCGCGGCGAGAAACGGGCCCGGCACAGTCGCGCGAAGCTGTTTCCACCAAGTCGGCATGACGTGAGCGAATGCTCACGCCGGGGTGAAACGCGAGCACGTTTGGGAGCGGTGCAGGATGGATTGCCTCTTCGACTGCTTTCTCCCCATCAACCACCTGGGAAACCCACCGCGCCATCGGGTGTTTTGTCTGAAACCGATCCCACCACGAAGCGTCTCAGTCGCCAGCACTTCCCGCGCGCCCCCCCGCGCAAAAAAATTCCCACCGTCCATGTCTTTTCACCACGATCACCACGCGCCTGAACGCCCGTGCTGCGGCCTCTCGACCAACCTCGAGGACTATTTTCTCACCCGCCGTCAGTTCCTGGGCCGCATGGGCATGGGCGTCGGCGCGCTCTCCCTTGCCACCCTGCTGGACCCCGGCGATCTCGCGGCCGCCCAGAGCCGGACCGCTTCAAAGCCGGTCCCAGGG
>JACQWL010000284.1 GCA_016209255.1 Verrucomicrobiota bacterium
GGACGAGTTTGTTCGACCAGGTGACGACGTCGCCGGTTTCGTATTGGCCGGACGGGTCCTCCACGAGGAAGTTCACCCGGAGCGCCTTGGTGGTGTAGAGCTGATCCTTGAGCTGGGGACTTATCCCGGTGACGGGTGTGTTCTCGGCGAAATGGATGCGCGGGGCCGGGCCGGCATTCTGGGCGTTCACGCGCAATCGGACCTTGCCCTCATCGTCCGGATCTGACTCGGCGATGACCTGGACGGAGGTGCGTTTCTTCTTCGGCTTCTTGGTGACGTAGCCGTTGCCGAGGTCCTGCATGCCCTGCGTGATGAAGGTTTTCTCGAAAAACGCGGTGCCGTCGCCCTCGGTATGGATTAGCTCGTCGAGCTGCTCGATCTGGTCGCTGAGTTTGATCGACAGCGCGTTGGGCTGGAGTTTACAGGCGTCGCGGACGGTTTTCATGATTTCAAAGACGGAGTATGGCGGTCTGAGAGACGAAAGAAAGACCTGCCTGCGCGAAAGATGCGCCGCGCCGTGCTCCAGCGCTGCGTGCAGTCCGCCCAAGCCTGCCCAAATTTCGCCGCGCGGCGAAATTTGACCTGGGCTCACTACCGCGCGCTGAGCCCCGTCGCGGATGCCAAGCAGCGCCGCGCTCTCGCAAACGAGGCCGGCCGGAACGGGTGGTCGTTCGTCCAATTGGAGCAGCACCTCCGCACGCTGCCTCCCGGTGGCAGCAGGTCCCCGCACAGTCCCGACGGTATGCGGCTTGAGTAAGAAAATTGAAAACCAAGACCGCGGCCCTATGGTTTCCGAGCGGCCGGTTTGCCACGGGTGTGTTTTTCGAAAACGGAAAGGACGGGCAGGGCGTTGCCGTCGTCGTCGAACATGCCGCGGCTGCGCAGGCGGCCAGGGGAGATGGCGGGCTGCTGCGCGCGGTGAGGAGGAGGACGGGCCCGGTGTTGCGGCGCTCGCGCAACTGGCGGAGCACGCTCAAACCGTCGCGGCCGGGCAGCATCACGTCGAGCACGATGGCGTCGAACCATGCTCGGATTGTCATTCTGAGCCGTATCCATGCAGTCAAACGCGCGGCAACGTCGTAGCTGCCGAGGTAACGAGGCAGTCGAGTACGGTCCACCTTACGTTCAGCCTCCTTACGTCGGCTGCTACATTCGACCGAATCGTTACGGCTGAGCGCAGCGAAGAATCCACTTCGATCTGCGCACCGCGACCGCAGTCGAGAATCCCATTGGATTCTTCGCTCCGCTCAGAATGACAAGAGGGAAGACTGGCATTTGCGAGGCGCGCTCCGCTCACAGCGCGTTGTCGAACTGCAGGTCGTCCTTCTTCGGCTTCTTCGTTGGTTTGCCGAAATTGTAGATGAGGCCGACGTAGGCGATGCGCGAGCTGCGCCGCCGCGTGATGTCCTGCCGCAGCACCGGGGTGTCGATGTGGGTCCGCTCGCGCAGGGAGCCGAAGATGTCCGACACGGTGAAGACGACCGCGGTCTTCTTGTCGGCGAAATTGTGGCGGAGGCCGAGGTTGGCGACGGCAGCCGGGTAACGGTAGCCTTGGGGCGTGAGGCGTTTCGCGGTGTAGTTGGTGTTGAGCTGGACGAGCGTGGTTTTGGTCATGTCCCACGTGGCGATGAGCTTGGCGTCCCACGCGAACGTGGAGCGGCGCGCGTTGAAGCCGAGGTTGGCCGCGTCGATTTCGTTGCGGTAGGCGTTGGCGCTGAAGTTGAGCGAGACGCAGTCGCGCAGGCGGGTGTTCGCGCCGAGTTCGAGGCCGGCCGAGTGGCTGGTGCCGAGATTCTCCTTGGTGGTGAGCAGCGTCGTGCTGTCGAGGTAGCGCGTGACATCCGTCATTCCGTGGTAACGGTAGCGATAGTAAGCGGTGGCGAGGTAGGTCGTGTCGTCCTGCTTGTGCTGCCAGCCTGCCTCGATCGAATGGATGTCCTCGGGCACGAGGCGGGGGTTGCCGGCGCGGAGATTGAACGGATCCTGGTATTCGGGGTAGGGGTTGAGGTCGTCGCCGTCGGGCCGGTGCACGCGGTGGCTGTAGTTGAGCTGAAGTTGCCGGGTGCCGGAGAGGTCGTAGCTCAGGTGCAGGCTCGGGTAAAAGCGGTTGTAGTCGTTTTTGTCGAGCAGGCGCGCGGTGACTTGGTTCGTGTCGACGCCGGCGTGTTCGAAGCGGAGTCCGGCCAGCAGGCCGAACGCGCCGAATTTCCGGGCGTAGGTGACGTAGAACGCGTGGATCGCGGCGTCGTAGATAAACTGGTTGGTCCGCGCCGGGTCGACGCGCGTCGCGCCGGTGGCGTCGAGGAAGCTGCCGCGGAAATCCAGGTCGGCCTCCTCGATCTGGCCGTTGTAGCCGGCCTCGAGCTTTGCATGCTCGTCGAGC
This sequence comes from Verrucomicrobiota bacterium, assembly GCA_016209255.1. GTDB lineage: Bacteria > Verrucomicrobiota > Verrucomicrobiia > Opitutales > Opitutaceae > ER46. Next base: position 2,384 of record JACQWL010000284.1, read on the forward strand.
GGGTGGACGTATTCGACGGAGGTCTCGGTGTTGGTTTCCGTGGTCTTGATCAGCGTGAAATCGAACACCGTCGCGCGCGCGGGCGTGCGGTAGACGTTGGTGAAGCGGTTGTCCTCCTGCTCGGTGGTTATGCCGTGGCGGACCTCGACGTTGAGCTCGCGGTCCTCCTGTGGAAACGAGTGCTGGAGCCTGCCGGTGAACTCGAGGTCCTTTTCAAACTCCGGGGCGATCCGCAGCCGATCGTAATCGCCGGTCACGGCCCCGGCCGCGTTGCGCGAGCGGTTGCTCACCGAGGCGCGGCGGACGAAGTCGCGGTAGTTGTAATTCACGTTGCCGCCGAGCGTGGTGTGCTCGTCGAGTTTGTAGTCGGCGCCGAGCTGCGCGATCCGCGAGAGCGGGCGCGTTTCCTCGGCGGTGCGCTGCGAGGTGGACACGAGGGAGTTCGTCGCGGCGTCGACGTGCGAGCGATCGTCCTGCCCGGAGCGCGGGCGGTCGTCCTGCCGTACGGCGGCCGTGGCGTAGAGGTTGTATTTCCCCGGATTGTAGTTGGCGGTGACGCTGGCGTTGAAGCGGCGGGCGTTGCCGGCGGCGGTGCGCACGCTGCCGGAGTAGCCGGCGTCCTGCTTTTTCTTGAGCGTGAGGTTGATGATGCCGGCGGTGCCGTCGGGTTTGTATTTCGCCGACGGATTGGTGATGACCTCGATCTTCTCGATGCCATCGGCGGGCATCTGTTCGAGCACGGCGGCGCGATTCCGGCCCATCATGGCCGAGGTCTTGCCGTTGACGAGGATGAGGACGTTGCCGTCGCCGCGCAGGCTGACGTTGCCCTCGATGTCGACCTGGACGGAGGGGACATTTTGCAGCAGGTCGCTCGCGGAGCCGGCGACGCTCTGGAGGTCCTTGCCGACGTTGTAGACCTTGCGGTCGATCGAATTGTAGAACCTTTCCCGGCGTGCGGTCACCTCGACTTTTTCGAGCTTCACCGTCGCGTCGCCATCAAGCGCGAGCCGGCCGAGATTCACGGCGCGGTGCTGCGCATCGATCGAAAACGCAACGGTCGCCTCACGCGCGCCGCCCACCAAGCCGTAGACGAGCAGATAATTGCCAACGGGAATCGCCTCCAATTCAAACCCGCCCTTCGCGTCCGTGGCGCCGGCGCGCACGGATTTCCCGTCCGCCTTGTTTTTCACGGTGACGGTGGCGAACTCGACCGGCTGGCCGTTCTCGGGCGCAAACACCGTGCCGCGGACCGTTCCCCCGGCCGGCGCCTGCGCGCGCAACGCGATCGCGAGGCAAGACCAGGCGAGAATCGCGGACCATTTCAGCTTCATGCGAAGGGCTTGGACCAAGGTACGAACACGGGCCGGAAGCGCCAGCGTGAAGCGACGCCCGAACACTATCATCCTGAATTCCGCAGTTACCACTCGCTGGCGCTCGTGGCTACGAGCGCCCGCGAGTGGCTCATTCGAGGGAACTGCGGAATTTGGGATCATGCGCAGATGACGGGCACGCGCGCGGCGGAATGACAAAGCCGTCATCTTGGCGGAGTTTGCCGCCGAGGCCGATCGCGACATCGAGGCGGCCGACGTGATCATCATGGCGGTTCACGGCGGCCAGCCTTGTCCGCCGGCGTTTCACCGGTGGAAGACGGGCACGGGCGTCGGGCTCGGCGTGCCCCACCGCGCCGTCATCGCCATCACCGAAACGGCCGACGAGCCGGCCCCGGCCGCCGAGACCTGGAACAGCGTGCTGCGCGGTTCCGCGACGCAAATTCACCCGGAGATTTATGTCTGGGACCCGCCGGCGGAGTTCGGCAAAGCCGAACCTGAAGAAGCTCGCGCGGGTGGCCGGGCGCCGCTTTTCGCCGACGCCACCGCGCTCGACTGAGCGTAGAACCAGCAGTTGAGGCAGGTCACAGAGGGCACAGAGCGGCAGAAGGAGAACACCGAGAGATGGTTGGGCATATGCAGGCTTCTCGAGCTGAACTCACCCGAGGGGAGAAGACTTGAAATCCAATTTTTCGTTTCAACTCTCTGTGAACTCATGCCTTGTCTCTGTGCCCTCTGTGACGAACTGCCGAATCTGGGCTGAGCGTGCGGCCGTCACGCCCTGCGTGGTGAAATAGAGCAGCGGCGCGGGCGGCTTCGTCCCGCCGGCCAGACGAAGGAACAAACCGGATTTCCCGGGCCGGCTAATTCTTCCTCCCCCGGCGGCCGGCGCCCCAGATCAACCAGACCGCGAGCGCCACGAGCAGGATCAACCACCAGAGGTAGCGGAGTTCGCGCGCCGCCATCTCGGCAAACGCAAACGCCCGCGGAAACAGCAGCAACAGCAGCCCGGTCACCCCGAGCAGGACCAGGAGCTGCACGACGGCGCGCAGGCGCGGATTCATCGCGACTTCGGGGCCGGAATCGGTGGTGTGCCGGGCCGCGCGCCGGGTGGGGCGGGGCGCCCCGCCGCGGCCGGGGCCGCGCGCCGGGCGAGTTCCTCGAGCGAGAGCATCACGCCGGCGCCGCTGCCGCCCACGACGAGGGGCGAGCGCCCGTTCCAGTTCTGCAGGATCTGCAGCTTGATGAAATCGGGATTGGCCCGCAGCGCGGCGCCGCGCACCTGGATCGCCTCCGCCTCGCCCTTGGCGCGGATGATCGCGGTGTCGGCCTCGATCTGCGCCTTGAGCTGCGTGAACTTCGCCTTCTCGGCCTCCTGCTCCTGCACCATCTTCATCTCGATCGCCGCCTCCAGCTCGGGCGACAGCGCCAGATTGTAGATCACCAGATCCGCCACGGTGAGAAAATCCGCGCCGATCTTCTTGCGCGCGAGCTCCAGCGCGCGGTTCTTGATCTCCTCGCGTTTCTTCACGATCTGCTCCGCGCTCTGCGTCGCGGCGACCTCCTTCAACGCCTCCTGCACCCGCGGCGCGATCAGGTTGTCGAACGGCTCGCCGGCATACTCCTGGAAAATCTTCACCACCGAGCGCTCCGGCACGCGATAGAGCACGTGCACTTCCATCTTCACCTGCTGCAGATCCGACGAATAGCACTCGGCCGGCATCGGCCGCGTCTGCTGGCGGATCGAGATCGGCTGGATGTGGGTGAGGAAGGGCTGCTTGAACCCGAAACCCTCCGGCTTGAAGTCCGGCGCCACCGTGCCGAGCGTCACCGCCACGCCGCGGAAGCCCGGCTGCACGACGTAGGTGCCCGACGACGCCAGCAGAATCACGACGAACACCACGATCACGGTGCCGATCAGCCGCTTCACGACGTCCGGATCGATTTCCATTTCGTCGGTTACGTTGCGTTGGCGCGAGTTCATTTGGCGCCCTCCCTGGCCGCGGGCGCGGCGCCGGTCCCGAAGTCGCCGAGGGGCAGCATCATGTTCGCGCCGGTCGCACCGGGCCCGACAACGAGCGGCGTCACGCCGTCCCAGTGCTCGATGATCTGGAGCTCGAGCACGCTGGGGTTCTCGCGCAGCGCCTTGCCGCGCAGGACGATCGACTCGGCCTCGCCCTTCGCCTTGATGACCACGGTGCTGGCCTCGACCTGCGCCTGCTGCTGGGCGAAGCGCGAGCGGGCCGCCTCCTGCTCCTGCACCATCTTGGCCTCGATCGCGTTCTCCAGCGCGTGCGTCAGGTTGATGTCCTCGAGCACGAGATCCTCGATCATGAGAATGTCGCCGAGCTTCCGGCGCGCGCTTTCCAGCGCCAGGCTCTTCACCGCCTCGCGCTTCTGCACGATCACTTCCGCCGTGCGCAACGCGGTGATCTCGTTGAGCGCCTCCGCCACGCGCGGCTTGATCAGCGTGTCGAACGGAACGCCCGCGTAATCCCGGAAAATGTTCACCACCGACGCCTCGGGCACGCGGTAGAGCACGCGAACGTGGATCTTCACCTGCTGCAGGTCGGATGAGTAGCAGTCCGCCTGCATCTTCGCCGTCTGCTGCCGGATCATCTGCGGCACGATCGTCGTGACGAAGGGCAGCTTGAACCCGAAGCCCTCCGGCTTGAACGCCGGCGACACCTTGCCGAGCATCACCTCGACCCCGCGATGCCCCGGCTCGACCACAAAGGACGCCGACGCCGCGGCCACGACCAGGACGAAGATGAGCGCCGCGCCGCCGATCCATCCGAGGACAGTTCTGGGATTCATGTTTGTTTCTCCATTTGCGGCTGACCTTCAAACACGCGCCGCGGCGATACAAGAGAATCCGGCTTGCCGGCGTTCGTCCATTGAGTCGCGAGTGCCGATGCGCCCGGCAACGGCCGCGGTGACAACGAGCGGGTGCAGCGCTTGATTAAAGCGTGACCGACTGTCAGTCGTGGCACGGGCAGCCTGCCCGTGCTTTACCGTTGAAGCGCGATCAGGCTGACCGCACTACGACGACTCAACCCTCGCCCGCATGACTCCCATGCCCTCCAC
>JACQWL010000285.1 GCA_016209255.1 Verrucomicrobiota bacterium
GGTTGGGTGTGGGAGCGGCTCTATCTTATATTCCGCAGTTACCACTCGCTGGCGCTCGTGGCTACGAGCGCCAGCGAGTGGCTTATCCGAGGGAACTGCGGAATTTAGGTTTATGCCGCAACGGGTGCAAATCCGCAAATTCGCTCCGCCGCGCCCGGTGGCGCCTACAACTGCGCGATGATCGCCTCGGCCATGGCGCGGGTGCCGACGGTCGCGCCGCCGAAAGCGATGTCGGCGGTCCGGGTGCCTGACGTGACGGCTTTTTTCACGGCGGCTTCGATCCGCATCGCGATTTTCTCCAGCCCGAAACTGAAGCGCAACATCAGCGCCCCTGAGAGGATCTGGGCGCATGGGTTCGCGATGCCTTTGCCGGCGATGTCGGGCGCCGTGCCGCCGGCAGGCTCGTAAAGCCCAAAGGGGAGTCCGAGGGAATTTTTGCCCGCACCGAGGGAGGCCGACGAGAGCATGCCGAGCGAGCCGCAGATCACCGCCATCTCGTCGGAGAGGATGTCGCCGAACATGTTTTCGGTCACAAACACGTCGAACTGGTTCGGATCGCGGGCGAGCTGCATCGCGGCGTTGTCGACATACATGTGGGTCAGGGCGATGTCGGGCGCGTGCCGGGCCACGTAGTCGGTGACCGTCTTGCGCCAGAGGACGGAGGTTTCGAGGACGTTGGCCTTGTCGACGGAGCACAGCTTCTTCTTGCGCGCGCGCGCCGCCGTGATGGCGGTGGCGGCGATGCGCTCGATCTCGCTCTTGCGATACACCATCGTGTCGACGGCCTGCACGTCGCCGTCCGGCAGCGTCGTCGTTTGCTTGGGCAGGCCGAAGTAGAGGCCGCCGGTGAGTTCGCGGATGCAGACGATGTCGATGCCGTCGGGGATGCGGTTGGTCTTGAGCGGCGAGGCGTCGGTGAGCTCGCGGTAGAGCAGGCCGGGGCGGATGTTGGCGAAAAGCGTGAAGTGCTTGCGCAGCGGCAGGAGCGCGGCGCGCTCCGGTTGCTCCTTGGGCGGCAGTTTTTCCCACTTGGGGCCGCCGACCGAGCCAAAGAGAATGGCATCGGATTGCTCGCAGACTTTGAGCGTGGAATCGGGAAGCGCCGTGCCGTGGTTGTCGATGCCCGCCCCGCCGACGTCGGCCTTGATGTAGGCGAGGGTCAGGTTCTCCTGCCCGGCGGCGTGCTCGAGCACGCGCAAGGCCTCGGTCATGACCTCGGGCCCGATGTAGTCTCCGGCGAGAACGGCGAACTTAAGTGTCGGCATGGGAAAACCGCGACAGTGGCAAGTGACCGCGGCGAGTGGCAAGCCGCCATTGCGCGGAATCTCGGAGGAACCCCGGGGTCCTTCGAATGCCCCGGCCGGGCGCGCAAAACTTCAGGATTGTGCCCGCCGCCGAGATTAGGAGAAGAGCCCCGCCTCAGCTCGCGGACGAACCCTGCTTCCCGAGGATTTCCCGCAGGGCGGCGAGCACGAGGTCGGCGAAACCCTCGATCGGCTGGTGGGCGCCGGTGCTGGTAGGGTTGCGTCGGGCCGTTGTACATACTTCGCTTGGGGCATGGACTCCGCCTCCCGCCACCTGTGCCGGTCCGTGGTGACCGGATTGATCTGCGCCTTGCTCGCCCCGTTCGTCGTGGCGAAACCGTTGAACGTCCTTTTTCTGATGGCCGACGACATGCGGCCCGATTTGGGCGCGTACGGAAATCCGATCGTGCACACCCCGAATCTGGACAGGCTCGCCGCCGCCAGCCTGCGGTTCGAGCGCGCGTATGTGCAGTACCCGCTGTGCAACCCCTCGCGGACGTCGATGCTCACCGGCCGCCACCCGACGGCGACGGGAGTGCTCGGCAACCGGACCTGGTTCGGCGCGGCGCACCCGGACTGGATCTCGCTGCCGAAGTTTTTCAAACAGCAGGGCTACGCGTCGCTGCGGACCGGCAAGATCTTTCACGGGGGCATCGACGACGACACGGCGTGGACCGAGGGCGGCGAGAAGCGAAAGTTTTCCGGCGCGGTGGACGCCCAGCGGCCGGGGCAGGACCCGAAGCGATCGGACCGGCTGATCCGGCTCGATGGCGAAGGCGAGAGCCATGCCGACTGGAGGATCGCCGACCGCGCGATCGACTACCTCGAGCGGCACAAGGACAAGCCGTTCTTTATCGCGTGCGGTTTCACCCGCCCGCACAGCCCGCTGACGGCGCCGGGGAAGATGTTTGACCGGCTCGATGTGGCCAGGATTCCGCTGCCGGTGGATTTTCAGCATGTGCCGACGACGCCTCCGGGTTTTCCACCGCTCGCGGTGCCGGCGCGGAGTGGCGACCTTTTTATCGGCCGCCAGGCGAGCGACGCGGAGGCGCGCGAGTACATCCGCGCCTACTGGGCGTCGTGTTCGTTTGTCGATGCGCAGGTCGGCCGCGTGCTGGCCGCGCTCGACCGGCTGGGGCTGCGCGACAACACTGTCGTGCTGTTCTGGGGCGACCACGGGTACCATCTGGGCGAGAAGGGCAAGTGGTCGAAGCACAACTCACTCTTCGAGATTGGCACCCGCATACCGCTGATGATCCAGGCTCCCGGCGCGAAGGGCAACGGGAAGGTCGCGCGACAGATCGTGCAGATGATCGACATTTATCCGACGCTCGCCGAGCTGTGCGCGCTGCCGGCGCCGGCCGGCTTGCAGGGCGAAAGCCTCGCACTGTTGCTGCGGGATCCGGGCGCGCCGCGGGACACGCCGGCCTTTTCGGTCTGCCTGATCAACGGCGTTCTGGGCCGGGCGGTGCGCACGGCGCGGTGGCGCTACGCGGAGTGGGACGAGGGCGCGAAAGGCGCGATGCTCTTCGACGAAGCCAGGGATCCGCATGAGTTGAAAAATCTCGCTGAGGACAAAGCCCACGCGCCCGTCGTGGCCGAGATGAAGGCGTTGCTCAAGCGGCTACCGCCGCGTGAGTGAGGCGGCGCAATCTCAATCCTCGCGTCGAACTTCGGCGAAATCGTCCGCCCGGTGTTTCTTATCCCGGCGCACGAGATCCGACAGGTCGGTTGTGCGGATCTCTGACGCCGCAACGCGCGCTGGGGCAGTCGCTGCGCAGCGCCTCCATCGGGGGCACCCGTGCGGCCCGCACGGCGCGGATGAGACAGGCGAGCATCGCGATGGCCACGAGCACGACGGTGACGGCGTTGCGGCTGCCGAAGCCGATGAACGGCAATCCCGTGCTGAATCCCGCCGCCGACACGCGCGGCACGGCCTGTTATTCGCGCGCGAGCCGGTCGGAACGGGGAAGTGGCAGGGGGCGATGCCGCGCCGCCTGCCCGGCCCTGCTCCCGCTGTTCGCCAGAACCGTTGTGATCGCCCTTGTCCAGGCTACTTGGGCCGCCCCAGGTCCACGTCTCGCAGGACGCGGCCCTCGTTGTTCTTCTTGGTTGCGTGCTGGAAGCCGTGCGTAACCCGCTCGCCGAGGTCGAAACGAAACCGCTTGGCGCTTGAAACCTTGCGGGCCAGTCCAGCCAGATCTTCGCGGCTCAGATTCTGCCGGCGCGGCAGGGCGAGCAGGATCCGGTTGCCGGCTCCCTGGACATCCAGGATATAAAGTTCATCAAAGACTTCCTGGTAGGTGCGGACCATGGAGTCGTACAGCGGGTTGGACTGGCGACTCCAGATATTGCCCACCACGACGCCGTCTGGCCTGATCGCCCGACGCACCGCCCGCAGGAACTCCTGCGTGGTCAAGTGCGGCGGCACGCTGTCGCTGCCGAAGGCGTCCAGGAAAATTACGTCGTAGGGCTGTCGGATCTTTTCGATGAACTCGCGGCCATCACCCACGAAGGCGTGCATCCGGCTGTCTTCGCGGAAGTCGAAGAACTTCTTGGCCACATAAACGACATCCGGATCGATGTCGACGGCGTCGATCGTGGCATCGGGATAATGTTTGCGGAGAAACACCGGCAAGGTGCCGCCACCCAAGCCGACAACGAGTACGCGGCGCGGTTCGCCGCACAGCGCGAGGCCCGCAAAGGCGGCGGACGCGTACGGCAGCTCCAGGTGGTCGGGATCGCCGGGTTTGACGACACTCTGCCGGGCCCCGCCCTTTTCGAACAGCAACGTTCTCAGACCGTTCTCTTCCGTGACGATGACCGTGCTGTACGGCGACGCCTTTTCGTACAGCACCCTCTGCTGTGCGCGCACCGTCGCGACCAGTCCGACAAGGGTGAAGATGGCCGCGCAGAGAAGGGGTAGTCGCTTCATGATTTCAAGTTCCCGGCAGATTCCGTTCGATCTCGATATCGCCAGTGGTCAGTGACCGACACAACCTCCGAAACACGGCAAGATGGAAACGTCGGTCAGCGCCGGCCGCCGCTGCGGTTGAGCGAGTACGCGAAATATACCGCGGGCCGTTCTCCGAGCAGGCGATTCGCGCGTTGGTAGTCGAGGTCGAAGAGGTTGTTAATGTTGATCGCGCGCGAGTGGTCGTACCGCGAATTGCCGCTGGGCAGCTTGTAGCGGACGCCGAGGTTCCAAAGCGTGTCGGACGGCATGCGCAGCCGCCATTGGTAGGTCATGCGTGTGAGCACGCGCTGACCGGTGGCGGGGCAAGCCACGGCGGGACAAGCCGGCCCTGGCGTTGGTTTGCGCGCAGCGGACCGCGGAGGGGTGGCGCGAGCAATCCGGCGGCCACCATCCGGCAGATGCGCGAGCGGGCTTTCGAGCGCGCCACGCTCCGCGGCTACCGCGCCCAGGAATACTGGCTGCACCGCGACGGCATGAATCGTTCACTCGCACCGCAGCGCGACCATCGGATCGACCTTGGAGGCGCGGCGCGCGGGGAGCAGGCATGCGAGCAGCGCGACTGCGATCAGCAGCAACGCTACGCCGCCATACGTGACCGGGTCTGTCGGGGAGAGGCCGTAGAGCATTTTGGCGATCAGCCGACTGGCCGCCCACGCGCCGGCGACTCCGACCACTACCCCAACGCACACGAGCGCGAGCGATTCGCGCAGGATCATCCACTGCACCGACCGTGGCAGCGCACCCAGCGCCACGCGGATGCCGATCTCGCCCGTGCGTTGCAGCACCGCATACGACATCAGTCCATAGAGGCCGACACAGACCAGCCCGAGCGCGAGCAGGCCGAAGAAACCTGCAAGCTGCGCGAAGAGTCGTTCCTGCTGCAGCAGTCGCGCCACCTGCTCCTCCTGTGTGCGCACGTCGAAGAGCGGCAGCTTCGGATCGATCTGGCGTACGATGCCGCGGACCGACGCCAGTACCGCACGCGAATCCACGTCCGTGCGCACGGCGAAATTTCCCTGCCCGCCCAACACCCTCATCTGCTGGAACGGAACGTAGGCAGTCGGCTCCACGGAGTTTTTCAAATCATCATAATGCGCGTCGGCCACGACGCCGACGATTTCTCCAAACGTCGTGCGCTTGCCAATGGGGTTTTCGTCGCCGAACACCTTCCGGACGAGCTTCTGGTTGATCACGACGACCTCCGCCGCACGTGTCGTGTCCCGGAAGTCGAATTCGCGGCCGAGGAGAACGGGGATGCGAATGGTTTTGAAAAAATCAGGACCGACACCGGTGATGTCGCCACCGATGGTTATCGCAACACCCGGGCCGTTCTTGTAGCCAAAAATCGATCCGCCGCCGCCGGTTTTCTGACTGGCGAGAAGCGGATACATGGAGAATGTGCTCGCGCGCACGCCCGGCAGAGCCGCGACGCGCTCACGCACCTCCCGGTAAAGCGCTGCCGTCTGCATGCGATCGCGGCCCGCCGCCTCGGCATCGAGACGGAAGAGCAGCAACTGTCCGCGATCGAAACCGGCGTCGACCCGCTGCAGGTTGCGGAGCGTGCGCGTGAACAGGCCCGCCCCGATGAGCAACACGAGCGAGAGCGCCACTTGCGCAACCATGAGTGATTTCGCGAGCCGGGAACGCGAGACGCTGCCGCGAGTGCGCGCGCCGCCCTGAAACTCGGCATTCAAATCCACGCGCGTCGCCCGCAGCGCGGGAATGAGCCCGAACAGGATCCCGGTCGCGATAGCGACGGCGATGGTAAACGCGAGCCCCCGTCCGTCGATCGCGAGATCGAGCACCAGCGCGCTGCCGCTGGTCGATGGCAGCGCTGCTGGTTGCAAGGCGAGCAGCAGATCCTTGCCCCACCAGGCGAAGAGCGCGCCGAGTCCACCGCCAAGCAGTGAGAGGAGCAGGCTTTCCGTCAGCAACTGCCGGACGACCCGGCCCCGGCCGGCGCCGAGCGCGAGACGCACCGCGATTTCCTTCCGCCGCGCTGCCGCACGCGCCAGGAGCAGATTGGTGACGTTCACGCACGCGATCGTCAATACGAGGCCGACGAGACCGGTGAGGATGAGCAACGATTGCCGGTAGGTGCGGCGCGCCTCGTCGAGGCCCTGATCGCCGGGCTCGACGCGGAGCCCCGGCAGAGGCATGTCAGTGTTCGGAAATGCCTCGAGCACGACTTGCTGAAACGCGCCTTCGAGCTGGGCGCGGACCTGCTCACGGGTCGCACCGCGTTGCAGGCGCCCGATGATCCGCAGCCACCAATACGACGGCTGCTGGCGCTCGAAGTAGCTCGCTCGTTCCGGGCGAAGCCGGGGCGCCAGCGCGAGGGGAACGGAAAAATCCGGTGCCTCGCCCACTTGCAGGGTGCCGGAAAAATTCGCCGGAGTGACGCCCACGATCGTAACCGGCACCGTGTTTAGCCAAATCGTTTTCCCGACGACCGCCGGTTCGCGATTGAAGCGTCGCTGCCAGTAGCGATGCGAAATCACCGCGACTGCCGTGGCGGCAGGTTGATCGTCGGCGGGAGTGAGCGTTCGGCCGAGCAAGGCCGGCACGCCGAGCCCGGCGTAGTAATTGCCCGACACGATCTGACCCAGCGGAACGATTTCGGGCATGTCGTCGATGACCGCGTTGAGTTGCGCCATCGGGCTAAACGCGAACACGTCGGAAAGTGCCGTGCTTTTTTCCTGCAAGCGCGCGAAGACGACGGGGGAAAACGCGTTGTTGCGGTGTTCCTTCGTGATCGAATCGACGACGTGGTCGCCGTTGCCGTTAATCCAGCGCGGTGCATACGCCATAATTCTTCCCGAATGGCGAAACACCACGAGTTCGTCCGGATTTTTGACCGGCAGCGATTTCAGCAGGACTTCGTTTACCAAGCTGAAGATCGCGGTGTTCGCGCCGATGCCGAGGGCGAGTGAAAGAATGACGACGGAAGTAAAGCCGGGAGTCTTGCGCAGCTGCCGCACCGCGTAGCGCAGATCGTGTAGGAGCGTTTCGAGCCATTGTCCGCTGCGCTCGTCGCGACAGGTCTCCTTCACCTGCTCCAAACCGCCGAACTCGATCGCCGCAGCGCGGCGCGCTTCCTCCGGGCTCATCCCGGCCGCGAGGTTGTCCTTGATCTGCTGATCGAAGAGGAAGCGCAGTTCCGCGTCGAGTTCCCGTTCGAGGGTGCGCTGGCGAAAAACTGCGGGTAACCAGGACATCGCAACCTTTCCTATTCAGGCGTTCGCATGATCAGCCCGATCGCGGCGGAAAGGCGTGCCCAACTTTCCTCTTCCTCTTTGAGCTGCCTTCGGCCGGCGGCGGTGAGGGCGTAGAACTTCGCCTCGCGTCCGCTTTCCGCGTCCCGCCACTCGGCTTGCAGCCACTTGCGCTTTTCAAGCCGGTGCAGCGCCGGGTAAAGCGAGCCCTGTTGAATCTGCAGCGCGTCCCGGGAGATTTGCCGGATGCGCTGCGCGATCGCGTAGCCGTGGATTGGCCCCAGGGCGACGACTTTCAAAATCAGCATGTCCAGCGTGCCTTGGAGAAGGTCGGATTTTTCAGCGTCCATGTGATGCCTAGGATACCTACATATAATATGTAGGATGTCAATGCATGAATGCTCCGTGCCATCGGCGTGCCGGGAAACCGCGGACAATCGCGTTACCCTTTTTCCGCGCCATCACGCTGCGCCGGCGGCTTCGCTCGGCTCGAAGTGCAGCGGGCCCATTTTTTGCGCTTTTTGTGGCTAAGCTGCCCGAAAAATTCCTGTTGGCGCGCGAGGATTCTGCGAGACCGCAGTGCGCGAACGCGACGAAGATGTGTTTTCTCAGCGGTCGTCGCGACCTCCGTGTTTCAACGGCCTGAGTTTGAAAGAGAGTCGATCCTTTGCGCGACGTGGGCGTAGCGGAATCTCAGTCGAGCACTCCGATTTCGCCGAGCAGCAGGCGAAACCGCAGCCGCTCCGCGTCGTTAATTTCCAGTAGGGATGCCGTCGTGCGGCCCACGGGCGTTTTCCCGACGCTGAAACTCGCCCGGCCCGGTCGCCATCAGACTACCGTGGGCCGGTGAAGAAAAGCGCGCGCCTCCGCCATCAGGACACCGAGCAACGAGTTTACGCGGACGAGCGA